>JBGSPI010000155.1:0-25994 GCA_041738715.1 Chamaesiphon sp.
ACGATACTTTCGGGAACCCCACAAGCTTACCGCCTGTTCCAATCCTCATCCAACCCGAAGGCTGGATGCAACCGAGGTTTTTGGCTGATTCTCGATCGAGCCGTTCAAAAGTTCCAATCCTCATCCAACCCGAAGGCTGGATGCAACTCATTGATAAACTCTCTCGTTAACTCTCTTAAGATTCTGTTCCAATCCTCATCCAACCCGAAGGCTGGATGCAACATAGGTTCTATTTAGTCCCTTACGCTCCCACTAAAAAGTTCCAATCCTCATCCAACCCGAAGGCTGGATGCAACTATTGATCACCACGTAGGGGGTTACTATCAATTCAGTTCCAATCCTCATCCAACCCGAAGGCTGGATGCAACCGAAACTATATCCTCGCTTGGGACGATATTCAACCGGTTCCAATCCTCATCCAACCCGAAGGCTGGATGCAACACACCCTCACTCGCAGGAACCGCAGGAACCGCAGGTTCCAATCCTCATCCAACCCGAAGGCTGGATGCAACTTTCAAGGAGGGGATTTATCGGACTGATGGAGACGGGTTCCAATCCTCATCCAACCCGAAGGCTGGATGCAACTGAGCGGATCGCGTCGGTACGCCAGGGGTTAAAAGTTCCAATCCTCATCCAACCCGAAGGCTGGATGCAACACCATAGCCCGCAGATGCGGTAGCGAGGTATAGATCGTTCCAATCCTCATCCAACCCGAAGGCTGGATGCAACAACACCTACACAAAGGTTCCTTTCGTTTACGCGAATGGGTTCCAATCCTCATCCAACCCGAAGGCTGGATGCAACAAATCAACTTTTCTGATTCCCAAAGGGGTGTATTTCTGTTCCAATCCTCATCCAACCCGAAGGCTGGATGCAACATCGGTGATATTGATCAAGTTCTCGTAATTGGTGGTTCCAATCCTCATCCAACCCGAAGGCTGGATGCAACTCAAACCAACAACTACGAGCGGAATATGATCAGGTTCCAATCCTCATCCAACCCGAAGGCTGGATGCAACGATAGGTTCTATTTAGTCCCTTACGCTCCCACTAAAAAGTTCCAATCCTCATCCAACCCGAAGGCTGGATGCAACCTCGCGAAATTCCGCGACCATCACAATCGCGGGGTTCCAATCCTCATCCAACCCGAAGGCTGGATGCAACTAAGTCAGGGGAACTCGATTATTCCCCGCGGCGGGGGGTTCCAATCCTCATCCAACCCGAAGGCTGGATGCAACGTCTAACGATTGAAGAATCAGAGGGTCAGTCGTAATAGTTCCAATCCTCATCCAACCCGAAGGCTGGATGCAACAAACTGATTCAGTGGTCTGATCGTATCTGATGGTAGAAAGTTCCAATCCTCATCCAACCCGAAGGCTGGATGCAACTACTCTGAGTATTTATTCTCCGCGAGTGATACTTGGGTTCCAATCCTCATCCAACCCGAAGGCTGGATGCAACAACTCAACCTCTTGGAGTCGTCGATGATTATCTAACTGTTCCAATCCTCATCCAACCCGAAGGCTGGATGCAACTAGGTAATCGGGGTGAGTTCCCCCAGTGGAGTGTTGTTCCAATCCTCATCCAACCCGAAGGCTGGATGCAACCCAGAGCCGCCAACATCACAACCAACTCTCACTGATGTTCCAATCCTCATCCAACCCGAAGGCTGGATGCAACATCGGTGATATTGATCAAGTTCTCGTAATTGGTGGTTCCAATCCTCATCCAACCCGAAGGCTGGATGCAACTTATACACAGAAACCCCCTCCACAAACACATTAGAGTTCCAATCCTCATCCAACCCGAAGGCTGGATGCAACAGAGATCCATTCGGAAGGGTGGATTACAAAAAAGAGTTCCAATCCTCATCCAACCCGAAGGCTGGATGCAACAAGAGAATCGGAAGTAGTATCATACGTATCCGCCGGTTCCAATCCTCATCCAACCCGAAGGCTGGATGCAACCCAACGGATGCAGTAGCTTGGATCGGTCGTGCTTGTTCCAATCCTCATCCAACCCGAAGGCTGGATGCAACAGCGGAGATCTCAAACCTACTCATAGCAACAGTTTGAATAGTGAGTTCCGCGATCCTATTATTCCTCATATGCCCAGACATATCCACATCCTAGCCAAAAATAGCTCAAACCCTGATGGATAATGAGATCGCGAACCTCCCAGGATTTTGACCATCACTATAGGTTCGCGCTACGATTTAGAGAATCAGTGGTCGATCGAAATCAGTATAACCATCAATCCCACAACAGAATAAATGTTCTTCCCTGGGCGTAGGTAATCGATAGACTCGAATACTATCAAAGTTAGGATCGATCGTTTTGACCAATCGATCGCGTAGAGTCTCATACTGACTATCACTCACCCGACATTCAAACACAGAGAACTGCACACGTTGTCCATAATCTTTGCAGACAGTAGCTACTTTGCGCAACCGCCGCCTACCTTCCTTCGTTTCCGTATTCACATCATAGGTGACTAAGATATCCATTTGATCACTTCTGGATGAAAGGTTGATAACTGGGTACATCGCCACGCAAATGACGGGCTAATAATCGAGCTTGGACGTGTGGAATCAAGCCAAATGGAGCCTTGGAGTTGATGATTTGATGGGGAACTTCTTCCTGCTTTCGGTTTTGATAAGCTGCCAATAAAGTTCGTCTTGCATCATCGACTAGATGTACCGCACCACCAGGACGAGTAACAAAATCTTTGGGTTGAATTTGTTTGCGATTGATTAAATTTAGGACTAATCTATCTGCAAAGCTTGCGCGAAATTCTTCCATCAAATCAAGAGCTAAAGCAGGTCTTCCAGGGCGAAGAGCATGTAGAAATCCCATTTGTGGATCTAATCCTACCCCTTCACAAGCAGACACACAATCATTTTTTAGTAGTGTATAAACGA
The DNA here is from genome assembly GCA_041738715.1 of Chamaesiphon sp. GTDB lineage: Bacteria > Cyanobacteriota > Cyanobacteriia > Cyanobacteriales > Chamaesiphonaceae > Chamaesiphon. Next base: position 2,921 of record JBGSPI010000155.1, read on the forward strand.
AGGATAATAATGCATTAATGGGATCGCGGGGGGGACGTTTATTGCGATCGACTAATCCAAAAGTCTCCCGATTTGCCCGAATCATGCCAGTAAAGCTCCCAAAATACGTTTTAGCCGCATAACCTTCGATTCCCCGGAGGGTGTCTAAATCGGGGGCTAATTCGGCTTTCTGAATCGATTCTGCGTGAAGTTTAGCGGTATTTGTCAGTCGATCTCGATCTTCTAGACTATTGGCTTCCCGTGCCGCTCTCATCACTACAGTACGAGTGTTTTGGAGTTTACCAGCTACCAGATAACGAGCAATAGCTAAAGTAGCCCCAGTATCTCGTAGTGCCTCATGTTGAGCCTGACGCAACAACACATTTCCTGTCGTCGAACCTGCCAAGCGACCTTTAAATCGACCAAATTCGGATAGCCACACCAAACTACGCCCATCTTCACCACAACGATGAATTAAATAAGGACTCATCAACACATTGCCAAATGTCACAATACTCCCTAAATGGTGGAGCGGAATTTGTTTTTTTAGTTCTTTTTCAACTTCAATTTTGAGCGTTTCATGGTCGAGGCGCAAATATGCACCTTGAGTTTGGATATAGAGCGTATTCAGTAGTTGCTTCATAACAATAAATTCACCAAAAAATATCAAAATTAAACACTTTCTGTTACCTGATTAATAATCTCAAAAGGGTTATTCAGCACGCTATATCTACTAAAATTCGAGATCGATTCAGGCATACAAGCATCAATTAGCGAACAATCATCACAACGTTGATCTCGAACGGGTGGTGGTAGTTTTTGACTGATTAAAAGTTCGCGGGTAGCAATTATCGTCTGTTTAGTATAGGTGCGTAATTTAGGATCGAGCTTGACTTCCCGCCGCCGTTTTGAACCCGCATGATAAATTGCGCCCAATGGCACGTTACAACCGAGCATTTCTTCCAAACATAGAGCCTGGGCACACAGTTGAATGTCATCGGCAAGTCTCGCTTTTTTACTACCAGATTTATACTCCACTGGGTAGGGAATATCATCGCAATTAAACTCAACAACATCAGCGATTCCCCGAATTTCTAATCGATGACACCACAAAGGTAAAGCACGTTCTACCCGCACATCATCGAGTTCTTCATCATCGGGAATATCGACCTTCTCATGGACTCTTTGCCCTCGCAGAGTGTAGATATTTTCATCCCAAACTTGTTCGATATGAATTAGAGCAAATTGACGGGGACAAAAGGCATAGTGCTGGAGGGCACTAATCATCATATAATCTTCTGAATCTGGCACAATTGACACAAAAAATAGGTATCCTATTTCAAGAATACCCAGTTCGTGAAGTATAACGATCGATATTCTGTTTTACGATCTAGATCTCCGACTTATCGGGGAAATCGGAGATCTAATCATCAAATCACTAAAGACGTTAAAGTTACTCCATTTGGCAAATCTTGATCCTGAATTGTCACAGTATAATCAGTAAATTTGCGCGGTACATTCACCGATGAATTTAGTGATGGTTTGATTCGATCGAACAATACATGTGCTGGAGCATTACCTAATTTATTCTCATGAGAGAAGATATGTAAGCCGCGTAGAGCCATTAAACCGCGACTGGCAGATCGATCGAAATCCCACATCTTTTGTAAGGCTTGCCAGAACAGTTCTAAATCCTTCTCAGTGACACCTGTTTGGGCGGCTAAGTGGGGAGAAAAGAAGCCATAGCCCATATATAAACCATAGGGAACTAACGCCTTCCGCCCCATTGTGGATGTTTTACCAGTATTACCTTTACCATCATCACCAACATTAACTTCGGCATCTTTTGGATCGGTAATTGCTAGGCGAGTAATGGTAACATCGATCGGCATAATTGCATCGATCGATTTAGCAAAAGTTAGCTGCAATGGTCCCCGCACTTGTCCACAATTAATTCCGGTAGACATCACCGCCCCAAACATCCGAATATCGAAGAAGTTTTGGCACATCCAGTCGCGAGTTTTATTAACATCTTCCCGTTTTTGTTTTGTGCCTGTAGATTTAATGCCTAGAGATTTATAAGCGCGATCGTTCATATCATTGAGCGCAATCCCTCGATCTTGAACGTAGATTTTGGTGGTTTCTTCTTCACCATAGAAGATATCGATAAAATTGCGAATCTTCCGTTTTAAACAAACATCGGTGACTAAACCGTGCATAGTTTCTGGATCTGTACGAGGTAAATTACCACCATCTGGATCTCCATTGGGATTGCCATTTTCAACATCGAAGAGCATAACGAAATCGTGACGAAATTCTGGATTGAGATAATTAGACATGATTAAACAATTGATAATTGATAGTTGACAGTTGAAAATTGGAAAATACTCTAGAGTGTGTTGTCACGCGGCGTAACGTCAGATCGGACTTTATTCGGCAGCATCTTCAGCTTGTGTAGAAGTACCAGCTTTCTTCGCAGCCGCTCCATCTTTTGCTTGTTTTCGATTGTGAGCGCGTTGGTGGTAATAACCGAGGGCAAAAATACTCTGCTGCACTGTATTTAGAGTGGTGGGAAATTTGCCATCTTCCGGTGATATATTACAGAGAATATCTTCCATTTGTTGTTGAAGAGCTTCATAAGTACCTCGCTTATCTTTGCGAATTCGGGCAAGGTGAGGTTGAGCATCTTCAACTAATTTACCAAGGACTTTGCCTGGAGTTGCTGATGCCGCTCCATAAAAGCGATCGATTAATGTCGCATTGACATCTCTGCCTAATGCTTGAATTTGAATTTGTTCGAGTTGGGCTAATAATCGACCACAATAATAGGCGGCTCGATCTAGTTGTTCGGTAAATTGTGGATCTTCATTTAAGCAATTCATATTTGTCATTTGGTTAGGATACTGAGTTGTCAAAACTAATTTGATTAGTGTGGCGCGATCGCGATTAATATCTCTATCTGCTCGATTACGACGAACGAGTTGGGCTAATAATTCTTGAGGTAATCTTCCTCCTTGAATCGCTACGCGAACTAATTGTGTAGAAATTCGAGCAATATCTTCTTTCTTTGCATCTCGATATAGACACTTAGATAGGCGATAAATACTGAGATATTTTCGTTTCTCATCTTCTTCACCCCAAGTATCAACTAGCTCTTGAGCATCAAACCAATCAATTAGGTTTTGAATTGCTCGATCGAGAGCGATGTCAATATAATCGCGGACAACTACCCGCGCTCCACTCGCAGAAAGAGCGACGGCATAATAACGATTAGTTTGTAGATTAGCTAATCTTCTTTCGCCTTTGAGCGCATTAACTAGAATGTCTCTAATCTTCTTTGGCTGGTCGTTTTTCCAGATTGCCGATTTAGCTCTAGTTGGATTCTGTGTCCAAAATACAAAAGCTACATTATTATTGAGAATAAATTTAGAATCATCATTACTTAATAGATAATTAAGAGCCTTTGCAAATCCTTCGCCAGCCTCTCGACAGATGGGTGAAGTTAGAGAGTTTTTCAAACCATAGGAAGTAAAAGGCAGTGCATTAGCAGAAACTAAAGCAGTCCCAGAAGTTTGTCCGTTTGGAACACCCTTAATTACTACAGGTAAACGTTCTTCCACAGGCCGTTCTTGATTTGTCACTAAACAAGTCATGATTGCTTGTTTGCTGCTCTCTTCATCCTCACCGCTCGAATGTTTTGCCCAAAACGATTCAATAGAAGTTAATCCAGCTTGGCTATCAGCAGGGATGATAGTACTACCATCAGGATAATTAACACAAAATGTTACCACTTGGGCGGGTTCGATCTTTTTCTCAATTAATTTTTCATTGTCAATTTCTGGATGCCAGTTATTTAGAAATTTAGCGATAGCTAGAACGCTACTATCTTTAGTATATTCAGCACAACGATCTATCAATTCCTTGAATTGGCGATGACGTTCGGCTACTTTATCAACAGGTTTATCAGATTCAGCATAGCCGAACACATAATCACATTTATCAGCTAAAAGTTTAGGTTTAATTCCAGAAGCTCTTTTACAATCTGGAAGCATTCGCTTTTCACGATCGCCCAATTCATCAAAGCCGATTAAATTACCTTCGAGATCGATATTAACTATCCACTTAAGCGGGACATTATTATAGCCTTCGATCGGTAGTTTGGTCTTGATATCCTTGCGCTGAGAAAGTTCGTATAATTTAGTTAGCAGCATCATCTACCTCTACTAAATTATCCTTGCCAGGTATTTTTAATACCCCTTGCTCTAACTTTGCCTCAAAGAATTTTGGTTTAGCATTTCCTTTCGTCACCTTCGAGCCATTCGCATCATGACTGAGATAAGTCATTGAGCCATCAATAGCTTCAGTAATTTCTAAATCGAACAACATCAAACCCAGATCCATATCTATGTTGATCGGTTGTTCTGAGCCATCCGATTCGCTAAAATAAGCACTAAATTCTCGGGTACCGAGATAGGGTTGATGGTGACATTGCCCTTTGGCTAATCGTCGCCGAAATTGATCGCGATATTTCGCCGGATGAGCATCTGCATGGGGTTTTAACTGGATATCGGCTTTGATGACGTAATCGACATCCCGCAAGCATAGCGCATGGCGTTGAGAGCGATCCTCGTCGGCATAGTAGCCACCCGTACCAGCTTTTTCCCAACCTTTGGCAGTGCGTTCGTTTTGATGGGAGTTGACTTCATTCCGCAGTAGAGAAAAATAGCGAATTTCTTGCAAAATTACTATTTCTCTCACAATCCAGTAAATTTCGGGTTTCCAGAAAATACTTTCTAATACCCCTCGTGCTGCGCTGGGGGTAATTACTGGGTATGTCACCCGCTCGGCGGTAAATTCCGGGCGAGTGAATAAAGCCAAATCTCCCCGTACCCGCATGGTAAGTAGAGAGTCAGACATATTAATAATTGGTGTTAACCAAGATGAAGCGTTGGACTTGTTGCTAGGTTAGCTACATTAGTATTCCCCGTAGGTACTACGGAATAACTCAACAAGGACTAAAAATCATCCAAGTATTTCGTTTGAGTGGTAATACAATCCGAGTAGCTGATGGAGTTGATGACTGGTGAACATACGGCTTATCCTCCTTCTTTGATTTGTGCAAACAGGTGGCACTCGACAGCCCCAACATATCAACAACTTCCTGTGTGGTATAAGTTTGAGGCTCTTGGTTTGAAGAGTTCAATTGATTCATGTTGGGTTGACTTGGAGAATAATTAAATAAAGGAAAAACTAACCCATTGAGAGATGGGGATGACAAGCTATAACGAATCATGCTTAAATTTGGAAAGAAATATTTTTTAGGAGAAGCGGTTGAAATCCATAATTTGGATGACCGCTTCTATTTTTATACCCCAGCGTAGTTTAGCTTGTCAAGCTATTCCATTAGAAAGAAGATGAAAAAACTGCATGAACTGACATAAATGCCTGTTCATGCGGTTTTTAGCTTTTTCGATAGATAGTGACTCCATCAGAAAGTTCCAATCCTCACCCATAAATGGGTGCTTGACCATAATTTAGCACCTGTAGAGCATCGATAGGTTATCGAGACTTGTCATAGATCCCTGAAAACGAGAGAATAAAAGGGCGAAGTAAATAATCTTTCTCAAAATACAGACCTGATGCACCTCATCTCAATCCGCAATCTGCGTGCGGCATCAGCAAAGTATTCCGATGTATCAAAGCAGGTAGAAGATTGGTATGCGACTGTCAGACAGGCTGAGTGGAGTTGTTTGGATGATGTACGGTTGATTTATGCAGATGCTGAGGCTGTTGGTAATTTAACGGTTTTTAATATCAAAGGTAATAACTACCGTCTCATCGTCGGGATCGACTATCAAGATCGCACAGTTTACTTTAAGTATTTTCTGACTCACGCTGAATACGATAAGGATAAGTGGAAAAATGACCCTTACTTTTGACCAAGCTAGTTATAGCGGCTTACTAGCAGAAATTGCACCTAAAGTCATCGAAACTGAAACAGAATACGATCGCGCATTAGCAATTGCCGAAAAATTGACATTCGATCGAAACAAAACACCTGAACAGAGAGCTATCTATCAGTTATTAGTAATGCTGATTGAGGCTTATGAGGCTAAATATTATCCTATGCCCACTTCTACACCGCAAGAAGTGCTGTTACATATTCTAGAAGCTAGTGGTATCGATCGATCTGATTTAGTCGGTAAGCTAGGTTCTAGTGATGAGGTGTCAGCAATTATTGGAGGAAAAAAAGTAATCAGTCAAGCTCAAGCCAAAATACTAGGCGATATGTTTAAAGTATCGCCAAATTTGTTTTTATAAATTATAACGCTAGCAAAAAAACGATATCTTCCAGAAGTTAGGTTTCTGTTATGTCTCTAAACTACTGAGTCTTCACCTTTCAATAGGAAACTATCGCTGGGATCTTCAAGAATTGGCAAACCTTTAATTGGATCGTAACTGCCAGTCCAAATATAGAACTCAACGCCAGCTATCGGTTGTTCGATCGATGTTTTATGATGTTTGCGAAACTCAAATTGACGAATGCTAATTGTATATGGCTGCAACTCGCGATAATCGCTAGTAAATAAACCCCGACGCTTAATCTGGTTGATTAGCTTTTCCACTTGATCATTGAAGCAAACAACCACTGGATAAGTATCATCATCTATCAGTTTGAATTTACTAGCAACTGTTTCAAACAAACAATTTTCTCGATCGTCTTGAATCTGATGTTTGTCTGCTGATTCTAATTGATATAGAGTATTACCATAACTAGTAAATATCTGCGGTTGGTGTAAGTCTTCTGACTGCGCTTGTTGTAAAAATTGTTGAGCCTTGCCAGTCGCCTTGGCATATTCACTACCTTTCGGCGGCATATTCCCCTCTTCTAATTCAAACACAAAAACTTGTCCCAACTTATCCATATTGCCCTCACGATTACATCTGCCTGCGGCTTGAACGATGCGATCGAGTGGTCCCAAAACACGATAAACTGTTGCAAAATCTAAATCTACACCTGCTTCTACTACTTGAGTCGAAACTAGAATGCAATCTTGGTTATTTTTTGGATCTAATCGAGAGCGAACTTCTTCTAGTACCAGTTGGCGATGTGCCCCACATAGTAGGGTAGACAAATGTAAAATCCGACTATCTTTAAGTGCTGCTTTTACTTTTTCTTCAATAATTGTTTGTTCAAAAATTTCACTGGATAAACAATCTAATGTATCAATAACTTTGAGTGCATCCTTACGAGTATTGAGGACTACCAAAGCAGATGAATGAGTATTCAGCCGATCTATCAATTCTTGCCATGACCATTTGGTGTTAGTTTTAATTGCAGATAAGTCGTATTCAACTCGTTTGAGTCGATCGAAATGTTCTAAACTTTTGGCAACGGGAATAATATCTACAATCGAATCCGGCTTGAATCCCTGAAAGTAACCATTCTGCCCTTCCAATACAGGCTGAGTAGCTGTACACAGTACTACAGAAACCTGATAGCGTTCTACCAGTTCTCCCAACATACTACATATCGGTTCTCGCAAGGCGATCGGTAGTGTTTGCACTTCGTCTAAAATAATCACACTGCCAATAATATTATGCAGTTTGCGACATTTGCTAGTCCGATTGGAAAACAAACTTTCAAATAACTGAACTGTTGTCGTGACAATCAGCGGCGCATCCCAATTTTGAGTAGCTAATCTCGCTTGACGTTGAAAATCAATCGCGCCTTCCTCGGCTTCCGAACTTTCATCTCTTGATTGGGAATCGTGTTGAATTGCACTGTGATGTTCGAGTACGGCTATCTGTCCTAATTCTGCAAACACCTTGCGGTAAACTTTGACAGTTTGCTCGATAATACTAGTATAAGGCACAGCCATAATTATCCGTCGATCTAAATTCTCAATCGGATTAGCTAAGATGTTTTGTAGTCCAAAAGCAAGACTACTGAGAGTTTTACCGCCACCAGTAGGTACTGTCAGTCTAAATATTCCAGGTTTAGATAATAATGCAGTGTTTAAGCAATATTGATAGACTTCTTGCCTGATATCAAATACTATTTTATTCTTGGCTGTCAATTTCTGCTGTTTTTTAGCGACAAGTTTTTGCTGCTGTCGATCGAATACTTCCCATAACTGTTCGATCGTCGGTTTACGATCGGCGCGGAGCTTAAAAGCTTCAGAATTACTAAACTTTTCAGTATCCAACCGATCGGCATCGATCAAACAAGAAAATAATAATCGATCGAATACTTCTCGTGCATAGAGATTATTAGTTGGTAAATGAGAGAGTAATTCATCACAGTCTAAATCTGGAGCAATTTCAATCCCTTCAGACTTGGCAGATGATTTAATAAGTGCGAGTAATTTTTCTGCTTTTGGATTATTTAATTGACTCTCAAAAGTGCTATAATCAGGTAGCCCTCGGTGATGTCCATAAATCAGCGGAGCGACATCAGGACAAAGTTCGGCGGCTAAAATTGCACCATGAATAGCATGAGGAATTTTTCGATGAGGTGGTGCTTGATTATTTAATGATGCTAAATGACAATCATCTAAATAGTTCTGAAAATCAGGATTGTATTTACCCAAATCGTGCCATAAACCTGCATATCTCCCTAGCTCTCCTGCCTGAAACTTATCTGCAAACTTCTCAGCTAACTTGGCAACTTTCCCCAAATGATCCTTGAGTTGATGCCAATCATCTGTGCCTTTAGATGGAGTGTGAGCATTAAATTGATATTTCATGGTTCTTAACCGAGAAGTATTGCCCTAACTCTACCCCTAAAACTCCCAACTTTCCACTCATTAATTGCTAGATGTCTCGTTTCCAAAAGCTGCTCAACTATCTCCAACCATATAAATGGCAAACCATCCAGGGTATCGTTGCACTGTTCGTGGTGAATGCCTTAAGCGTCTATATCCCACTGTTGATTCGCCAGGGGATCGATGGACTCAAACCCGGATTGACTGCTGATTATCTCATGCAAATGGCGATCGCGATCGTCGGGCTGACCTCCATGATGTGGCTAGTGCGCATGTTTTCCCGCATCCAGATTTTTCGGGTAGGGCGAAAGGTGCAGGCGATGCTCAAGCAAAACATCTTCGAGCATTTATTGCAGCTAGAACCGGGCTATTTTGCCACGACAACGGTGGGCGATTTAGTCAACCGCTTTACTAGTGATGTCGAAAATATCACCCGGTTGGTGGGCTTTGCAGTGCTGAGTACGGCGAATATTATTTTCGCGTATACACTGACTCTACCCGCGATGTTGCTCATTAATGTCAAGCTAACATTAATGGCATTAGCAGTTTATCCGTTGATGCTAATGGCAGTGCAGTTATTTAGCAATCAATTGCGAAATCAACAAGTCGCCGTTCAAGAATCAATTTCAGATCTGAGTGAGTTGATTCAAGAGGATATGAGTGGGATTGCTTTGATTAAAATCTATGCTCAGGAAGAAAACGAACGCAAAGCATTTCGGAAAAAGAATCAAGAGTTATTTGCGGCTAATCTCAAGTTAGCCGAATCAAGAAATACGATCTTTCCGATTATTCAGGGATTAGCATCGATTAGTTTACTAGTCTTATTATGGCAAGGTGGACTGGCGATCGCCAATGGGGAAATCAAAGTTGGTGATTTCTTATCATTAATTATTTATGCTCAAAATCTGATCTTCCCGACAGCATTGTTAGGCTTTACCATTACAGCATATCAACGGGGAGAAGTCAGTATCGATCGAGTGGAAGCGATCCTCCTCAATCAACCGAAAATCGCCGATACCTCGACAACACTGCACATCGATACGCGATTTCAAGGTCAAATTGCCGCACAGGATTTGAGTTATACTCATCCTGGTGCGACTACCCCAGCACTCCAACACCTCAGTTTTACAATTAAAGCCGGGGAGACGATCGCGATCGTCGGGCCGATTGGTTCGGGAAAATCTACGCTAGCAAATGCTTTGCCCCGATTATTAGAAATCCCTGAAAATACACTATTTTTAGATGGTTATGATGTCACAAAATTGAGTTTAAATGACTTGCGAGGTGCAATCTCTTACGTCCCCCAAGAGAGTTTTCTCTTTAGCACTTCGATCGAGAATAATATCCGGTATGGCGATCCTTTAGCCAGTCAAGATACTGTTACAACCGCCGCTAAACTCGGTCAAATCCACGCAGAAGTGCTGAACTTTCCCCAGCAATATGATACGATCGTGGGCGAACGTGGAATTACCCTCTCCGGTGGTCAACGCCAACGGACTGCCCTCGCTAGAGCTTTGCTGCTGGATGCACCGATTCTGATTCTGGATGATGCACTTTCGAGTGTAGATAATCAGACAGCAACAGCTATTTTGCAAAATCTCTCTCAAGCAGGGCAAAAACGGACGGTAATTTTCATTACCCACCAATTATCTGCTGCGGCAACAGCCGATCGAATTTTTGTGATGGATAAGGGTAAAATCGTCCAAACTGGGACGCATCAGGACTTGATTAGTCAGCCGGGATTATATCAGTGGTTGTGTAGTCAAAACCAGTTAGAGGAATTGTTACATTAATTCTTCAGCAATTCCAAATTCAAACCCGCCCGGATATGTCGTAGGGGCGGGTTGATGCTACCAAATCCAAGTTTCACAAATGAAGATCGAACAAAACCCGCCCAGCCTCACCAGCAAATGTTCGACTTTTGAGAAAGAACCGCTACGGGAATTTGGACTTAGCGATCGACATCTCCAATGGTGCGATCGACTTTCGATTATTGTAAGATAGTCTTAGATACAATCCTGGTTTTTTTCTTGTCAGCTTCCGAGAGATCTTCACCACCTTGGAGGATCATGGCATTAGTTTGCAGTACCGTAGCTGCATTGGTATCGCCCATTTGGAGCGCAGTTTTTGCAGCAGTTTGGAGGAGAGTGGCTGCGCCGGATCGATCTCCTTGCTGGAGTTTTTCCTCCGCGAGTTGGGTTTGGCGATATTTTGCCAAAGCGAGGGTGTGCTGTTGCACATTGGGATCGACTGCTGGTTGAGGATTCCGAATCACGTTGACATTCACACTCACAGGTGGAGTCAGAAGATTGGTTAAACTTTTGGCAGGGTCATCATAGCGGATTTGGAGCGTCGCGATCGATTGTTCGCCTTCGGCAAGTTGTGCGATATAAGTATTGACGAGAATTACCCGTGAGAGATCCTTCATCAAGTCACCGAGGCGGACAGTATAAATATTACCTTCATCTTCCACAGCTAACTCGATCGTGTCAGGCGCGACTTGCGCAATCGGCTTGAGTTCGGCGAGGCGGACTTTCGGTTCCAATGCAATTTGCAGATAAGCATTGGTTAAACCCACCGACTGCATCCGATTGAAAATCCGACCAAATTCACTGACAGCTTGGGCTGCTTCGGCAATATATGCCAGCGTACCAGCGGCAGTATCGGCGATTTTTTCGAGGATATTTTGATTCCAGTGCTCGCCAAATCCCAACGTATTCAGCGTAATATTACTCGTGGTCGCGAATTCAGCGAGTTTGAGACAGCGAGCGTTGTCACCATGTTCATTTTCGCCATCAGTCAAAATAAATGCGTGGGATACTCGATCTTCTTTACCTTCGATCAGTTGGGTCATCCCTAGTTTAATCCCAGCATCGATCGCTGTACCACCAGCCGCCTGCAATTTATCGATTTTCTCAAATATTTCCGTCGGATCTGTGACTTGCTGGGAAGCGACAATCACTTCCGCTTGATGATCGAAAGCCACTACCGATAAGCGATCTTCTGGTTTCAGGCTCTTAATTAATTCCTTGGCAGCTTGTTTAACCGTACTGAGCGGTGTCCCTTTCATCGAACCGCTATGATCCAAAATCAAGCATAAATTCAGGGGTAACTGACGATCCTCCGGTTCAGCAAGAGCAGCCACCGAGATCGATAGTTGGCGTTGATTATTACCTTGACTAATATCTACCTGCGGATCGCTGATTACGGGTTCGAGGGCAACTTGCATCGGATTTAACTCCACATCTGTCTTAGTTTACTATCCTAACGCGAAAACAATCGGTCGGCTCGGCAATATAATTTAAGGAGAAGATCCAGATGAGGTGAGCATGACTACAACCCAACATCGACCCATGACCCTAGCTGAGTATCTGGAGTATGACGATGGCACGGATACTCGTTACGAATTAGAACATGGAGGGATTGTATGAAGAAATAGTTTTAACCGGAGCAGATTCTATTCGATCGAGTATTCTACCTGATTTAGACTTAACTGTCGATCGAGTGTTGCAAAATTAGTCCAGATTGAGATATTTCAGCTAAATTGTCGATCGTAAAAGTTGGCATAGCGTCCAGGTTGGGCGAGTAATTCGCCATGGGTACCAGCTTCGATAATTCGACCATTTTCAACAACCAAAATGCGATCGGCTTTGCGGACTGTGGCTAATCGGTGGGCGATCATAAATACGGTTCGATTTGCCATCACTCGTTCGAGGGCTTCTTGGACTAGGCTTTCTGATTCGGAATCGAGGGCTGAAGTGGCTTCATCGAGGATCAGAATCCGAGGATTAAATAATACTGCTCTGGCGATCGCAATCCGTTGTTTTTGTCCACCAGATAATGCGGTACCTTTTTCACCCACGTATGTATAGTAACCTTGGGGTAATTGGGAGATAAATTGATGGGCATTAGCAATTTTTGCCGCATCTTCTACCGCTTGAATATCAAATTCTGTCTGCCCAAAGGCGATATTTTGGGCGATATGACCGGAGAATAAGACGGTATCCTGGGGGACGATGCCAATTTGACGGCGGAGGCTTTTGAGCGTGACATCGCGAATATCAATCCCATCGATCGCAATCTGCCCAGATGACACATCATAAAATCGATTTAATAGGCTGAGAATTGTGCTTTTACCTGCGCCAGAAGCCCCGACCAGGGCGATGGTTTCGCCTGGTTGAACTGTCAAGTCAAAGTCTGTCAAGATGGCTTGCTCGGCGGTATAACCAAAGCTGACGTGACGATATTCGACTAGACCAGAAACAGGTGGTAATTCGATCGCATCTGGACGTTCGATAATGGTTAATGGAATATTGACTAATTCAAATACTCGATCGACTGAAGCTTCGGCTTGTTTGAGTTCGTTATAGTTACCAGTTGTGAGGGCGATCGGGCTAATAATTAAAAAGATATTAGTTAGATAACTGACAAACTGAGCGGTGGTTAAATTACCCAGGGAAATTTGCCATCCAGCCAACACAAAGACAAATAGAATGCTAATTACTTGCAGAAAACTCAAGACGGGAAATTGAAAAGCTTTAATCTTCTCGGTCAAGTATTTGGCTTGACGGTTAAATTGGGCTTCTTGGCCAAATTTAGTCAGTGCATAATCTTCAGCCGCAAAAGCTTGAATCGTTCTAATCCCGCTAAAATCTTCATTAGCCAGGGAAGATAGATCGGCAATTTGATTCTGACTTTTGAGTGACTGTTGTTGCAGCTTTTCGCCGAACCAGCCGACGAGAAGAGCAATAATTGGGGCAATGATTAGGACTGCTAAGGTCAATTGCCAGTTAATATAAATCATATATCCCAGCACGACAACCAACTGAAGGACTGCGGGAATAAATTGATGAAAAATTTTATTAATAATCTCACCAATTCGATCGATATCCTCCGTCAATCGATAGGATAAATCACCCACCTGCATCTGTGACAATTGGGAGCTACTCAGCCGTAACAAATGCCCATAGGTACGTTGGCGGAGATCGAGCGTAATCCCAAAGGCAGCTTTTGCCATCAATACATCCTTTAAGTATTGAGCAAACCCCTGCAAAATATAGACAATTCCCCCCGCGAGGGCAATTTTGATCAGCATATCAACATCAGTGCCAACATATTTACTGATTTGTCCGGCTAACCAAGCTTGAATCGGCCAAAAAACGGTAAAAATGCCTGTCCACAACAATGCCAACAAAATTGTCCATCTGTGGGGACGAAGATAGGGGAGCAGTTGCCAATAATTAGAACGCTGTTTCAAAAGACCGACTCGATGGGATGGATAACTTATTTTACGACGCGATCGGATTTTGGTTTGTTCTCGATCTGGAGATTGGTCTAATTCAGATCGAAATTAGAGCTAGCCTGAATTTGGGCAATTAAAGTGCCAGGATTACCGGTAAGTCCAACCTGCTGCATGTGTTCGCGCAAACCGATGCCATTTAATTGTCGCCAGTGTTGACCAAATTCGCGCAGATCTTCAGCTAGACTAGGATTCTCCATCATTACCCCTCTCACTTTTCTGATTAGTTCGGACTTTTCCAGTGTTGTGGAGATTGTCCGCGCCAAATCTCGCGACACAGGTGCAATAGCGGCTGGTGCCAGTAAACTGTCTGACATCATACCGCGACTGCTGAGAAAGGTTGAAAAATTTTGGTCGATGCCCAATGATTTAATCACCTCTCGCACACTAATGTCATAAACAGATCTAAACCGATCTGCCAAAGCTTTAGCTGATAAAATATCCCCCGGTTCGAGTAAATCTTGTAATGTTGTGACTAATTCTGTTTCACTAGTAAATTTGACGATTCTACTGTCGATTTCTGGTTCGTCTAGTAATAATAACCATTCACTCAAGAAATATTTATTTTCATGTTTCTTGACAATATAGATGGAAGTCTCCGTAATCTCACCCAGTCTAACTGCTAAATTGAGGAAAATTTTGTCATTGGATACGACGACAATTTTCTGCCCATGACCTAATAAATCTGTCAGCCGACAAATTTCCAGATCCGCAGCATCTTTACCTTGTGGCACATGGACTAGATGATAGCCCCTAGCTTGCAGATCTCGATCGCAATTCAATAGCTTCCAATTACCAACGGCGATCTTCAGCATACTAATCCCACTGAAAGCATTGGCGACAGCTTGTTCCAAGCTTGGTGGTGGTCTGAGATTTTCGATATCGACCAAGAGAACTAGTGGTGCGAGTTGATTCATATAGAGATTGAAACTGACTAACCCTAGTAATCCCCAGATGTCAATCTCAATCTCAAATATGATACTCGATCGATTGAATTAGTCGATCGTCAACAGACAATGGGCAAATCGACGGAAATTTGGGAATCCTAATAACGCAAGATCTTCCTGTTGAACCCCATGATCGAATCAACTGAACAAACAACCGAGGAGGTCGATAGTCAAGTTCTACCAACTAATGCTATCAATCGTCCCTCAAAAACTTTACTATTCGCCATCTTTCTGCTGACGACGACTATCGGCATCGCCCTATCGGCTGGCTACTTTCTCTGGAGTTTGAACGATCCCCAAATCCATCCAGAAACTCCCACTTCTACACAGTCAGACAACTGATCGTCCCGCCATTCCCAGATCGATCGAGATTATAATGAGGACGCGAACCTTCGATCTAACAGGATTTACATCCTCTGCGGTTGCCGCAAAAAAAATTATAGATATGTCAGAATCAGTTGCTCAAATTCTCGATCGAGCATTACAAGGTGATGAAATCTCCCAGCTAGATGCGGTTGTCCTCCTTGCCCAAACTACCCCAGAAATCATCGAGGCAATTCGCCAGACAGCCGACAGGTTACGCCAGCAACAAGTGGGTGATACTGTCACCTATATTATTAACCGCAACATTAATTTTACCAACATTTGCGAACAGCATTGTGGTTTTTGCGCCTTTAGACGCGATCGGGATGAGGAGGGGGCATTTTGGTTGAATACCGCACAGATTTTAGCCAAGGCGGCAAATGCAGTAGCCAAAGATGCCACGGAAATTTGTATGCAGGGTGGATTGCATCCCGGCGCAAAAATTAACGGTAAATCTCTTACCTATTATCTCGAATTAGTCACAGCGATTAAATCCACCTTTCCCCAACTTCATCTCCACGCTTTTTCCCCCCAGGAAATTCAGTTTATCGCCAGACAGGATAGCTTGAGTTACGCGGATGTGATGATTGCTCTGCGGGATGCTGGGTTGGGTTCGATGCCGGGAACGGCGGCAGAAGTTTTGGACGATACCGTCCGGCGGGTGATTTGTCCTGAAAAAATTGACAGTGCCACCTGGCTGGAAATAGTTGCCACCGCTCATCAACTAGGCATACCCACCACTAGCACCCTCCTGTCAGGACATATCGAAACCCACACCCAGCAAGTCGCCCATCTCGCTCAATTAAAGCAGATCCAACAACAAGCGATCGACCAACATTATCCCACGCGGATTACCGAATTTATTATCCTCCCCTTCGTCGGTCAATCAGCCCCCGCACCGCTCCGCAGTCGCGTCGGGCGAGATCAACCGATTCTCGCTGACAATCTACTCCTGACTGCCGTTGCCCGAATTTTTCTCGGTGACTATATCCCCAATCATCAACCCAGTTGGGTCAAACTGGGGCTAGAAGGGGCGAAATCTGCCCTAATGTGGGGTTGCAACGATCTGGGGGGAACACTGATGGAGGAGCATATTACCACAATGGCTGGAGCGCAGGGCGGAACTTGTTTAGAAGTCGCCGATTTACAGGGCGCGATTCGTTCTCTGGGGCGAAATTACCAGCAACGTGACACTTTATATGGTGTTGTATAAAGGTTTTTAAACATATTTGACCCTCGGTTTATGCGGCAACAGACCAATAAATTTAGTCATCTGACGGCGATCGATCGAACTAAATTATCATCTCCTGTTCAGTTTCTCCTCACTAAAAATCTATTAAGATCCCGCATTCTCGATTTTGGTTGTGGATTGGGTCATGATGTTGCCTTTCTCCAGCAACAAGGCTTAGATATTACTGGCTACGATCCACATTATGCCCCTAGATATCCCGACGGTAAATTTGATACGATCGTTTGCTGTTATGTGCTAAATGTCTTGATGCCAGAAGAACAAATAGATGTATTGATGAATATCGCCCATTTGCTCAAACCTGGTGGTAAAGCTTACTATGCAGTCAGGCGAGATTTAAAGAAGGAAGGTTTTCGCGAACATTTTATTCACAAGAAGCCGACATATCAATGTATTGTCAAATTACCATTTAAATCGATCGAGTTAAATGATTATTGCGAGATTTACGAATATGTCCATTACAATCATCAATGGAACTCACCCAACAATTGCATCTTTTGCAATCCCCACCGCAAGATTCAACTATTAACCGAATCAGCCACAGCCTATGCCATGTTTGATGGTTATCCGATCACTAAAGGTCATGTCCTAATCGTTCCCAAACGACACATGCGGAATTATTTCGATTTACCCTTCAAAGAACAGTCTGCTTGTTGGCTGATGGCAAACAAAGTTCAACAACTGTTAACGAGAGAATTTCAACCCGATGGCTTTAATGTGGGGATGAATATCAATCCAGCCGCCGGACAAGCCATGAATCATGCTACCATCCATATTATTCCGCGCTATCATGGTGATACCGATAGCCCGAAAAGTGGCATCAGATCGATTGTGCCTAAAACAAAGGGCACCCACTAGGGGTACCCTCGGTAAATCTATGCGGATGGGGAGACTCGAACTCCCAAGGACTATGCCACACGCACCTCAAGCGTGCGCGTATACCAATTCCGCCACATCCGCTTGTTAAAAATTTCGATTGAGGTGCATTTTACGTGCTTTGCTAATCTACCATAATTAATTCACCTAGTCAATACTAGATATTGATGCGGATGGGACTAAGCAGCAGAAATAAACACCCCAACCACTAAAATACTCTCACCACCTACTAGGAAAAACTAAGATTATGGCTGTTCCTGCCGATCTCTCCCCCATCGCTGGCTTACCCGAACCAGATCTGAATGGCTTGTCTGCGGAAACAGCAATTGCCAACCTGCAACGGGATGGCTACAATGAATTGCCCTCGGCTCAGTCTCGGAGTCTCTGGATCATTGCCTGGGAGACGATTCAAGACCCAATTTTTCTGTTACTAGTCGGTGGTGGAGTCATTTATTGGATTTTAGGTGACCTCCAGGAAGCCTTAATTTTATTGGGTTTTGTCATCTTTATTGCCGGAATTAGTCTGTATCAGGAAGGTAAAACCGAACATGCCCTAGCAGCCTTGCGGGATCTGTCTAGTCCTCGTGCCCTGGTAATTCGGGATGGGGAACGTCAGCGGATTGCGGGGCGGGAGGTGGTAGTCGGGGATATGGTAATTTTGGCAGAAGGGGATCGAGTACCTGCGGATGCGATCGTGCTAGACTGCCTCAATCTCTCCACTGATGAGTCGTTATTAACTGGAGAATCCCTCCCCGTCCGCAAAACTGCTGCGGTAGGCAAAGTAGAGATGGCTCGCCCTGGGGGTGATGATTTGCCCTTGGTGTTTTCTGGAACATTGGTGGTGCAGGGACAGGGGATTGCCCAAGTTCGATCAATCGGTGCTCAGACCGAAATGGGCAAAATTGGCACCGCATTACAAACCGTGCAGCCAGAATCAACACCCTTACAACGGGAAATGAATCGGTTGGTGAGCCGTTTATTTGGCATCGCCTTATTCCTCTGCGCCGCGATTGTAGTCATTTATGGCTTCACGAAGGGAGATTGGCTCCAAGGGGTGCTAGCGGGTATTACCTTAGCAATGGCAATTTTGCCCAATGAATTTCCGGTCGTTGT
Source organism: Chamaesiphon sp. (assembly GCA_041738715.1). Taxonomy (GTDB): domain Bacteria; phylum Cyanobacteriota; class Cyanobacteriia; order Cyanobacteriales; family Chamaesiphonaceae; genus Chamaesiphon. Next base: position 21,515 of record JBGSPI010000155.1, read on the forward strand.
GACGATTTTCCTTGCCTTGGGAGCTTGGCGGATTTCCCAAAAACATGTTTTAGCCCGTCGCGCTTCAGCGGTGGAAACCCTCGGTGCGGCAACGGTGCTGTGTGTCGATAAAACTGGGACGCTGACGCTAAATCAGATGGCTGTGCAGCAATTATTCGCCTATAACCATGCTAAAAACTCTCACCCTTACGATTTAGCATTACATTCCCAAGTACCACTTCCTGAAGCCGTACACGAACTAGTTGAGTTTAGCATTCTGGCTAGTCAAAGAGATCCCTTCGATCCGATGGAGAAGGCGTTTAAGGAGTTGGGCGAGTACTCTCTTGCCCATACCGAGCATTTACACAACGATTGGCAACTATTACGGGCATATCCACTCTCGCCTGATTTACTAGCAATGTCCCACGTGTGGCAGTCAGCCGATGGGCAAAAGTATGAAATTGCCACTAAGGGCGCGCCGGAAGCGATCGCCGATCTCTGTCATTTTACAGTCCAACAGCAGCAAATTTTAGCGGCACAAGTCAGTGAAATGGCTGGGCAAGGATTGCGGGTATTAGGCGTGGCGAAAGCATCTTTGCTCGATGCACCGCCGCCATTTGTCCCACCCCATCCTTCCCTCGATCTCAACCATTTACCCGAGCGACAACACGATTTTCCGTTCCAATTTCTCGGCTTAGTGGGACTATCCGATCCCGTGCGCCCAACTGTGGCGGCGGCGATTGCCGAATGTGATACGGCAGGAATTCGAGTGGTGATGATTACAGGTGATTATCCCGAAACTGCTCAGAGTATTGCGGCTCAGGCGGGGTTGACGCAAACGGGGGAGATTATTACGGGTGCCGCACTGGAGCAGATGAGCGACACTGAACTCCAGCAACACATTCAAAATACCAACATCTTTGCCCGTGCTGTTCCCGAACAAAAGCTGCGGATTGTCAATGCCCTCAAGGATCGGGGCGAAGTCGTGGCAATGACTGGCGATGGTGTCAATGATGCTCCGGCTCTTAAAGCTGCCCAAATCGGCATTGCGATGGGACAGCGCGGGACTGATGTTGCCCGTGAGTCGGCGGCATTGGTATTACTCGATGATGATTTTTCATCAATTGTCCAATCGGTCAAAATTGGCCGCAGAATTTTTGATAATCTCCGCAAAGCGATGGCATATCTGCTGGCAATTCATATCCCGATCGCGGGGATGTCTTTGATTCCAGTTTTATTTAAGTTGCCGTTAGTATTATTACCTGTTCATGTTGCTTTTCTCCATCTGATTATCGATCCAGCCTGCTCGATCGTTTTAGAAGCCGAACCCGCTGAAGCAAATGTGATGCAGCGTCCACCCCGCAACCCCCAGGAACCTCTATTTGGTCGAAAAAATGTGGGCTTGGCAATCTTACAAGGAATGGGGATTTTAGTCATTATTCTAACGATCTTTCTGATTACACTCGATCGACAACAAGGGGATCTCAATGCTCGGACTCTAACATTTACAACGTTAATTTTGGCAAATTTAGGACTGATTTTAAGCACGAGTTCTTCACCGCCACTGAGTCTCAAAATACTCCGATCGCCTAATTCAACTCTGTGGTGGGTAATTGGTGGGGGACTGCTATTTCTGGCGATCGTGTTATATGTGCCGTTCTTATCCAAGTTATTTAGTTTCTCTTTTTTACACCCGATCGATCTCGCAATTTGTGTCGGTGGTAGTACGATTTGTTTACTGTGGTTTGAATTATTGAAGAAGTTGTATAAATCATGAATATCTATACTCGGTTTATTTTTCCCACTTTAATAGATCGGGTGATGTCTGGTGAAGATTTGGCGATTTATCGACGGGAACTCTTGCAAGATGCCAGCGGCGAAGTTTTAGAAATTGGATTTGGAACTGGGTTAAATCTGCCATATTATCCAATCGATCGAGTGCGGCAAGTTACTACGGTAGAAGTTAATCCTGGGATGAAAAAACTTGCCAATAAACGAATGACCCTCAGCCCAATTAGAGTTAATTTTCAAGTCCTCAATGGTGAAAGGTTGCCGATGGAGAATGATGTTTTTGATACGGTAGTGAGTACCTGGACACTTTGCAGTATCAAGCATGTAGAACAAGCAATTGGTGAAATCTACCGAGTTTTAAAACCAGGTGGTAAATTTATCTTTGTCGAACATGGTCTAAGCAACGAACCCGATATTCAAATTTGGCAACATCGACTGACTCCAATTCAGAAAATTATCGCCGATGGTTGCCATCTCGATCGCGAAATCAAGGCTCTAATCGCTCACCAGTTCACTAACTTAGTTATCAAAGAATTTTATGCCGCTGGTAAGCCCAAAACTGGTGGCTATTTCTATCAAGGAATAGCCACTAAATCCAATCATAATATTGTCTAAACTATGATGATCTACAATTTTTAAAAACCACCCTTAGCGATCGCCTCGGCAATAAACTCACAGGCCCGCGCTGTAATCGCCATCTCTGTCAGCGTCGGACTTTGCCAGCCCGCAGATGGCCAACAGGCTCCATCAGTGACAAATAGATTGGGTGCATCCCAACATTGATTATGGGGATTCACCACGGAATTAGTCGGATCTGTCCCCATCCGCGCCCCGCCTACTTCGTGAATATAATAGCCAGGTGGGGCAGAAAAGGACATGGTATCCTCCATCTTACTCACCAAATCAGCAAAAATCGGCACCCGAAACATCTCGGTTAATTTCATCGGTTGACCGCCAGCTAACTCGATCGATTTATCGATTTGCTCGTGCATATGTGCTAACATCCGGTGTTCATTCTCCGACCAAGCGCAGTCGATATGTGGTACCGGAATCCCCCAAGCATCTATCACATCCGCGCTCAACTGAATCCGATTATTATAGCGGGGTAGTACTTCCCCATGGGCGATCATAAATCCGATCGATCCGGCTCCAACTTTCCGCACGATCCCAGGTAAATCAAACCGTTGCACTCCTCCCCAAATCCCATAACCGCGCAAAAAGTCCTCTGTCTGAGATTCTAAATTGCAGAAGCAGGGAATGAAAAAACTATCACACCCGGACAGATCGAAGGGTTGGGCGGGTGGTTCCAAACCAGGGATAAAAAAGAAGGTGGAGGTGGAAACGTGATCCATTAAAAACCGTCCGAGCAGCCCCGATTTATTCAGTAACCCACCTGGCTGGTACTTGTCGGTAGAATGGAGCAAAATCCGCACGGATTCAATAGTGGAAGCACACAAGACCACAGTACGCCCAAATACTTGATGGGTTGTCTGATTAATCCGATCGATATATTCCACCCCAATGGCTTTATTTGTAGCGGGATCGAAAATTACATGGCTGACTACCGCATCAGCTTGGAGCTTAACATTACCTGTGTCGATCGCCGCTTGGAGTGAGGAACCCTGACTAGAAGACGGCGGCCAAGGGTTTGCAGGGGTGGATTTATGGAGAGCAAAGCCACGGGAAGCAATCAACTGGCGATCTGGCCATTGTGCTTCTACAACTGCTTTGAGGTGCAGTTCCCCTGGGGTTAACGGGAGCGTCGGTTGGTATTCCCCATCAGGCAATTGTGGTAGTCCATCTCGATCGCCACGCACGTGAAAGAACTGTTCTAACTTACTATAATAGGGGGCTAAATCTGCATAAGCGATCGGCCAATCCTGCTCGTGTCCATCACGACTAGCCGCTTTAAACTCATAATCCGATAGCCGCAGGGTAATGCCGCCCCAAGTCAGACTTTTCCCGCCCACCTGACGACCGCGTATCCACGAGAATGGTTTATCTTGAGGCGTAGTGTAGGGGTTATCTTTTTCATCGATGAATAAATCGGGGTTAGCTTTCCAGTAACCAGGGTGCATCGATTGGTAGGACTGTCGCCGAGAAATTGCCAGATTATAAAACCGCTTGGCCATATCCCGCACCGGATGTCCCAGGTCGGCATGAGGATCGACTGTGCGCCCTGCTTCTAGCACAAGGACTTTGAGACCGCGTTCGCCTAGTTCTTTCGCGGCTACGCCTCCATTAGCACCGGATCCAACGACGATCGCATCATAGATCTCAGAAGAAAAATTGGCACTCATTTAGCGCTCGACCTTGGTTTGATGGATTTGCCTCTTGATGTCTGCGTCATTAGTGATAGGTAAGTAGAGCTAGGACTATTATAGGGGAGTCAATCTCCGCAAATATAGCAATCTTAAATCATTCTCAAGTTCACTAGTACTTTTACACTATCTTTGCTAAGGTGAGCGTTTGTACTAACTAATGTGAGTTTTCCTATGGGAGGGGCTACGCTCATTAACAAGTACGCCAACGGGATCGCTATCTTTACTCTGGAGATTTCTAGTGTGTGGAACCGGAGATCTGGGGGTACTGTCTTGTCTCGCTAAACCGTCGGGGAACCCGACGAGCGCGAGCCGCCGACCCTCCAGACCCCCCGTTGAGGGGCGGAACGCCGCCCCTCAAACTCCCCTGCGTATTTTGGTTGTTTTTA
>JBGSPI010000003.1:0-82007 GCA_041738715.1 Chamaesiphon sp.
GTCGATTCAATGTCTAGTAATTGGCAGGTTGTTGTTGAATTAATGTCTTTATCCCCACACAAACTACCTAATTATCAACAAGGCTTGAGAGCTATGAGGCTTATTCTATCAGCTTTATAGGCGGCTTGTCGCCCCGACAGAAACTGAACATAATATCCATCTGCTCGTTTCACAAGTCTTACCCGTTTAATCTGGTCTGGTTGATAGAAATTCAGGTCGCGAGTACCTTTTAATTTCAATTTTCCAATTCCACATTTGTCGATAAAGTTGATAGATTTTCTGTCTTCTGAAAGTTTCCACGAGTTGGTTTTATACTCAACTGAGCGGCAATCTTTCTGAAACTTGGGAAACCCGACTTTTTTGCCTTTAACCCCTTTTTTGACGTTTTCATAAAACCGAGAAATACTAGACCATGCTCTTTCTGCACTTGCTTGCCGAGCTATTGCGCCTAACTTATTTTCTCTAAAGACTCTAGAGAAAGTCTCCCTAGAAGGGGGAGACTCTAACCCCATTTTCTTGGTAGGTTAGAACTTAGCTCTCACCGTAAACTCATAATCACCTCCAGCCTCTAGTTGGTAGTCCCATTGCTTCAAGAATCGCCCCAGAGCATCTTGAATCAACGAGCGACCTAAAGATGGCTCGACGATTAATTTTATCTCACCTTCTCGGCAACACCATTGAAATTCCCAGGAAAAATCCCCAGCACTGACTTCTCCGGTGACTCTGCCAAATTGCCAAGAATGCTGGGTGACACGCACATGGGCAGTGGTTTCGGGTAAACGGCGTTTGGTCATGTTGACGACGGCAACTATCCTGAAGGCAAATAATATCTCGATTTTAGATCGGACTGGGAAATTTGGGTAAGCCAAATGTTTGTCCGACAATAAGAATTTTCAAGGCAATTCTACTGATGTTGGCTTGGCAATGTGCGGTAATCCCCAACCGAGTTTTTCGCGCAGGATTTTAAAATATTCTGGCGGCTGGAGCCGAATAAATTTAGCTGGATATGGCGAGCGTTCGATCTCGATCCTAAAGTCAGGCAAAATATAACACCCACCATTGCCATCTACTACCATGACTAGTCGATTGGGATTGGCTGAGTGGATGGTTACGGGTTCAGTATCAGAAAAAACCAATGCGCGCGATGCAAGGGAATGGGGACAGATGGGAACTAGCTGAAGTGCGGCTACACCTGGTGCCACGACTGGGCCGCCAGCACTGAGCGAATAGGCAGTAGAACCAGTGGGGGTGGAGAGAATCACGCCGTCGGCGGCAATATCTACCGGTGCGTGTCTGCCGACTGTGACTTCAAAGTGGCACATGCTAGTCAGCGGTTCGCGGTGGATCACCATCTCATTTAAACAGAGAGCTTCCCATAAGAGTCGTTCACCTTGGCTGACCCGGACGGTGAGCATCGCCCTTTCTTCGACCTGATAATCGCCTGCGATCGCCCGCTCGATGGCTTCTGGTAGTTGATTGATATAGGTTTCGGTTAAAAACCCCATGTGGCCAGTATTGACCGTTAGCAGGGGAATTCCAAAGGGAGCAACCTGACGAAATGCCGCCAGCACTGTCCCGTCTCCACCAAGGACGATGCCCAGACTGATGCTATCGTCAAAACCTGGCGGACATAAAGATTCGATCGGTCTGTGGATGATGGGTCGATCTGATTGACAGTAACCTAAAATCCCACCTTTGGCTGCGGCTAAACATACTCCCCAGCCCAATCCTGTCAACTTTGTTCTGATTTCCTCAGCAATCCGACAAGCTACAGGCTTGCCCTCATTATAAATGATGCCTAGTTTTGGCACAAACGGAGTCCTACTTAAAATTTTTCGAGTCTGAGTCTTGAGTCAATTTCTCACAGGGAATGCTGCGAGGAATCTGGGGGTTAGCGATCGGTAGAATGACCAAGATGATCTTTGGACATTATTATCGCATATCGGTCGCGCTCCATGACGATTGTTACAGTGACAGCGATCCCCAGGACAAATGACTAGCATTATTCATGCCGAATACTTCTAGAGATTAACTAAAAACGTCCCGAGCAAGATTTCGATCGTCCCAGCGGAATGATCGATCCTCCCAGTGGACAATCGCTCAGTGGTCACACCAATTCATGAGCATGGCGACTACTTCATCAGGGCTTTTCGCTTCTTCTGTTGTTTGGCGGCTTGGGCTTCTTTTTGCTTATTTTTTTCGTAATCTAATTCTTTGAGTTTCCGCATGATCCGGCTAAAGTACTCTTGGAGATAAGCTTCTAAGGTGCCGATCTCTTGTGGATCGATGCCAAAAATTTGATAAACCTCCTCCATATTTGCCGTTAATGGTTTACCAGTGGCTAATACTTCGGTGAAAGATAATCTGTCAGCCGCATTCCAACTCCACTCAAAAAAGCGTAAGATCTGCCGCATCAGCCGAATTACGCCGATCGGTACATTGGTAATCTTCGCTTCTTTCCCAGACTGGCGTTCGCAGAAACTAATGATTTCCTGACCGCTCCAAGCTCGATTGCCCACAATCGGAAAACTTCGGTTACTAGTTTCCGGGACAGAAAGCGCGCGCACGGCAAATTTTGCCACATCCTGGGTATCTAGATAGGCAATCGGGGCAGATTCCCCAGTCATCCACACCGGTTGTCCCTCTAAAATCGGGATCGCATACTGCCCGATTAGACCCTGCATGAATCCGGCGGGGCGCAAGATTGTGTAATTCAATCCTGATTCAGCTAAAAATAGTTCGGTGCAATGTTTGATTTCCATCAATGGCACATTGGGATAGTTTTCCGCACCGAGAATCGAGAAAAAGATAAATCGCTCGACTTTCGCCTCAACAGCAGCTTGAATTAGGGTAACTTGACCATCCCAGTCAACGCGCTTGATACTGAGTGAATCTGTCGCTCTGGCGGTAGCCGCATCAATCACCGCTGTTACCCCCTCTAAAGCGGCTGGCAGGGTGCTAGGGTCGCATAAATTTCCGACCACTAATTCGGCTCCCCATTCCTTCAAAAAAGCCGCTTTTCGCGCGCTTCTGACTAGACAACGGACTTGATAGCCTTCATCCAACGCTCGCCGTGCAATCTGTCTTCCCAATGTACCTGTGGCACCGACAATTAATAATGTCATCTATAAAAAGAATAATTAAAAAATATTAAAGCTAATATAGATATTAACAGACAAATCTGATTTTAGTTAACAAAAGTTTACATGGAATCGACAATGGGGCAGTGGCTAATGGTCTGGGAATAACCAATAACCAATCACCCCTAAGCGATTATTCCTCTTCTGGACCCTGAATCTTGAGAAACAAGAATCCTAGGCTCAAACCGACTAGAATCAAGCTTGAAGACAAAATTGCCGCGTTAAAAATTTCCCCAGCCATAACTGAAATACTCCTCGATCGTTAAATGTTAGATAATATAATCCCCTATCTCGGGCATCTGCCCAATTTATCGTAACAGTTATCGGGAGTAGGGGATAGAGGGTAAGGAGTTGTAGGGGCTGGTTGATAAGATTGACTAGAACGTACATTGCGGTTAAGTTTAAAACCCGCGCGTACCGGAGTAGTGAGCAGAGGAAAATGAGTAAACCTAGATTAGCGATCACCTTGGGCGATCCGGGGGGGATCGGGACGGAAGTTGTGCTCAAAGCGGCGATCGATCCCAGCCTCGCCGGAATCGATTTGACGATAGTTGGCAATCGGCAATTATTAGAGAGTAGTTATCAGCAGTTGCGGCAGCAAGTACCCGCCACAGTCAAGTTAGCCCATCCGGCAGACTTAGATCTAATTGATGTGCCGCTTTCTGAAGATATTTGTGCTGGTGTCAAAATCGGCAGAGGAAATGCGGCGAGTGGGGCGGCGGGGTTTGCCTATCTGGACTTAGCGATCGATCTTACCTTAGCCGGAAAATTTCAGGCGATCGTCACTGCTCCCATCGCTAAATCGGCGTGGTTGGCTGCGGGACATCATTACCCTGGACAAACTGAATTACTAGCTCTCAAGGCGGGTAGAGACCGCTTTGGGATGTTGTTTGTGGCTGTCTCGCCCCATACTGGTTGGACATTGCGAACGCTGCTGGCGACGACACATATTCCCCTGGCGCAAGTTCCCACCGCATTGACTCCAGAATTACTCAGTCTCAAGCTAGGTTTACTAGTTGAGTGTTTGCGGGATGACTTCGGGCTACAATCGGGATCGATCGCGATCGCCGGATTGAATCCCCATAGTGGTGAAGGGGGTCAATTGGGGCGAGAGGAAGTGGACTGGCTAGATGACTGGCTGAAGACGCAACGACAGATTTATCCACAGTATCAATTACTGGGGCTATTACCGCCGGATACAATGTGGGTGAAACCAGGACAAGCCTGGTTTGGCACTGCTCCCAGTCCCCAAACGGCTGATGCTTATTTAGCTCTCTATCACGATCAGGGGTTGATTCCGGTGAAGCTGATGGCATTTGATCGAGCAATTAATACGACGATTGGGTTGCCGTTCGTGCGGACTTCGCCGGATCATGGCACTGCCTTTGATATTGCGGGTTTGGGGGTGGCAGATGCACGGAGTATGTTAGCCGCGATTCATCTAGCTGCGGAGTTGGCAACTCGTCGGGTTAAGAGTTAGGGAATAGGGGTTTGAAGGGTGCTCAACTCCACACTATCATTCTCCCCCGGCGGCAAAACTATTTTATGCCGCAAGAAACTACCAGATCAACAGACTGCCATACTCGCAAATAATCAACCAAATGGTTCTGGGCTGATGATTTTTGCCGATAAAAGTACTTATTAAAGGTAAATTTAAAGCTGGTCAATTTAACGGACAGGGTACCAGAACAGATGAAAATGGCAATGTGTACGTGGGGAGTTATCTCAATGGCAAACCAAAAGGTAAAGGATCGCTAACAATGGCGAGTAAAGATATCTATGAAAGTAGTTTTAAGAATGGTAGATTTAATGATACAGGAATTTACAAATATGCCAAGAGCGATCGATATGATAGTGAGTTTAAAGATGGTTGATTTGCCGGTCGTGGTACAATCGTGTCAGGGGGTAATCGCTGTGAAGGACAATTTAGTGGTGGTAAACTGAATCGTCAGGCTACCGTAAATACAAAAATGACGAACAATTTATCAGAAAATTTAAGAATGGTGGAAAAGAAGGGAAAGGAGTATTAATTTATGCGGATGGAAACAAAGTAGAAGGAGTTTGGAAAAGAGATAAGCAACAATAAAACAAATTATTATCACCACTGTTTTTGATTCTGATACTGACTTTTAATTGATTCTTAATTCATGTTTAATCTATACTATGAACTTGGCTAAGTTATTTGCTGATGGTGGTGTGGTGATGTACCCACTTGTAGCTGCCTCAATTTTGATTGTAGCGTTTGCGATCGAGCGTCTATATTTTTGGACAAAAATGGTCAAACGACAAAAACTGTTGATCCGCACTGTTCTAGATCTGTATCAACGAGAATATCATCTAGTCATCGATCGACTTGAACGCGAACAAGATCTACCGATTGCCAGAATTTTTCTAGCAGCGATCAGGATTAAAGATGCTACCCCAGAGGAATTTAGATTAGCGATGGACAGTGAAGTTTATGCCGAAATGCCGATCTTTCGCCGCTTTACCAATTTCTTCGATTCGGTAATTGGGATTGCCCCTTTACTGGGATTGTTAGGCACAGTTACTGGTCTAATCTCTTCATTTTCTTCACTCAAAATCGATCAAAATATCGGTGCTGGTTCCACTAATGTGGTTGGCGGTATTTCCGAAGCTTTAGTTAGTACGGCATCTGGTGTGGTGGTGGCATTACTTGCCTCTGTTTGTGCCAATCTATTTCGCGGCTTTTATCAACGTCAAATTTCTCAAATTCAAGAATCTACAGGTCAATTAGAATTAATCCATCGCCGCTACTGGCAAAAGGGGATTAGGTAATAGTTCATTCAGTTGAAAGTTGAGAGTTGAGAGTTGAAATTGATTTCCTCTTAGAAGGGGGATGATTTAAACCATATTTTTTGGTAATAGGGAACAAGTAATAAGAGTTAATATGCGATTTATAAATGAAGCTGAAGATCGTCCACCGGAAGTTAATGTTGTGCCATTAATCGATGTAATTTTTGCAATATTGACATTTTTTATTATCACATCACTCAGTCTAAGTCGCACCGAGGGTTTATCGGTTAACCTGCCTAGTGCTAGTACTGGGAAAAGTCAAGATCAAACCAAAATCGTGATCACAATTAACGCTGAAGGGGCTGTTTCGCTCAATCGTAAATCGATCGATCCAACTAATCTTGTCGCTGAAATTAAATCCTTGATGGTTAAAGACCAACCAACAATGGTCGTAATTAACGCTGATGAAAAAGTGGGACATGGATCGGTTGTGGCAGCAATGGACTCGGTGCAACAGATTCCTGGAGTGAAGCTGGGAATTGCAACTAAACGTAAATAACAAATGAATAATGTACAGTACTGCCAAAAAAGATCGATTGTTAGTCTAATTCGCGCCGATTTGTGGCAAATCCAGACGGAGATAGTTCGAGTTTTGGGGTGCCGAAGTATTTGGCCAAAAGGTGGCAATTATCAATACTCCTGTAGGCTTGCAACTTTGTCCATTAGCCAGCATCAAGTAAATACTACATTAATACGCATCTAAATTTTAACTAGTACTAAGCGGCAGAAATAAGCCGACCATTTTCTTTCTCCGGTGTTAGTGAGAAGTTTTACGTGCTGTCATTTGACTTGTTCCAACTGGGTGCGGTATCTGTCTTTTAAATCAGACTATTGAATCAAATTAAATGACTAGTGACCCCGTGCCCGTTGGATCTCCCTTCGAGAATCGACCCAAGAAAGCAAAGCTGCTATCCATTGGCATTGCCCCTCATGATGGCATTTTTTCAATTGGGGTCTCACCACATGGGTTAATTTCCATTGGTGTGATGCCGCACGGATTAGTTTCAATTGGCTTAGTGCCGATGGGTGTAGTCTCGATTGGATTGGTTTCGATGGGGCTATTTAGTGCTGGAATTACCACGATGGGATTAGTGAGTTTTGGTCGAGTGAATATGAGCTTAATTCAACTCAATTCAACTCAGATCGATTCTCCAGGGGAGAGGCCCCGCCAACGACAGCCATCTGAATCGCCGATGAATCACCATCATCAGTCTCACTGACAATTTGAAAGCTGGATTTTTTAAACACCTTTTGCAAATGAACTCAGCGGTTTTAACCGCTACTTATGGTGCAAAGTCGCTCTGTGCTGACTTTGCCTGATTAGCCACGACTTCTAGTTGTTGGCATTTCTTTGGGACAATTCTAGTGATTGAGCCGATGAATTTACAACCAAAAATTATTGAGGAGCGCATATTTTGGACAAAAAATTAAGTTGGTTAATCATTACCGCCAGTGGATTGTTTGCCACATTTCCCCTGATTACCATTGCTGAAGCAGCAGACTCGATCTCGGCTCCACCTAATAACATTAGTATGATTAAATCTAGTGACAATCTCCTAATTGCCGCTAGGAAAAAGAAACGCCCCAACCAAAAAATTAAACGCAAATCTCAACCAACTGTCAAGACTCCACCAGCACCAACTCAACCGGAACAAGTTACCCAAACACCGCCAGAACCCTCATCACCGATACCAATAACACCCTCTGCACCGCCACCCCCAACCGATATCCCCCCTTCAGCCACAGAACCAGAACTGACGATCGATGTCACTGGCGAACGGCGATTAGATATCCCAAAATCTGCACCAATTCATACTATCGATCGCGCACAGATCCAGCAAAAAGGGGCAAAAAATGTCGCGGATGCCCTGAATAATCTACCTGGATTTGCCATTAATGATGTTGGTTATGGGGCAGATATTCACACCGGAACTTACTATCGAGGGGCATCGACGAACCAATTTATTATCCTACTCAATGGTCGTTCGATCGGTACTAATATTAGTACTTATCACGGAGCAACGGATCTTAATAGTATTCCCGTTGATGTCATCGATCGGATCGAATTAACCAGTGGGGCAAGTAATATTATCTATGGTTCCGAAGCCTTTGGGGGGGTGGTAAATATTATCACCAAATCTTATCAGGGTACCCCACAAATTAATGCTGGCGCAGAATTAGGCTCTTATGGTCGCCAAAATTATCGGGCTAGTTACACGGCTGGAGACAGTAAATTAAACTATCGGATCGGCATTGAAAAATATCAAATCGACAACAATTATACTGTCCCCGTTGGGGCTGCTAACCGCGATGCAACGACAGGCAAACTTACAAACGCTGATACAGATGTCACCAGTTATTCTGGTAATATTTCGGCAACAATTAACGATCGCAATCAACTCGATTTTGATGCGATTAAAATTACCAGTCGGCGCGGGTTAATTTACTTTGGATTTCCCTTGCAACGGGATAGATTAAATCATGATGCACTCAATTTAGGTTTGAACTGGCGATCTCAACTCAGCACTGACCAAAGTTCGATCCTCAATACTACCCTCAGTTATAACCAGGATTATTTTGAAACCTTTGGACCTAGCGGAGCAAATAGCCGGACAGGCATACTAGATACCACTGCCGTGAGTGGGAGAGTAGATCATACCTGGCGAACCTCTGATACTAATACCCTGCGTTGGGGTGGTGAAGTCCAAAATCGCCAACTAAACGGTTCGACATTTAGCACAGTACCTGCTCGGATTGCTTTTAATGAGGTGGAAAATCGCAGTGTCTTTAATACCGCACTATTTGCCGTCGATACCTGGAAAGTAACAGATCGCAGTGCGATCGATTTCGGATTTCGCCAAAATTTTAATAGTCAGTTTGGCAGTTATCTCAATCCCAGCCTCGGTTCTCGGTGGGACATTGCCCCCAATCTAGCCCTACGCGCCTCGGTCGCTGGCGCACAACGCAATCCTGGACTGGATCAGTTATATCTCTATGATACCGTTCATGGTTGGTTTCCCAATGCCGACCTCAGACCAGAAACAGGGGCGACTTGGACAGCAGGTGTCGATCTGGCCTTGAGTCCTACATCTACAGGTACGATCACCTACTTTGGCAGCAATTTAGACAATCGGCTTGGTCTTCAAGCTACTAGTCCCACTGTTACTCAATGGGCAAATATCGGACAGGTGGCAACCAATGGCTTAGAAATTGGCTTTAAACAGCAACTTTTACCCCAGTGGTCTGCATTTGTTAACTACACCTATACTGATGCCAAAATTCAGTCAGGCACAGAACGCGGTTTACAATTGGCTCTAGTGCCTTATTCTGTCGCCCAGGTGGGAATTGGCTACGCCCATCGCGGTTGGGAGGTGAATCTGTTATCCAGCTACAACAGTGGTACCCGCCGCGCTCTATTTACAAATCCAGGTCAAACTACCACAGCTTTTGTGCCCTCTTTCCTCAATTTGGATCTGAGTGCGCGGATACCTGTGAGTGAAAATGTGGGACTCAATTTCTATATTGAGAATCTTGCTGATGTCCAATACGAGAAAGTTAATCGGATCTACAGTCCAGGTAGAACTTATCGGGCTGGTGTTTCAGCTACTTTCTAGTATCGATCGTGACTCTAGGGTTATGACACATCGTAAATTATCTAACGAACAAGACCAATATTGACTCCTGACTCCGGCGATATGCAACCATCAAGCCCTGGTAATCGACAAAGAGCAGCCTCAAATCAAAATTTAAAGACTGTTCTTGCCCTTGGTTTTGGTGGTTCTGTAATCCTCCATCTCGGATTAATTGCCGGAATTACGTATTGGTGGCAACCATCCGCCGAGATTGATGAGCCGATCGAAATTACCCTAGTGGAACCTGTCGATGTCGAGCCAGTCCCGCCATCTCCACCACCCATCAAACTCAAGCCGATCCCCACTCCGATCTCAACCCCAGTCAAACCTATCTCGAAACCTATTCCGATCGCAATTAAACCCCCAAAACCAATCGCAGCCAAACCCACCCCCAAATCTTCACCAATCCCGGCCAAGCCCATCGCGAAACCCACCCCGAAATCTTCACCAATCCCCGCCAAGCTCATCACGAAACCACTGTCAACACCAATAGTTAATCCAACCTTTCCCCCTGAAAACCCACGCCCCATCGCTCCGCCCAAAGCTCGCCGACCTTTTAAATCAGCAACTTTCCCCCGGAAGAGTTTTACCAATAACTCCAAGCCCCCATCCCAAACAGATTCATCACCCATACCAGCTAAATCTACGCCTTCCCCCAGTCTCCCTACCACCACCTCCCATCGGACTCCCCCGCTAACACAGAAAACCAAAGATAATCAGCCGCCAAATTATCCATCCAGAACGGGCAAAAATCCCTCAGAAGACAGCAATCCTAACGATCGCCAGGGGGAACCCCCAAGTCGAGATCGAGCCGTTAGAAGTCTTTCTCCAGGGAATGGTGATCGATTTAATCGATCGAATTCCGGCGAGGGCGAAGGCGGTAAGCAGGGAAATCAAAATACTTCAGATTCAGGCTCTGGCAAAGATGAGGGCGATAGATCGGGCAATTCTCCACCTAGCAATCATCCACAACAGGGTACAACCAGTCAACCTAGCTCAGGTGGTGGCGGTTTGGAGTGTATCCAGTATTGTCAAATTCCCAAGCTCCAGGATTTACAAGATCGCGATGGTGGGAAAGATCGGCTGCGGATTCGGATTGTAGTTGATGCTAATGGGTTGGTACAAGAGGGATCGATCGCGAAATCTAGCGGCAATCCCCAAATCGATGAGATCGTCCTCAAAGGCATCAAGCAAATGCAATTTAAGCCGACTGGAAAAGTAATTAAAGGCTTAATTAAGGCAAATATTCTCCTCTGAAATATTCGAGAAATTATTCTACTTTCTAACTTCTAATTAAACTCGATCGATCGGTACAATAGTGAACAGTCACTCAGCAGTCGATCGATCCTTTGTCTGTACCAATTGTCTATCATCCCGACTATGTTACGCCTTTACCCGAGGCCCATCGCTTTCCGATGGCCAAATTTCGGCTCTTGTACGATCTATTATTAGCCGATGGTGTCACCACACTCGATCGAGTCTTCACACCCGAATTACCGCCGACGGAGTGGCTAGAATTAGTCCACGATCCGGCTTATATTCAGGCTTATTATACCGGCACACTAGATGCCAAAGCGCAACGGCGGATTGGCTTGCCCTGGAGTCCAGCACTCGTCAATCGCACCCGAATTGCGCTCGGTGGTTCGATTCTCACCGCTAAGTTAGCGTTGGAGTATGGGTTGGCTTGTAATACAGCAGGTGGCACCCATCATGCTTTCCCCAACTATGGTTCAGGTTTTTGTATCTTTAACGATCTAGCGATCGCCGCTCGTGTATTACAGCAGTTGGGCTTAGTCAAAAAAATCCTGATTATCGATCTCGATGTCCATCAAGGTGACGGTACAGCGGCGATTTTCCGTCACGATCCCAGCGTCTTTACTTTTTCGATGCATTGTGAAGTTAATTTTCCGGGAACTAAACAAACCAGCGATCTCGATGTTCCCTTGCGGGAAGGGATGGAGGATGATGAGTATTTAAAAACCTTATGGGAGTATTTACCGGATTTACTCGATCGAGTGCGACCGGATTTAGTCTTATATGATGCTGGCGTAGATCCCCATCTTAGCGATCGATTAGGTAAATTAGCCCTCTCTGATCTGGGACTTTTTCAACGCGACTTACAAGTGTTAAATACTTGTGTCTCCACTGGCTATCCAGTTGGTTGCGTAATTGGGGGTGGCTATGCTGAAGATATGCCGAGTCTAGTCTATAGACATTCACTACTTCATCGTGCTGCTAGTCAAGTTTATCAGAGCATTTAATGGCGTTGCTGAATCGATGTATGAAAGAGTGGGGGATGGGGGGATTTCAGTATTTGCACAAAAAGGCAAATCATACCTTAAATCAGCAATCTCCATTTAATAATTAATTATTATGCCATTACCACTCCTTGATCGATAATCTGACTATAACTATCAACTCCAGTCAGAATTAGCTGGTCTTGATAGACTTCCACAATCCCAAAGCTGTGAATACTTTGGGCAAATTCTCGCCACGGATCTTCATGCTTAATCGGATATAAACCCGCTCCGCCACCACCGCAAGTCAGATAAGTAGTACCGTCGATCGGTTTCGATCGTTGATAATTATGATCGTGACCATTGATCCACAATTTGACATTGTGTTTTTTCAAAATCGGTGCAACAAGACGTTGCATCACTGGCGTGCGGGGATGATGATGATAGACACCTGCTGTATAAACCGGATGATGTCCATAGACGATTTTCCACTTAGCTTTACTAGCTGTCAACTCTCGATCGAGCCAAGCGATTTGGGCTGTGTCAGGCTCAAGTGGATTGGAAAGGTCATTAGTTTCCAGGACAAAAAAGCGCACATCGCCCTTGCCATGAGTGTAATAGCGTTTACCCTGCATATTAAACTCAGGATAACGCACCTGACGATCGCCATTATCCTCACGGATATCATGATTGCCTAGACAAGCATAAAACTTGACTCCTCGACTTAATAAATCCTGATAGGGCAGTTTAAAAACTGACTCGATTTTTGCAAACTCTCCATTAGTATAGATATTGTCTCCCGCCAAGAGTACGGTATCAAATGGATTTTGGCGATGGTACCGAACTAATGCACGAGCAACTTCATACTGCTTCCGACCCCCCGTACCTGTATCCGCTAACACTGCAAACCGCTGTAATAATTTTGACTTGGGTAACGGCACTGCTGAGACTGAGTGAGAAGTACCGACACTATCAGATAGTAACTTGCCAACTCCAGCCATACCGAAGCCAGCCAAGCCAGCCGTGATTAAGAATTGACGGCGATTAGTACTCATAAATTTTAGTTATTTGTGTATTAGCTGACCTAGCAAAGATGATAAATTAGAGTTATGGTGCTCCTACTCGCAACAGGTTTTCATCCCCTGCCGGAATCACTGATAATTGTTTTAGATTGTACCCGTGAAAATGGGAATTATTCAAAGTATCTAAACATAGCTACCGCCTTTGTGGGTGGGGTAATTACGAATTCAATACGATCGATTATGAATTAAAATGATGACACCCCGATCGAGGACAGGTAAACTGATGCAAGGATTGTTTGGGCGGTTTGGAAAAAAGAACCAAACTGTCGTCTCTCCCCCAAATTTCCGAGAGAGCAGCACCCCATCACCAGCAGACATCGAATTTGATGAGTTTCCCATCACTGGTAGATTCGAGGATGATGATGAGGAGACTAATTGGGATGATGTTGAAGCATTAGACAATCCCAATGAGATCGTCTATCCACAACCGATTGTAGCGGCAAAACCGCCGAATCCAACCACTGTTCCCGATCTGGAAGATTGGGACGAAGCTTTACCCGCTGCCACTGTCAAAAATAGCAACACACAGGAAGCTCGGCGCGGTAAAAACCTGGCGACACCACCTCATGATCGTACTTGGCAGGATGATCCGTCTAAAGCAGTGTCTAGTCACAAGCGTGCTGATCCTGCTAAATCCACACCACGGTGGATAGAGCAATCGCTTGGCTTCTGGAGTGGGATCCTAGAGCAGTTTCGTCGCATTCTCCCCGCTCCAGTTCGCCAGCTTTCTGATGCACTCTTGACAGGGGTTGTAGTAATCTTCCTCACGGTAGTCATCTGGTTTATCGATGGAGTCTTAGCAACCAAAACACCGTCAGCAATCGTCACGAATCCAACTGCGCCAATTTCCGCCCAACCCAACCCAAAAAATATTACAGAGATCGATGATCTGATCACCAGCCCCGAACAGGCGTTTATTGATGCTATTCAGACGCAATTAAACGATATCACTAGTCAGTACCCAGATGATATTATTCAAACCTTACAGGTCGATTTTCCCCGTGATCGAGCGATCGTCAGGCTCAATCCAGTGTGGTATTTGATCGGTGATGCCCAACAAGATCTAGTTACCGATCGGATGTGGCTCCAGGCTAAAGCCAACCATTTCAGCAAACTAGAACTCCAAGATGCCCAGGGGCACTCGATCGCCCGCAGTCCAGTCGTCGGGCAACATATGGTTATTCTTAAACGACGACAGAGTTATTAATAATATTAATAAATATAAATTTATCGATCTAATTCGGACGATTCCCACTCGCTGATTCACTCACACAAAGAGACTGCATCGCCATTTGTCTGTACTCATCCAAACCCGACTTTAACGCAAATTCCGCAATTTCTATCGCAAAAGTAGCGTTCATTTCCATCACATGCTCTGCCATCCTCGACCACGTGCGTCCACCTGCCGCTGCATATGCCGAAATCAATTTATTGAGAGCGTTTTGACCAAATGTGCGGTAATGAGCAATAAAGTCTCTCGCTGGGTCAGCGACAGATGCCTCAGTCCAATCGATCAATCCGGTCACTTGCGCTTGTGTATTGATCAGAATGTGACCTGCATGTAAATCACCATGAGTTAAAACCGTTTCTCGCATCCAAGTTTCATCATTATGAAGCCAGGACTGCCAGCGTTCCCATAATGTCCGACCCACACCAAATTCGTTCTTGACTGCATCCATTCTACGATTCATCTCAACACGAACTTCTTCAGCAGTTTTCACAGGAAGACCCACTGCTTGTGCTTTCTCAACGCTAACTTGATGCAACGAAACGATTCCCCTTGCCAACGATTCATGAAATTGATCGGGTACGTTTGCTAGGTCAATCTCCCACACATAAGCTTTTGCTTCTGGATCGATCGTGCCCGCTGGTATGCCGTTTAATGCTCGATAAGCAATCAGTTCATCAGTGCAAATCTTCCAGTGTGGCACTTCTACACTGAGAAGCGGAGCAATCAGTTCCAGGGTTCGTCTTTCCTGATCTATTAATGGCAGAACATCCTCTCGCCGAGGAAGACGTAAAATCCAGCGTGTTCCATCTACGTCCGTTGCTAACACGACTTGAAAATCAAGACCCGATTCATTGAATTGAATGGTACTTGCCTCGATTGCTAAACCGTTCTTATGAGCTAATTCCAGTACTTCTTGCTGCGATTTTACATTTTTGATCATGTCACCTACCACATACCAGAATGCTTGATCTTAGCTGTATAACTATTTATTAGCCCAACAATTATCTGTATAACACCCCAGATCGGGTATTTTAGGCGGACAAGATTCAATCTAATTGACCTAGCGACGACTTTACCAATCTTCAGTAGTATTTTTCACAAATATTGATATTTATCGATCTTTTAGATCAACTCAACACGATGTTACTCCAATCACAACATCAGCGTAAAATCGATCTGATGTTGTCCTAGCAAATCGTTCAGCAGATTCGAGCGCGATCCACAAGATTTCCCCGGGTGCATCTTCTCGATTGTTCGTGGGAGAGTGAAGTAAAGATTGTGACTGGTTTGCCATCTTCTTCACAACTTCCTCAACTTGTTTGTCTACTGTTAAGGAAATGAGATTGCGAAGGAGGGCTGTGATGGAAAGCTTTGACTATGTAATTTTGGGAGCCGGATTAGGTGGGCTGTCTGCCGCTGCCTGTTTGACTAGGCAGGGGTACCGAGTTGCCGTATTAGAAAAACACTACCTGCCTGGTGGCTGTTGCCACACCTTCGATTATGGTGACTATCGCTTTTGTGCCGACGTACATTACATCTCCCAATGCGGAGCCGGACAAACGATCGAGCGGTTTCTGAGCTATATCGATCGCGAGGTACCCTTCAATCGCCTCGATCCAGATTGTATCGATCGTGTAATTACGGCAGATGTAGATTTCAAAATTCCCCTGGGCTGGGAAAACTTGCGGACTCGTTTGCTGGCAACATTCCCTGGCGAAGCTGCTGCCATCAATAGCTACTGTGATGAGATTAGCGACCTCCATCAAGATCTGCATAACATCGTGCGGGAGATACATTGGTTTGATCGCAAATGGTCGGATTGGTTGAAACTGCCCAAATATTGGAACCTATTTTTGAAACAGCATTGGACGCTGCAAGACCTATATGACTATGTAGGACTATCGCCCAAACTACAAGCAGTATTAGCCGGACAAAGTGGTGATTATGCACTGCCACCCGAGGAAATTGCCCTACTTACCCACACATCCCTGGTGTGGGACTATGCCGAAGGCGCATACTATCCCCGATATCACTTCAAACACTTAGTAGACACGATCGTCGAAGCAATTACATCACGCGGTGGGGTGGTTGAATTCACCACACCAGTCGAACAGATTGAAGTCAGCAATGGCTCCGTCCAACATGTGACCGCAGGGGGTAAAACTTATCATGCTGACAAAGCATACATCAGCGACTTAGATCCCAAACTAACCGTCGAACTGATGAATAACTCCACCGCCTTGAGTCCACAGGAATATCAACGACTCACCGGTTATGAATATTCTTGCAGTGCCTTCAATATTTACCTGGGCTTAGACAGTCGCTTCCAACCACAGAATTATGGGATCGGTAACTGGAATGTTTGGTACTATCCGACGGGCGACTTAAATCAAGAGTATCAGCAGCAGTTAGCAGGCAACCTCGACCATCCTTGGATTTTCTTGTCCTGTCCGACGCTCAAATCATCCGAACCTGGCATGGCTCCCGAGGGGCATCACGTTTTAGAAATTGCTACAGTCTGTCCTTACGAACAGTTTGAATCTCTCCACACCACCGATCCCAAGGCATACAAAGCGAAAAAACGCGAAGTCTACCAGCAAATTATGGTCAGCGTCCGCGATCTGATTCCTGATGTGGATAAGTATACTCGGCTGAAAGTATCCGGTACGCCCACGACTAGTGAACATTACCTCGGACAACCACAAGGCAACATCTATGGTGCTAAATTGGTGCCCAAACAAGTCGGTAACCATCGACTAGGATACAGCACTGAATTACCCAACTTATTTCTGGTGGGAGCTAGTGCTGGCTATCCCAGCGTCCCTGGTGTAATTGGTAACGGGATGGATGTCGTCGAGTTGCTGACAAAGCAATCGGTGTGGAAATCCACAAAAACGGCAGAAGCCCTAGTTTAGCCGCACATCAAACAGGAGCCAAATGCACCCTTGATACCCGTATTTACCCACTATTCACCATTCACTAGTTTAAAACAATGGATACACGTCACCTCAATGCGTATGTCAGTCTGATCGAAGCCTTATTGCAATGTGCTAAAGGCGAAGAGTGGTTGCTACTTCAGCAACATCAAGATTTAATCGATGCCGAACTTTTAACAGTGATGGCACAAGTTGCCGAAAGGCTGAATGCCGAGGGCAATGCTCCTGCTGCCAAATTTCTCCACTATTGGGCACTTCAACTCAATCATATACTCCAACAAAATACAGCGCAAGCCCCTGCTGAAAGTCGTTGGCATAGCCCCTCTGCGCACGCAGACGCTGCGCCAACGCGAACGGAACGAGAATCGCCAAGCTATCTCCAACTGATTCAAACTCTACTCGAATGCGCCAAAGGGGATGAAGCAGCAATATTGAGCCAACATCCCGAACTGATCGATGAAGGATTAGTTCATACGATGAACCAGGTCGCCGCTCAATTAGCTGCCCAGGGCAGTCAAGATATTGCTATTTATCTCAAACATCTAGCCGCAGAAATCTATCAAGGCTGGCTACAGCCCAACGAGCGACACGGGCGATCTCCAATGTCGTCGCCACCACCAGATCGTGCATCGATCGATTCAGAATTACACCCAGCCAACGGTCATAGCGATGCCTCGATCGCGGCAAGTAACCTACATCCCGATCAAGGGCAATTTGTCGCAGCAGATCCAACCCCAAAATCGTCGCCGCCAATTCATCGCCAGATCGATGCCCCGATCGATCCAGGAGTAGCGACAGTAAACAATCGGCACCCGATTGAATCGAGCATGGAAGTCGCCGCCCCCATCACAAGATCTGCACCACCTAACAACCAGATTGAGGAGTTATTGGCAAATATCTCTAGTCGGTTGGCACAGATAGAAGGATTGTTAAGCAAGCATTCAACTCCACCTAATCCACTCTGGTATTTACCCATTTTGGAACAGGTCGATCGTCATGGCTGGATTATTTCTAGTGAGGAAGTAGAACAACTCATTGGCATTAAGCCACATTGCGAATCAGGTCATCATTCTTTTGTGCGGGGATGTTGGAAATTTGTCAAAGTTGGCAAGATTGGGACGCATTCTTCCTGGCGAGTCAGCAAAGAGATCTCCGATCTGCCCAAACAGGTAACTTCAGAGCCAGAGAACGCGGAAGTAGAAACACAGTTATCATCACCCTGGTCTGAAATTAACTAGCATCCGCCTCATCTTTACTGCGAGATTCCCTACTCTGGTGATCGAAATGACTTTTTATCGGCAAGATAAGCTTTGACACCAAAATCGAGTACTGACTCAATACATTCGATCGCCACTAAATAATCTTGATGTTGTGAAAAGATATTCACACATCCAAACCAGATCGAATAAACGTAATAGCGGATTTTGTGAAAAAGATACCTGTAATATAAATAAGCCTTAAATTCGAACTTGCAGCGGAAGAAATTCATGGCTTTGATTTGAGCTACTTCTTCAGAGATCCGTTTTACGTCAACTGTTATATCTAAATAATCATTTGCTAACCGGATAATATCATCGATGTCATTATTTAATTTAACGATCGGCTGTGATAACCAAATATTTAATCCGACCTGGTTTTTGCTAGCCAAATAGCCTGTAATCAGTCGAGCACCGATACTTTTACCACAGACACTCAAGTAACGAGCCAGAGATGCGCTCAGATCGGCATGGGATTCCTCTTCCATTGCCGCGAACACCAGATCGATCGAATTTAAGGCGATCGGCTGACAATCTGGCATTAATGAAATCATCGCTTGCCTAATTTTTTCTGAGTTGGCTCGTTGCCGTAGTGTCGCTGTTTGCCTGGGGGAGAAGCTCCGCCAACACGCAGCGTCTGCCTCAGCAGAAAGAGAATCACAAGAAAGATCGATTGAGTCATATAGATCGTCAAGATCGAAAGTCAGCAATATTAAATGATAAATATTATCGAGATCTTCATTGGTAACAACAATTCGACGTTTGCTGAGGATATCTTTGTATAAGATTACATATTTTTTAATTCCTTCTCGATCCAACATTTTTAATTTAAATCCTAAATTCAGGAATAGGCACTATGATCTTAATATCACAACTTTTAGCTCGATTGACCACTCACCGGAAGTGCTGTAAGTGAAATTGTGAAAAAACTATCGATTTTTAAAGCGATACCGATCTGGTTAATAGCGATCGTCAGTGTCTCACAGATGTTTGGCTCCCTCCTACTAGCTCAAACATCAGAACCTATTCCATTACCCGAAACGCAACCAACCCCATCGCCCGCGCCGCCAGTAAAAAAACCGCGTGTCACTCAGGGTTCTCAGTGGGGATTCTGCGATCGTAAACAGAGTGCCAGTCAGCGCAGTAGCGGCTTTACTGGAGACACTGCTGGCACTTACATCAGAGATATTCAAGTCGATCTGCATAGCAATACCTACAGTACCGTTACTCTCAACTGGGCTAACGGCAATTTAAGCATCGAAACTCTGCCAATTCAATTTAACGCCTCTCCCGGCGCGGGGAATTGTGCGCTAGATTGTAGATCGATTCCTCAAAGTCAAAAGCCCAGTTCCCACTGTACGCCCCAGTCTCCACCGACTTATTTAGTCCAAGGTTACAATTGCGCTCTGACGAAATATCCACAAGCGAAATTTGTTACTTGGTTTCATTGGGAGCGAGAAATTGCCTTTCATGCCTATACAGTTCCACCCTATCCCGCTTCCCATGGATGTCTCCGCTTATTAACTAAAAATCGCGGTGCTGAGTGGATTTATGACAATAGTTTGGCTGGGATTACACAGATAAACATTAACTGGGATGAATTAGATCTCAAGTCAAAGAATCCCAGTCCAAAATGCTGGAGTGGCGATCGCTTAATCGATCGCCCGAAGCAAAAACCAAGATAATCTTGGTCAGATCCAACAAACAGATCTGTAATCCTGATGCGGAAGTTGTGAGTGTTAACTTTTGAGAATTTAAAACTATATTATCTATGCACTATAAATTTGCTGTTGATAGCCTTCTGCTGTCAACCTTAAAACCATAATTTCTCGCGCCTATGGATCGACAATCATGCAATAGTGAGGGTTAAGTGCGTGCATTGTAACAACAGCCTCGATCGACATACAATAATAATTATCCCACTCTTTTCCTCTCCTTGGTGCGCTCTCTTGTCGCACATCGAATTTCTTTTCCCCTTTTCTTAAGACTCAATTATGACTATTTTCACGCTGCAATCAGTTAAAAAAGACTTTGGAATCAAAGAGATTCTCAAAGATGGTTCGTTTAGCTTAGATGCTGCGGATAAAGTTGGTTTAATCGGGATGAATGGATCGGGAAAATCAACCTTGCTTAAGATGATTGCCGGATTAGAACCGATCGATGGTGGACAACTTTTACTTAATCCTGGCGTAACGACGATTTATCTGCCGCAACAACCAGAAATGGATGGCAATCGGACTGTATTAGAGCAGGTATTTGCCGATAGTGGCGAACAGATGCAATTAGTCCGCGATTATGAACAGATTTCTGAAAAATTAGCCCATCCTGGCAACCATGACTCGCCTGAATTATTGGGTAAATTATCCACTGTGATGCAACGAATGGATGCAGTGAATGCCTGGGAATTAGAAACTAAGGCGAAGATTATTCTGACCAAATTGGGAATTGTTGATTTTGAGGCAAAGGTAGGCGATTTATCGGGAGGATATCGGAAACGAATTGCCCTTGCTGCGGCGTTATTATCTGAGCCAGATGCACTACTGATGGATGAACCAACAAACCATTTAGATGCACTGTCGGTAGAATGGTTACAAGACTACTTGAGTCGATATCGAGGGGCAATTTTATTAATTACCCACGATCGCTATTTCTTGGATAAAGTCACTAATCGCATTATTGAAATCGATCGGGGCGATCTGTATACTTATAGTGGCAACTATTCTTATTATCTAGAAAAGAAAGCCCTTGCTGAAGAATCAGCCGTCAGCACCCAGAAAAAACATGCTGGACTCCTCCGTCGCGAACTAGCTTGGTTACAGCGTGGAGCAAAGGCTCGAAGTACTAAGCAAAAAGCGCGAATCGGACGAGCAGAAGATCTCCAAACAAAAGAATTTAAACAGACAACTGGTAAGGTAGATATTTCGACACCGACACGGAGAATTGGCAAAAAAGTAATTGAGGTTGTCGGTGTATCTAAAAGTTATGGAGATCGCCAGTTAATTAGCGATTTTACCTATGAATTTTCGCCAAATGATCGCATTGGGATCATCGGCGAAAATGGGGCTGGTAAATCGACATTAATGGACATCTGCACGGGCAGACTAGCACCGGACCAAGGTACGGTAGATATCGGTACCACCATTCACATTGGCTACTTCGATCAACACTCCGAAGATCTCCTCGAAGCAGGCAGCGAACAACTTCGAGCGATCGATTATATCAAGGAAGTTGGTGAATATGTCAAAGTCGCCGATGGTAGCCAAATTAGCGCATCTCAAATGCTCGAACGGTTTCTATTTACACCCAACCAACAATATACGCCAATTAATAAACTGTCCGGTGGTGAAAAACGACGGTTATTTTTACTACGGGTGCTGATGAGTATGCCGAATGTCTTGATTTTAGATGAACCGACAAACGATCTAGATGTGCAGACACTCTCAGTGTTAGAAGAGTATTTATCCGAGTTTAATGGCTGTGTAATTGTAGTTTCCCACGATCGATATTTTCTCGATCGTACTGTTGAGAAAATCTTTGCCTTAGAAGCTGAAGGAAAAATCCGCGAATATCCCGGAAATTACTCGGTTTATCTAGACTATAAACAAGCCGAAGCCACAGCAGATAAATTAGCTGCCAAGAATAATCCAGTTGCCAAATCAGCACCAGTCGCCACTGTAGAACTGCCAAAACCAGAACCGAAAAAGCGGCGATTATCAACTTGGGAACAACGAGAATTTACCAAACTCGAAGCCACGATCGCTCAACTAGAAAGTGACAAAACTAAGCTTGAACATCAATTAGCTGATTCAGCCACTGCTGATTATAGCCAACTTCAGAAATTAACCGCCGAACTCGAACAGGTAAATCAGTCGATCGACACCACCACAGAACGCTGGTTGGAGTTGGCTGAATTTAGCTGAAAGATCGCTAAGATATCATTGCTGCCCTCCCACGCGCAACGCAGCCAAATTAGCGATCATCACATCTGCCGCTGGAAAGGATTGCCTAGATTGATGCCAGGAGATGCCGATACAGCCGGCTGCACCCCCTTGACGAGCCATTTCCATATCCCACATACTATCGCCAACCATTAAGGTTTGAGCCGGATTTACCCCCAACTGCTGACAAGTGGAGATAAATAACCGGGGATCTGGTTTGGCGAACTCACCGTCGGAACCCAAAAGCACCTGAAAATGAGTTTGGATTTGGTGATACTCAGCAAATTTGATCACTTGATCGGTAGTTGCCGCCGAGAGGATCGCTAATTTAACACCTTGACTGGTATAAGATGCGATCGATTCCCGACAGCCAGGAAACATTGTCGCGACACTAGACTCCATCACTCGATCCGCTTCGGCAAATGCCCGCTTGACAATATCCATCGCGGCACTCCAGCCGCGTCCAGTTTCAGCGATATAAGCCGCTGCGGCAATTTCATTCTCATACCGACTCCCTACCGCCTGTAATCCGGCTGGATCTAAAAGATGATCGTTCACCCCAAATGCCATCAGGAGTGGTTCGCCGACACCAGGAATTTGGGCATCAACTAACCGCGCTCGTTTTTGGGCGAGATTGCGGAGATAGTCGCCTGAGTCTTCGAGGGTACCATCTTTATCAAAAATAATTGCGTGGATGTCGTCAAACTGGCGATTAAGGCAATGGATTGAGGGCATGAGGATTAGGTATGATGGGGTGTTGGGTATTCTACGTGAGAAGATCGATCGATCGATGACCAGATTTCAGCACACAGTTTATTATCCCCCTTCACCCAGTCAGATTTACTTCTATAAAGTTGACGCGCCTTACGGTTGTTTTTCTAACTTTTCACCACATGCCATTGAACTAGCGGGCGAAAAATGGGCAACCGTCGAACACTACTATCAAGCGCACAAATTTTTGGGGACGGAGTTGGAATATTTGATGGCGGAGATTCAATCAGCCGCTTCCCCCGAACTTGCGGCAAAAATCGGTCGGAATCCAGCATATCAATCACACATTAGTTGGGATCTGCACAAACGTGAAGTCATGTATCGCGGCGTGTGGCAGAAATTTAGTACCCATTTAGACATTCAGCAGATCTTACTAGAGACGATCGATGCTGAAATCATTGAAGATTCCCCTGTAGACTACTTCTGGGGGTGTGGAATTGATCGCACTGGCCAAAATCATCTCGGACAAATTTTGATGCAGGTGAGAGCCAATCTCCTGAATGGTAGATAGTGGACAGTTGATAGTTATCAGTTATCGGTTGAATCTTGAATTTTTAGTGGTTCGAGCATCAGAGCATCCGAATCAGTTGCTGGATTGGTAGAGATGGGTTGTACACTAGTAATCGGCTGCCAGTCATCCTGCCGTTCGATCTCGACGCGCAGTAGATCGAACATTTGACGACAATGGTTATTGCTATTTAGTGGTAGCTCCTCGTTTTTGACGACAAAACTGAGACTGACAGACTCTTCTGTAGCATTAGTGATATCGATCAAAACTTCCGCTGTAACTAACTTGGAAAATGATACTTGGCCTGGAATTTCCCGTGCCATCATATAATCTTCAATTTCATAGATCATCTCCAAGCGGCAAGACTCCATCAGTTGCCTGATTGGTGCTCTCACCGCTTGTGGTGAATGCTTGGCGAGAAAATGGCAGACATAGCGAGACATACACAGATAGTCTTTAAAAAATAAGGTTTAGCAATTTGTAAATTAACTTGATACATTACCAAAACAGCTTGGTAAATTATAGTCACAATTCAACTAAATAGCGGAGAAATGAGGGGTAAATTTATCGTTTTTGAAGGAGTTGAAGGGGCGGGGAAAACTACCCAGATTCAACAGACAGCGACTTGGCTTCAGAGTCTCTATGGGCAGGACAGATTGGTGGTGACTACCCGTGAGCCGGGTGGTACAAAGTTAGGTCAACAGATTCGTCAACTCTTACTGAATGATAGCAATGTTTGTGTGGATCATCGAACAGAATTATTGTTATATGCTGCTGATCGCGCTGAACATATTGCCACTACGATCGAGCCACATCTAGCTGTTGGTAATCTGATTTTGTGCGACAGGTTTACTGACTCGACGATTGCTTATCAAGGTTATGGTCGGGGCTTTGATTTAGCAGAGATCCACCAGGTTAATCAGCTAGCTACAGGCGGATTGCACAGCGACCTGACCATCTGGCTCGATTTAGATGTCTCGATCGGTTTACAACGTGTATCTGGGCGCGGAAAACTCGATCGGATGGAACGGGCAAATCTAGACTTTCATCAACGAGTACAGCAGGGATATCAAGAATTAGCAAATAGCTATCCAGATCGGATTGTCCGCATCGATGCTAATCAATCCGAATCGTCTGTCCAAGCAGAGATTCAAACAGTTTTGAATCAAGTGAAATGGATGATTGATTAGCCCTCACCTAGTACCAAACACTGAATATTTTTGTAACTAACGACGAATGATGCGATAATCCTATCTAAAATCAGACCAAAGCTCGATCGTCAAACAGATCCATTTAGGTTAGGTCGATCGGGATTTATTGCGCTCTTCCTGTGATTAAATTAGCCCACTCAAACAGCGATCTCGATCGATCCCAAAGCCCAACAATTAAGTAATTGAGGCGGGATGGGCTAACCAACTCTATATAACTGTCCAAACCCTCATCCTAACTAACAACCATGACGAATTCACCTACTCCTACTCCTAATCCCAATCGTCGCCGACGGTTGACTGCTGACGAATTAATCGCGATTATCGTGGCTATGGCAGGAATCGGTACAGTATTTTTCTGGGGAATCGGTCAAAAGAATAGTCCATTGAATTTACTCTCCGGTGGCACTGGAACTCTCAATGGAGATACAAAGAATCGTGGATTACTCGGTGATAACACGGCAAATAGTGGACAAGAACGGCGGACGATCGCTAATATTGCTGAGAGAGAACGTGGCAATCCGCAGACACAGCCCACCATAACTACCCCGGTTGCGCCCGTCACTCCACAGATGAAGCTGGAGGAAGAAGAAACCAAAACAACTACCACTACCACCAAAACTCAGGTAACGGCTCCCACCGTTCCACTCGCCGCACCCCTACCCATTGTCTCGGCACCAGTATTTACCGATGTCCCCCAACAGTTTTGGGGCGCAGCCTATATTGGCGAATTAGGTAAACGGGGCATCTTGGATGATTTTGGATCGGGTAAATTCGATCCGACTAAACCAATTACCAGAGGTGAATATGCCAAAATGCTCGATCGAGCATTTGCTGATAAACCAGCTACTGCCACAGTATCTGACTTCAAGGATATCCCTGCTGACTATCCGCGTAAAGAAGCAGTAGCCGGATCGGTACAGCGAGGATTTATGACTGGCTATTCACCAACTAAATTCGCACCGAATCAACCGATTCCCCGCTATCAGTTACAGATTTCCCTGGCGAAAGGATTGAACTTACCGGCTCCGGCAAACCAAGATGTGGTCTTGAGTAAATTTGTAGATGCGACCCAAATGCCTAAATATGCACGGGGAAAAATGGCGGCAGCAGTTGAATCTGGACTGGTAATTAAAGACGAAGCCGCTAACCAACTTAAACCGGTTCAAAATGCCACCCGCGCTGATGCTGCCGCTTTAGTTTATGAAGCCTTAATTAAGGAAGGGAAAATTAAACCCCAACCATAGTCAATTGACTGACGGGAAAAGGAAAATTAATATGGCGATAATGTTGTCTCTTTTCTCCTTTTCTCATTAATTAATAATTATTAATTCAATCCCGAATCCCACCCTCGATCGATCATTTACTTCTCAACCCTAATTTATGAGACTCATTCGGCTGCCACGCCATGTTTGGATTCTAAGTATTGCAAGCCTGTTGGCAGATATTAGTGCGGAAATGATTCATGCAGTTTTACCAATCTTTGTGCTATCGAGCCTAGCTGGTGGAGCTTTGACAATTGGCGCGATCGAAGGTGTATCCGCAGCAACAATTGCCATCTCACGGGCATTTTCTGGTGGTTTGAGTGACTTTCTAGGCATGCAAAAGGGGCTAGCGGTGATTGGCTATGGCATTTCGACCGCGATGCGACCACTGCTGGCGATCGCGGCTAGTCCATTATGGGTGATTGCGACACAGTTTGGCGACAGGTTGGGTCAAGGAATCAGTGTTGCACCCCGCAAAGCCTTGATGGCAAATGTGACTTCCGAGGATATGCGCAGCGAAGCATATCGCTTGCGCCAATCCCTATTAATCGCGGGAGCTTGTGTTGGTTCGACAATCGCCGGCATCATGTTATTCTTCTCGAAAGATAACTTTCGATTAATTCTCTCTGGCGCGGCGATTCCCAGTTGTATGGCATTAGCTCTATTAATTATTGCCGTCAAACCAGTTCAACAGCAGAAAAAAATCTTGATGATGCCCGCTGAAATGACTGGATTACTAGCTGGTGGTGACGAATTTTACGATCGATCTCCCCAATCTCCCGATCCCTCCCAGGCGAGTTATAGTCCTATTTATTGGCGAGATTTGCTCTGGTTGGGCGAAGAATTTTGGCTGTTATTAGTCGTCGCAATTTTCTTTAATTTAGGCAACTCCAGTGATGCTTTTCTGTTGTTGCGATCGGTCGAACTGGGTATTTTACCTGCGTTTATCCCTGTAGGTTTAGTCATTATGAGCTTGGTTTATGCTTTGGCATTATATCCATTGAGTTCGATCGAAGATCGCGATCTCAAAGTTCGACTTCTACTAGCTGGATTTCTGCTCCACGCAATTATTTATTTCGGGCTGGCTGTTGCCCACAGTAATATCCAGATTTGGTGCTTATTTGGCCTGTATGGACTTCATTTAGCGATGATCCAAGGTTTACTGATCGACCTGGTAGATCGGGCTGTAGAGCCAGAAAGACGTGGCACCGCCTTAAGTCTATTCAACGTGACAATCGGCATTACGCTCTTAGTTGCCAATCTCCTCGCTGGGCTATGCTGGCAAGGGGTCGGTTCTGGTTTTACCTTTGCTGTTGGTGCTTTCTTTGCTTGTATCGCTACTCTCATTTTATTGCTAGGCAGCGAAGAGATAATTTGATATCGGTGATCGGATCTTGTTGGTGCCGATCGATTAAATTTACCTAATATTGATCGAACCGAAGATAGAAATCTCGTGTACCTTTAATAATAGAGATCGAGTCGATTGATCCAAATAAATACGATGGAATCAATAAATAACAGCGATCGAGATTAGGATCATTTTATCAATTGATACATTCATTGAAGAGTTGTAAAATACAAACTGAAATTATAATTTCTCTAAATTAATAAATTATTGAATATATTATCCTCACAAGATCCTCACATTTGTAGTTTAGTATTTGTAGTTACTAGGTGAAATAAGTGAACATACGACTAATGGTATTAGCAATCGTCGCTGATGAAATTACTCACAGACTCAAGTCCACACTATGAATTGACAGCACATTGATGGATTGCATGAAGCAAACGCTCTTAATTATTGTGACGATTGATTAGACCGATTATATTAGACCGATCAATTGTCACAGTATACTACTAATGGTAAATCCTATGAACCTTCCCGCTTTCACTCTACTCATCGTTGAAGATGTGATGGAAAGTCGAGAACTGTATCGAAATTGCCTGCTGACCGATGGCAGTTGTGATTACGATCTACTAGAAGCGGAATCACTGGCAGAGGCACTGGAATTGTGCCAGACCCGATCGATTGATGCTATTTTACTTGATTATCTACTCCCCGATGGAGATGGGTTGAGATTTCTGGAGACACTAGCGGATCGAAGTAATATTACTAATCCACCCGTGGTGATGATGACGGGGCATGGTGACGAAAGTATCGCGGTGCGAGCGATGAAACTAGGTGCCCAAGATTATTTGCCCAAGCACAAATTTTCACCAGAGCTATTGGTATCAACCGTACGCAATGCGATCGAGAATGCCCGCTTGCGGCGACAATTGCAGAGCGAACGGATCGTCGCAGAACAAGAGCGCGAACACGCCCAAGCCGCTCTGGAAAATCGCAATCAAGAGCTACGTAGCTTTGTACAGATCGTCTCCCACGATCTCAAAGCACCCCTCCGGGCAATTGCCAATCTCTCTGAGTGGATCGAAGAAGATTTGGAAGATGCGCTCACAGTCGGCACTCAAGCGCAAATGACACTGTTACGGAGCCGAGTAAAGCGGATGTCCTGCACGATTGATGGACTACTCGACTATGCTCTGAGCGCGCAAACTGACGAACCGAGTGAGTCTGTTGAAGTAGCTCGATTGCTGGCTGAGGTGATCGATTCGCTCTCGCCACCACCGACATTCTGCATCGAGATTGCGCCAATGCCAATCGTTACCGCCAACCGTTTCCAATTGTTCCAGGTATTTGCCAATCTGATCGGTAATGGGATTAAGCATCATGACAGATCTGATGGCTCGATTCATATTGCTGTGCGAGAGCTAGAGGATCTGTACGAATTTAGCGTCGCCGATGATGGTGTCGGGATCGCACCAGAGCAGCATGATCGAATTTTTGTCATTTTCCAGGCGGTGAATCCTCAAAATCGATCGGATAGTACGGGGATTGGACTCGCAATTGTCAAGAAAATTATTGAAGATCAGGGCGAGACCCTGCGGTTAGAATCCGAGATTGGTAAAGGTACTACCTTCTACTTTACTTGGAGAAAACATCACAACTAACCAAGCAGGTATTTGGATGACATTCATTCAAGAAAACCTAACTTTTTTCGAGGTTTAAGTTTGGTCATTGGAGCCGGGTTCAGTGGGGCTAGTTGGCATGTGGGGCGTAGATTCGATCGTCGGTGGTTTAACTGCTTGTCCGAGTGGTTTTGCCGGGGGTGAGGTCGGTTTAACTGTTAATTCGATCCAGGCTTCATCCGGCTCGGTAGTGGTAGGTGGAGTTACGTTGGGCTGAGTTTGTGTTGCTCTAACTGTAGGCACATCTGCTTGACTGGGAACGGTTGCTTGATGTGTCTGCTTTGCAGCTTGATTAACGACTGGTAATCCTGATGGAGCTTGAATAGGTTCGGCAGCAAGTGGTGTGACTGTCGGCATATTTGTCTTCGCTGGGGTTGCTTGCCGCTGTGGTGGAGTGGCTATCTCAATAGCCGGGGCTGGTGTCGGGGACTTAACTGGTGCAGGGGTCGAAACAGTTGTGGTTGAGGACTTGGGATTAGTGGGTACTTTAGCTTTCGGTTGAGATTGTTTGCCACCTGTTGGTTTTAAACCTAACTGCTGTTGAATTTGGGTGGTAGTGGGAATGGGGGTTTGTTGATTTGCTGGGACTAATTGACGGCGGAGTTGCAACGTTTGCCAAGCAAACCAGCCTAAGAGGGCGACACTAGCCGTTTGTCCCACTAAAATACCACCAGTAATCTGACGGGCGTAAATCCACAGCGCGAGGGCGTAAAAAAAACCAACTCCACTCCAGATAAAGTCATGTTTGCGATGGATTTCGGGCAAAAAGAAGGCGGCGACGTACAAACCAACGCTACCCGTACCCACTAAGACAGCTAATATATGTGCCAGCATCTTTGAGAACACTCCTGTAAGCCAATCTTGGTCGTGAAGATCGCCTTGTTAGAGCTAATTGCTGCTCCAAGAGTAATTAACCCTAACAACGCGATCGATTTCTACTAAGCTACCACAGCGGCGGCAGCAACAGCTACGGGCAATAACTCGATGTTCGTAAAGTTAAACTCAGTTGTCGGTTGACCATTTGCTTCAGCTTGAATGATCCGTTGACGCAGGAGTTGATAATCACCTACTTTTTGGTAGTTGTCTTCAAAGACAATTTTGGGGCTAGTGATTGCTCCAGTTGCGGGATCAGCATACACTGAGTCATAACGATGGGAAAGATAACCAGCCCCAGTATCATGACTGCTAAAGGTATCGATCGTCACCAGAGTTCCATGAATATGTCGATGGACATGACAAACTTCATTATTACGAACTTTATACCGATCTCCCTCAGATTTACCGCCCAGCAGGATTTCTACCGCACCTGTAGCATCTGTCTCACCGTAGCGGAAGGTATTTTTGCTGTGAGTCTCGGCAAATGTGCGGCGGACGCGGTGAATGGCAACTTCCCGCAGTTGTCCGAGAATCGAATTTCGCGCTGCTTCATCCTCAATACCAACAACCTCTGCACTCAAGTTGGGTTTGACGGTGATGGTGCCGGTGAAGATTTCATTACCCTGTTTGAGTTCGACTGCGGCAGTATACCCAGGGAAGTTACTGTCCCAAGTGTAACGATTTTCGTAAGCAGCCTGAAATAATTCTTGTGCCGATTTTGATTCTGTCATCTGACCTACGTGTAATTATAATCCAGTATCTAATAGTCTAAAGATTTTTGCTTTGATTTTTGCCCTCACCCCAAATTACCGATCAAAATGACCAGCCTAGATTTCAAGCAGACAATGGCAGCCTTCGCTATTGAACGTCAAGTGTTGGCACCAGAGCTATCCCAATCAATCAGCGATAAAGGGAGGATCGCGGCTGGGCTATTGTTATGTTTATCATTTCTGATTGATCGGACAATTGCTGACATCACCATCGAACAACTCGATCGCATTTATCCAGCCAGACGTAATCAGGGCTTAATTGATTTTAAAATTATTTGTCGTCTTGCCAGTGGACGGCAAGTTAATTTGGGTGTGTGCGTATTGACATCGCCAGATTTGATGTTTGTCAATGAGGCATGTCTGCGATTACTAGTCTACAAGGATTTTGGACTTGATCGATTGTGTTTACTGCGCCCGGGCGACCTGATGACCAGTGTTTCACAGCTACCAACTTGTTTACCCCAACTACTATCACCAGAAATTGGCGGTAATTATATTCCACTCAAATCTCGGGATCTCCTCAGTATTCTCACAACTCTCTCGGTCTTTCGCCACAAACAGCAGCACCAGTTGACAAATGAGATGATTGCTGAGTATCTACACCAGCAAGAAATACTGACTAAAAATGAGTTAATTAAATGTATTCTAGCTACTGCCAAGATCTAGGTTTGAGCATCGATCTTGGCTAGATGTGGTAAATTTTTAGCTTAAAATTATGATGGGAGGGTAAACGCCGATCGACTGAATCACAGCACACGATCGAGGGATAATTGAACGATGGAAACAACTTTAGATGTCAGTTTGATGCACCTCACTGACGAGCAATTTTACCAACTTTGCCAAGCTAATCGAGATCTTCGCTTAGAACTCAGTGCGACAGGAGAACTATCAATTATGCCACCAACTGGCTGGGGCAGTGGGAAACGAAATTTCGATCTAATCGTTCAACTGGGAATTTGGACTCGTCAAAACCAGTTGGGAACAGCGTTCGATTCTTCTACTGGGTTTAAACTACCAAATGGGGCTAATCGATCGCCTGATGCCGCTTGGGTCGAGAACTCGCGGATTGAGGCACTCAAACCCGATCCCGATAAATTTCTCCCCCTCGCCCCCGATTTTTTGATTGAATTGCGATCGAGTACCGACAATCTTGCCACCTTGCAAAAAAAGATGCAAGAATATCAAGATAATGGTGTCAAATTGGGTTGGCTAATTAATCCCCGCGATCGACAAGTAGAAATCCACAGGCTCGATCGAGTTGTCGAAGTTTTGCAATCACCCACAACTCTCTCTGGTGAAAACATCCTACCTGGATTTGTGCTAGATCTGACAACTATTTGGTGAAATATACCTCGATGTAACTTGGAAATATTACCAAATTCATTTAGAGGCATTCTTTGATTCATCTCTCCACATGGTTATTTCTAGAAGCCTTATGAAGGTGAAGTTTACAATCCGTTGGTTACATCATCTGAACTGAAACCTAAGATGTCAGAATTGCTGATGGCGGCTTGACTCTCACACGAGTATCATGGCTGTAGCTCCTCATTATAGAGTATACGAGGACAACTCTTTCCTTAACTCATTTAGTTGTTGCTTTCGCTCAGTAATCCATATACTATGTTCTTGTTTATTCTTTTGAATATCCTCTTCTAGCACATTTAATTTCTCATCGCACTTAGATATAGCACTAGCAAATAATTTGTCTGATTTTGCTAATTTTTCAGTGAAAATTTGTCCGATATTTTTAATGATATATTTTTTATATTCTTCTAACTTAACATGGGAATTTTCAGAAGCTTCATCAATAATTTTCTGCTTAGTTTTTTCGTCAGATTTCCAAGCAAATCGTGATAAAACTTCAGGAAAATCTGCTTTTATAGCTTTATGACCAATAAAAGTCCAATTGGGATTTGGCGTGTCCCAATCATTGATTTTGTGAGAAATTGATAAAAATTCAAAAGAAGTAATCGAATCGTTAATTAACTCATCTAATTTAATCAAGTTAGGCTTGACTATCTTGTCATGCAAATTAAAATTAGTCCAGTTACGGAATTCCCAATCCAAATCTTTTTGACAGCGATCAGCACAATAATTTACCAGCTTTTCATGCCCTTGTTTAACGAAATATGCTGAATTCCATTTTTCCGAAGATTTATTCAATAGATTACGGAGATTTTTATTCCATTCATTTAGAGACAAATCGATCTCCTTAATTACTCGTGCTTCGATTTCTTTAGCTGAGACTTTAAGTTTACCGTGATGACCAGTTATGTGGGCTATATTTTCTATAATTTCTGTCTGTGTCTTTTCTAGTTCTAAAATACAAAGCGGATTTTGTCGCAATAGTTGGTTAAGATTATCTATAACTTCAATGCAGAGTTGATCGAGTTTGGCAGTGCTTTCCCTGATTTTAATATTGCCTCGTTCGTTAGTTAAGAATTTCTCTAGTGAAGATGTAAAAATTTTAAATTGCTGTGAATATTCATTATCTTCATTACTAGAAATAGCATCTAGAGCCTCAGTAGCAGACAAGAAATGAATTCGATTATTGCCAAAAATAATCGGATTTTCACCCAAACATATATTTTGAATTCGTTCTCGAACATCTTGACGATCGCTGTCTTTTTTTAGCGCATCCCATTTGTTAACAACAATAAATAAGTTATCAACCCCATTTAGAGAATTGTTGATGCTTAGACGTTTTTGCAAATCTTCAAGTATATCCTTTTCGGATCTTGTCAAGGGACGTTGAGCATCAGTTAAAAAGATTATTGCATCTATATTTCTTAAGATCTGTTCTGTAATACTAGTACGATCTGGATGTTCGTTTAAACCTGGAGAATCAATAATTGTGACTCCATTTTTACATAGCTCTAGTTTAGGATGTTCAAAAATTATTTCCTTGACTTGGTTTTGAACTATGCCTTCACTTAACCTTTCTAAGGCTAAATTTTTATCCAAAGAAGTTTTATTTTGATATTCTTGAAAGTTTATTTCTGCTTGATGTCCGTCCTTGTAATGACAAATTATCCGTTGTTCCTCACCATAGGTTAAAATGCTGATAGCAGCACTACACGGAACTGCTCTAGTAGGTTGAATTTCCTCTCCAATCAAGGCGTTTAACAAGGTTGATTTCCCTTGACTAAAATCTCCGATGACAGCTACTCTAAATTCCTGAGACTTGAGAGATTGAGAGAGCGAATCTAATTTATTCCTCGCACTCCCTAATAAAGAATGTTTTTCTCGATCCTCGTTGATAATTTGAGATAGACGATCACATAAATATTCGAGGTTTTGAATCTGCTGTTGAAATTTTTCTAGTGTTGGATATGATGCTGTGGAGGTTTGAGAAGTGAGAGTTGACATGGGAAGGGGCTAATAATATTCATGACATATATCTTTGAATCTTAGTATGCCCAAAGTTTAAATTAAAATACCACAAATATTTCACTGTCGAAAATCGACAATCCAAAGTCTCTGAAGACATCTTAGCTTCAGCATTAATTCAACATTCCGAGTAAATACGGATGCCATATATTAATCGAGTGGGTAAGGTGGAGATGCCTATGCTTG
Organism: Chamaesiphon sp.; assembly: GCA_041738715.1. GTDB lineage: Bacteria > Cyanobacteriota > Cyanobacteriia > Cyanobacteriales > Chamaesiphonaceae > Chamaesiphon. Next base: position 34,268 of record JBGSPI010000003.1, read on the forward strand.
TATAAAAAAAACAAGATGTTGTTTGAGTTCCCTCCCGCTATTCGATCTGGTATTGCCGCAGGTAAGTATATTCAAGTATTTTCGTCTTCAGGAATTCCACAAGCAATAGCTAGAGATGCCACAACAGGACAATTTGTTGGTCATGCAATCGGAATTTTAAGTCATACAGGAATTCCCCTCAATCCTCTATCAGTTCCCTTTCAGTTAATTACTAGTGGTTTGGAAATGTACCAAATACATAAGGGATTTCAGTCTGTAGAAAGAGGCTTACAATCGCTCAAAAACACCGTAGGAGTTTTGCAAAGTACAACAGCAGTTATTGGAGTAGGAGTAGCAGCAGGAGTTGCTCTATCTGCTGTCAATCTCCATCAGATATTAAAGTTAAGAAAAGCTGTAGAGAAACTGGATGTTAAAATAGAAAATGGTTTTATAGATGTCATTCAAGAGATTGGATCTCTATCATATAATATTAAATTCGAGCAGCATCGCACTATTTTAATCCAGGCATATGGACGTTTTGCCGGAGCAATAGATCGTTTGCGTTCGGCAATTAATCTCCAGGATACGAATCGTCGTAATGCAGAAATAGATGCAATAAGAAATACATTGTTTGATGCTCTAGCTGATTATCGTAACCCTCATTTATTTAAAGAAGTCTCTGCACCAGGAATACTACGCCGACTAGAGTGTACATGGGCAATTGAGCAAACGATTATTTCCACTTACCAAATGCAGCAAGAATTAGCAGTAGTAAGCGATCGTTTGTCCAATCTCCATAGCACAATTTGTCAAGATTCAGTCACCATCATTAAAAGCTGTAAAAATCCACAAGAATTTAATTTTATTGCTCCAGAACTCAGTCGAATTCGCTATCATGACCTAGAAGTTTTAGAAGCATGGGAAAATCAAAATAATTGGATCAGAACATTACCGACTCAAGAAAGGGACGATTTACACAGTGCTGATTATCTAAATGATGTCTGTCAATCTGGTTTCGAGCTAGAAGACACAAAAGAACCGCCAGAATATTTAGAATATCAGCAGTTACAGCAAAATTCTTATCCTGGTTCTATGAAAGATAGACTGTTATTTATGATGGATCGAAATCTGAGACAAGAAGCCGAATTATATATTCACGATCGAGCAATCATAAAAGGATATAAAAGCTTAAATTCAGTTAATCTAAACCGTGCAACCGAATTTACTGTAGCTAATCTTTATTGGTATTTTAAGGATCTCGATATGATTCTCTAGCTTCTTCAAGTGACGGCAAGCTGTTCCGCACAATAGCATCCCTGTTAGGATAGAAGTTGCATAAACAGTGAGGTCATAGGGATGAGCGCAATAGCAGCACTAATATTCGATGTCGATGGCACCTTAGCCGATACCGAGCGCGATGGACATCGAGTCGCCTTCAATCAAGCCTTTGCCAATGCTGGATTAGACTGGGACTGGTCGGTAGAATTGTATGGCAAGTTGTTGGCTGTTACTGGGGGTAAGGAACGGATGCGGTTCTATCTGAACACATACCGTCCCGATGTGCAGATGAATGACCAACTCATTGCTGATCTCCATCAAGCCAAAAATCAGTATTATGCCCAACTATTAGAGCGCGGGGGGATTCCGCTGCGTCCGGGGGTCAAACGTCTGATTGATGCCGCCAGAGCGGCGAATCTCCGCTTGGCAATTTCGACAACTACCACCCCAGCCAATGTATTCGCTCTGTTGGAAGGTAATATCGATCCTGATTGGTTTGAAGTGATTGCCGCCGGAGATATCGTCCCCAAAAAGAAACCCGCAGCAGATATTTATGACTATGTGCTGACACAGATGAACTTGCCCGCCGCGAGTTGTCTCGCCTTTGAGGATTCGGAAAATGGTCTAATTTCCGCAATGGCTGCCGGAATTACAACGGTGGTGACGATTAATGATTATACCCAAAATCATAATTTCGATCGCGCCCGACTAGTATTATCCGATCTCGGCGAACCCGATCGTCCTTGTCAAATTCTCCAAGGCAATAGTTTTGGCTATAGTTATGTTGATATTCCCTTGTTAGAGCGATTAGTAGCCTAAGTTATCAGTTCCTTCTATAGATCTAACATCATCAATATATGTTATGATTGAAAGTCTGTGGGTAAAAAATATGACTCACAAAATATTACCAGTTAAATTGCGGCAACATGATTAAGATCCGGCTCAAGAAATTTGGAAAAAAGCGGGAAGCTAGCTACCGTCTAGTAGCAGCACAAAGTACCTCCAGACGCGATGGTCGCCCGCTCGAAGAATTAGGCTTTTACAACCCCAGAACAGACGAAGTTCGCCTCGATACCGAAGCGATTCTCAAAAGACTTCAGCAAGGTGCCCAACCTACTGAGACAGTGCGCCGGATCCTGGAAAAAGCGAATGTTATTGAGCGAGTAGGTACCAAATCAGCGTGACAGTCTCTGTGGATCGAGCAAATTTACCTGATTATCGGCAACTCGTCAAGTTTTTGTTTCAACCGTTTTTGAGTGCCGATCCTGCCACGACCTCGCTCGAATCGTCTCTAAGTGTCGATTGTGAGTACACAATCGATCGCCGTCGGGTCTGGATTCGGGTCGCTTTTGCCAACGGCGACCAGGGCAGTGCTTTCGGTCGAGGTGGGCGGAATGTCCAGGCGATTCGGACAGTTCTCCAAGCAGTTGCCACAACAGTCGATCAGTCGGTTCATCTGGATGTCTACGGGAGCAGTTCTAGCTCCAGAGCAGAACATGGGGATAAATCCGATCGACAATCTTCATACCCGCGCCGAGGCTCCTCAACTGGAGATAGTTCATCTGTCCCCAAACCTGCTCGGAGTGCGCCAAATCTCCGGCCATCGAATGGTGAAGATCGTCCCCGGCGTTAACTCGATCGAGCCAAATCTGATTCCGGCTAGCCCATCATCACTTGTTGCGTTGCCATCAACGCAGCTAAACCAATTACCCCCCGCTGGGAACCATGATAATTGGACATACCCAGCCAAATGCGATCTGTACCGCGCTGGTGACGATAGAAGCGCGGGGAGGCATTGATATATACACAAGCACTATTCACTCCAGCCACAAATCGCTGAGTTTCTAGGTAGGAATCGGTGATGATACAATCAGCGTGACCACTACTAGATCGATCGACGATCGCAATCGCTTCATCCACACTTTCAACCAATTTGAAGGCGACAATTTTGCGTAAATATGGTTGATGCCACTCTCCATCTTGAGCTAACGTCAAGTACTCTCCATAGTTAGCTACCAACTCCCGATCGCCACGTAACTGGAAACCTTTATCCTTTAAACTTTTCCACAGGAGAGTCAACGAAGCTGATTGTCGATCGGCGCGAATTAATACTTTCTCGATCGCATTCACCGCATCTGGTTCACCCGTATGACTATCACAGATGGTATGCCGAACCAGATCCAAATCCCCATTTACCCCCCAATACAAATAACAATTGCCGATGGCTGCCGGTAAAATTGGCACAGTCGCCTGTTGGGTCACTTGATGAATCAAGCTGGGTCTACCATAGCAAATAGCTAAATTTACCTGTTGCGTGTGGGTTACTAGCTCGTATAACAGGCTCGGAGTAGAATCAATGAGTTGCACAGCATCTGGCGGAAAATCGACCTTTTCCAAGCCTGTTCTGAGGGCAGTCGCGATCGCCAGATTGCTATGTTGTGCCTCAGATCCTCCCCGTAAGATCAGACTATTTCCCGTCTTCAGACTCATGCCTGCGGTAATTGCCCCTAACTCTGGCAGTGCTTCATAGATAAAGGCTACTGTCCCCAATGGTTTTACCCGACAATAACTATGTCGATCGCTCACCTGGGAACCGAAATCGACACTACCATACATCGGGGCTAGCTCACCGAGCCGCGCCAATAAATCGATATACCGTTGCAGCCGTTCTGGCGTGAGTTTTAACCATTCCAAGAGTAGATCGGTGATGCCGAGTTCTCTATTTGCCTCTAAATCCAGGGTATTGGCTTCGAGAATATCATGAAAAGCCTCTCGCATCGCTGCGGCCATCGAACCAATCGCTAGTTCGCGTTGTTTGTTACTCGTGGGTGCGAGATGTTTGGCGGCGCGAACGGACTGCTGCAATACGCTAGTTAGGCTAGGACTGACACTCGCATTTTCCATATTGGGTTGTTAACCTTGGTTGAATAACCAGAGTGTTGTGACGATCAGGACAATTGTGGCGATCGCGATTGCTAATCCGAGATTGAAGATCGGACTAGCTGCTGCTAATCTACGATAGAGTGGAGATAGTAGCAAGAGCAAGGCGACTAAACCTAACCCTTGGAGCCAGAAAATCCAACCATCCTGTGGGCGCACAAACCCGCCGAAGGTGAGGATTGAAGGGGAACATGGTCTGATAACTTGCCAGCGCGTGGCATTCCAGGTGTATCGTCGTGGATAGACGTAGTTAGTTGCCAATTCCTCGATCGAGCAACCATCTGATTGCAGGACAAAGATTCTTTGACAGCGGTTGCACCCAAAAGCTTCGGTGAGGACGATCTGCTGGAGTAGTCCCCGACAACGACATGGGCAGGGGTAATCTTGGTTTAAATAGATTTTTTGCGGGTGGTGTGGCACAGTAATTAGTTACTCCGACACGAGGCTTGGCTTTTGCAGATCTGCCGTCATGAGAGAATCGAGGGGACGTTATTCAATCATCATATAAAAGAGTCTCCCAAATTGGGAGACTCTTTTGACAATTTTCTACTATTGACTCTACGCCTAAGCGGGAGACGCGATTCGAACGCGCGACATCAACCTTGGCAAGGTTGCGCTCTACCACTGAGCTACACCCGCGAGCAATTGGTATTTTTACTCACATCTATCAATATCGCACGAATATTTGTGATTGTCAATATCTTTTTGAACTTCGATCCCCCGTTCCCTAGCCTAAAGCCTAAATTGTTGTTGATAAGCGAGGTAAACTGCCTCGATCGTCAAATGTCGATCGAGTGTTGGCGGTCGATCGGCTAATTTGATAATCTCTAATACTCGCTGTGCTAATCTATCGCTCACTTGAATTTTCGCCGCCGGAGTCAAAGATGGATAGCGATCGAGATAGCGACGAATGGTGGCAAATTCTTCGGGTGTGAGTGCCACAATTTGACCAATTTCGAGCAAGCGCGTTGCTAGTGATTGAGCTTCAGGGGATAGGGTAAATTGTTGCTGACTAGCCGTAGCTTGCCCCTCTTGAATCACGATCGTGCCAGCAACCAAATCTCCCAGACGTTTCTCTTGGGCTGTGAACACAATCAACAATAAACCCAGAAATAAGATATCGTCGATCGGGCGCAGCAGGGATCTCAAAATTGATTGTTGCAAGCCAACATTGCGACCATCATCGCGAATTACCCGAATCTTGGCATACCGCTTCCCCGGAGTTTGTCCCCGCCAGAGGGTTTCAAACACCACGAAATAGCCAATATACACAACAAATAAAATTAATAACTGGATCGCGAAAAACCAGGGACGAATCGTATCCGACTGCAACCAGGTCACCTGAATCAGCAGAAATGCCCAAATCACCAGGAGGATCACGAGGATGAAACTCCAAATCAAGTAGTCTACAACTAAAGCCTGAGTGCGACTACCCACACCAGCCAGGGTAAATTCTAATTCAACACTCTCCGGTGTTTGCGATCGAACTCTCTTCAAAAAGTGCATGTTTTCCCCAATCCTTCACTAACCCCTAAATTATCAAATCACGACCTTCCCGTCGATTGCGCAGATCGTAATAGATGACGGATTTGATTGCTTGCCAGAACGGCATAATAAACAACTCACTAATCGCGCCCAGCAAAATACCCCCAAGCATCAGGGCAGTGCCGACTGCTTGAGTGGCTGGATTGGGTGAAATAGTCGGACTTGCCATCAATTGTCCGACGAAACTAGGGGCATTACCGATGGTACTAATTGGCAGCGTGATCAAAAAAGCAATGAAAATAATTAATTGCAATCTACCCACAGCCACATTGCTCAACTCCCGACTGCGCCGCATACTGGCACCAGCAGAATTAGTTGACTCGACAGCCATCGGTAACTCAGACACAAACCAATAAGAGTAGTAACGGATTAGTGCCAAGATCAACAAACACAATAAACCGATCCCCAGCAGAATAGCCAGAATAACTACGAGTGGCTGTCCACCTAGCTTTAGTGCGGCAATTATCGCCCCAAATATCACCAGTGCAATAATCAATACGATATAACCAACAATAAAGACTAGAGACATACATAGTCCCAGCAACCAAGATAGGCGGAGAAATCCCCAGGTACGGGGGACTAATTGTTGAGTTGCTTCGGCAATAGTTTCCGGCTGATCGATTAATTCTTGATAGGCTAATCGTGAAATCACGGCTCGATCGGTAGAATATCTAGCCAAGCAGTAGATAGCAACGGCGAGCCAGATTAGCCCCAACGGGATCGCTACCAAGACAGAATTAGTCAATCCAAATAAAATACCACCAATCAACCCCAACACAACTGCCGCTAAAACGATCGCCAGTCCCCAAGCAGTCGCTCGGAGTGAAACCTGAAAATAACGCTTAAAGTTCGATTTGTATAAGGTTGTGCTGGCACTAACAACATTACCCACAGTTAGGGTACCAAGTGGATCGGAACTAGTCTTTGCCATAAAAGTTAATTAGGAGTTAATTAATAATTGAATCAAGAATACATCAAATATGTAGATAGTCTAGACATAAACTATAAATTCTGGCACTAAGAAAGACATTCTCGCAAACGTGCGATAACCCATGTTAAGAAGATTGGTTTTCTGCTCACAGTCGTGCCGATCATCGGTAACAATGAGAATGTTCAACTCTGGAATTGGAGCAGCCATGATTGTTTCTAATTGGCGTAAGGCATTTTTGCCGATCGTATTATCGGTAGTCTTACTATTCTCAGCTTGTTCAAGTAAAGCACCCTCTCCCTATGCCCAAACGCAGAAAGAGACTTCGGGGAGAAATGCACCCGCAGCAGTCGCCAAAAATGCCGAAGCTGGTGGTGAATTTAATAAATTCTTTCCCAAAGGTGATGCTACCTATACCAGAGTATTCTCCCAAGAGAAGAAAGGTTTTGCTGAAGCTAAATTGAATAAAGGTGGAGCCAACGTTGCGGTAATGTCCATTAGTGACACGAGTAGTCTCCCGGCTGCGGCAAAAAAATATGAAAAGAGTACTACAAAGCTCGGTAGCTATCCCCTCCTAGATGAAGCACCGCTCAAGAGCACTGGAGTATTGGTCAATAATCGGTTTCAGGTCAAAGTAGCTTCCCGTAATCCGTCCTTCACCTCTGCCGATCGCAAGGCTTGGTTACAGAAGTTTAACCTAGACGGATTATCCAAACTCAAGTAAACATAATCTTTCTTAATAGTCGATTAGTAATTGTCATTATCTTCAGGAGTCATCTGTGAGCAAAGCAATTTATGAACTGGTAGACGAGTTACCCACTGGGGGTTTAACCGTCATGTCATTGAATGCACTGGATTTTGTGATTCCAGGACAATGGCAAAATATCGTTGGATTTAACAATACCATTACGGCTGTGACTGGCACTGACGATCCAGAGTATATTCAAGCGATCGGCGAACGTGCCGTCGCTTTATATAATGACCGCAACGAAGGCTATCAAACAGCGATGTGGCTCTATAATACTGTAGACGCTGGTTCCAGTGCCCTCGGTGCAGCGGCAATGGCTAATAAAATTGGCGAAAGTTTCTCGATGTTGAGCTTTTTGGGCAATATCACGCCCAAGGCGGAAACAGCCCAAACTATCGATTTGAGTGTCAAGTTAGTTGCCGAAATCGTCGCCTTCTGCCAGATCAATGGTATTCCAGGGGATAGCATCGGTGATTTCTTAGCTGCTCTAGGCGACTACGGCGGCGAATCCTTAATGCGGATGACAGCGTTGATTTGTTTCGATGGCTTAATTCCCTTGGGTCCTGATTTTATCGGCATGGTCATGGATAAAATGGGCGGAATGGGTGCGAGTGAGTTGGAAGGTAATCAAACTTTCAAAGGCATCAAAGACCAAATTCCTGGCGGTGACACAGGCGGAAAACTGGGCTTTATTACCGAGAGTTTCGGCTCGGTGAGCGGCTGGATGAATAATTTTGTAACAGATCGTGGTTTGTCTCCAGACATGATTGTCGGTAATCTCCGCAACTTTGTGGACATCAGTGATGACAAATTAGATTATCTGGGCGCATTTCTTGATGTAAGTACCAATTATTATGCACATACTGGCACTCAGACTCTTGCCAGACGCTTGATCGAACGCGCTGCTGCCGAACTGTAAGCATCTGTTGTGTTATCGTTTGTACTTATCTACAAGCGATAACACCTATTTTCTATGAATTACTGGCTGATGAAATCCGAACCCGATGTCTATGGAATCGCCGACTTGGAACGCGATCGAGTGACAATTTGGGATGGGGTCAGAAACTATCAAGCCCGAAATTTTCTTAAGTCGATGGCAGTTGGCGATCTGGCTTTTTTTTATCACTCAAATACTAACCCACCCGGAATTGTTGGGCTAATGCAAGTAGTCGCTGCACAAGTTGTCGATCCTTCGCAGTTTGATCGTGATAGTGATTATTATGACCAAAAATCTACCTTAGAAGCTCCCCGGTGGCAGACAGTCCAAGTAGAATTTATGCATACTTTTAGGCATCAAATTACCCTAGCAAATCTTCGAGAACAATTTACCCCTGAAGATTTGTTGGTCGTTAAACAGGGTAATAGATTATCTGTCATGCCGATCCTCGATCGAGTTGCCGAACAACTATTCAGATTGAGTTCAGATTAAATAAATTTAACAACACTTGTTGCTGGAAATTTAGCTATTGCAGGGAGTGGCGATCTCAACCAGCTATCCATTAATATTTAGTTTTTTAAGGGAATTCTAGTGTTAAACTATATACATAACTTTGAAGATAAAGATATACACAGTTATTTTTTCTGCTAAACCTCTTCAGAGTACCACCCACTTCTGGTGAAGTTGTTAATCACCCTCTGATGGCGGTATGTAATGTTTTAGAGCCATTTGAGTTAGCCCCACTTGATTCCAGACATCAATAATTTTTTCAGTTGAAATGATCCTATGGCAAGCTCCGATCCGCTTAAATCATCACAGCTATCCCGGTTTAGTAGCTTATTTAGTAATCTACGCGGCGATTTAACGGGTGGACTCACAGCCGCCGTCGTGGCACTACCCTTAGCTTTAGCCTTTGCCGTCGCCAGTGGCGTAGAACCAAAAGCTGGGCTTTATACAGCGATTGTGGCGGGCATTGTCGCCGCGATTTTTGGCGGTTCCCCTGTCCAGATTACTGGCCCAACCGGAGCAATGGCAGTCGTACTGGTAGGGATTGTCGCTAAGTATGGCATTGAAAAAGTTTGGATTGTGGGCGTGATGGCGGGGATCATTCAAATCGCCTTAGGAGTTGCCAAACTCGGACAGCTAGTTAAGTTTATTCCCTATCCAGTCACGGCAGGTTTTACCAATGGCATTGCCGTAATTATTTTCTGTGGTCAGTTAAATAATTTCTTTGGACTACAACTACCGCGCAGTGAGCATTTTGCCCCAGCACTCTGGCAAACTGCAACTCATTTAGCCACTGTCAACTGGGCGGCGATTGGATTAGCAACAGTGGTAATTGTCGCCAAACTATTATGGCCGAAGATTAATACAACCATCCCAGGTTCTTTAGTCGGGTTGGTATTAGCGACGGGAATAGCTAGTTATTTTCATCTAGATGTACCGACAATTGGAGCTATTCCTCAATCTTTGCCGATACCCCAAGGGATTTCCCACTGGAATAATTTTGGCTTAATTCGGGAACTAATTAACCCAGCATTGGCTTTAGCGGCACTGGGAAGTATTGAATCTTTGCTATCGGCGGTGGTAGCTGATGGGATGACTGTGAGTGAAAAACACAATAGCGATCGAGAATTAATTGGTCAAGGTTTGGCAAACATCATTGTCCCATTTTTTGGGGGAATTCCAGCTACGGGGGCGATCGCTCGGACTGCGGTAAATGTCCGTTCTGGTGGTAAAACTCGCCTGTCTGGGGTAATTCATGGTGTTGCCTTAGCGATCATCGTCTTAACTTTGGCACCCTTAGCTGCACAGATTCCCCTCGCAGCACTTGCGGGTATTTTGATGGTGGTGAGCATTCGGATGATTGAGTGGGAAGCGATTGGCTTGCTGATGCGCGCTACCTACTCTGACTTTGCGGTAATGATGCTGACTTGGACAGTGACAATCTTATTTGACTTAGTTTTGGCTGTAGAAGTGGGATTGATTGCTGCTGGAGTCTTGTTCATCAAACGGATGAGCGAACTAGGTATTGTTAAAATACCTGATACTGAAATATTTCCGCCGGGAATTCCGCTGGAATTAGGTAAAGAAATTGCCGTTTATCGGGTAGATGGTCCAGTATTTTTTGGGGCAGCAGAAAAGTTTGTCAGTTTTTTGCGAGACCAACCAGAGGTCAAGTATTTAATTCTCCGATTGCGGTTTGTCCCAAATATGGATACGACGGGGCTAGTTGCTTTGGAGGATATTTATCACGACCTAGAGCGTCATGATTGCCGTTTGTTGCTGACTGGTTTACAACCTCAAGTTAGACAATTATTAGAGCGTTCGGGATTACTAGATATCATTGGTTTATCAAATTGTTTTGAAACAACCACAGATGCGATCTATGCGCTGACACCTTGGATGGAAGCAGGCGTTCAATATCTAAATGATGATTTTAAGCTCAAAGAACTGACAGAATCACAAGAATAAAAGATCATTGATGTGTTACCTTAGCAGATACTCCCTTCCCATCATAAGAGTATAGATCGCAGCACCTTCTTTTTAACCGCAGAGGCGCAGAGGGCGCAGAGTAAGGAATCTATTGTTTTCAGGCGGGAAGGGAGTAACACACCCGATCGTACTTACGCCTGAGGACTAAAACTATCAACTAAAGTACTAGTAGCTATGTTTTGAGGCAAGGTGTGAGTTAATTAACAGTTGCCATAGCTGATTGCACAAATCGCTTAACTTCACCGCAGGCAATGTAGGACTTGCCATCGGGGGCTGTTTTGATTTCATCCACGACGTAGAGCATTCCTTCTTCCCGAATCGAGCGAGGAAACCGCATATTCCAATTCGGTTCGTATCCATCGGCGACGACTCTAGCGCGCAGTTTGCTGCCATCTTTGACACATTGTACCAATACGCCATCGCCCACAGAATCAGTTGTCGGTAGATCGGCAGCGGTGGCTGGAGCTTTCGCCGCCTTGCCAGTACTGGCACGAGGAGAGCGATGGTAATTAGCGAAGATATCGACTTCACCTGGTTTTGTCAACCGCGAAATCGTACCTTGGACTCGATAGAAACTACCGTCGCTGGAAAGTTCTAATTTTTCGACAATATACCGGGCACCCTCAGCCCGAATTGCCCGGGGAAATTGGACATTCTTGGTGACATCATAGCCACTGGAGAGAACTTTGATCCGCAGTTTTCCACCTTCGCGCAGACAGTGAAGTTCAACACCCGTACCAACTTCAGTTGTCGTTGGCATTGCCGCGACTTCATCTCCGGCGGTAATGCCTCGCCCCGCGAGATCGCTACGATTGCGACTGAGGGTTTGGTAACTTTGATCTCGAAGTTCTTTTCGCCCAGCATTGCCTAATGCACGTTGGGCAATCTGATTGGCAAAATATTCAAGTTGATCGATTTCTTCGGCAATTTCAAAGTTTTCGTTGAGTCCTTTACTTTGGAGATCTTGCACTAACTCGCGCAATATTTGTTCGGCAGCTTGATGCTTGCCTTGTTCAGCAAGGGTGAGGGCTACTTCTTTAGCTTTGGCGATCTTCAGATGGTTTAATTCGAGAATAACTGCACTTGATGCTGAAGTTGCTGATGCTTCGATCGACCCTACAGTAGCGACAATTTCGGTTGTTCCTGATACACTTTGAATAGCACCATCTTGCACCACGTCAGCCTGGTAGTGTACCTTCAGGATGGGTAATTCGCCCATTGGGGCATTCGCGATCGTCAGGCTCAATCCCAGCAGTTTATCTTCACTTTCATAGAGATCGCCCAATGTCAATTGAGTTGCCCCGGCATCAGTTTGGCTGACTTGCGCCAGACTCAACGTGTCTACCAGACTAACGCCAGGAGCTAATTCGATCGTCACTACCAAGTTTTGCCCGACAACTGCGCGTAGACTATCTAACTCAATCCCAAAGACTTCGCTGGCTTCATCGATGCTCTGAATAAAGTAGAAATTACCATTAGCAGCCCGCGCCATTCCAATTAACAGATCTTCATTGAAACCCTCCCCAAAGCCAAGTGTAGTCGTCGTTACACCTGCTTCAGCTTTTTGCCCTGATGTCGCAGTCAACACTCTGGGATCGTCAATTCCCACATTGGCGTGTCCATCGGTGAGGAGTAAAACTCGATTGATGCGTTGCACATCCAGATGAGTTTTGACATAATCACAACTCTTCAGCCAGCCACCTGACAAATTAGTCAGTCCGCCTGCGCGTACTTGACGAATTGCTTGTTTGAGGGCTGTCTTATTCGCCACCAGTTGGGGTGGTATGACTGTGTCCACTGCGTCATCATAAACAACGATCGATAGGAGATCGCTCGATTCTAGCCGATCTACCACAGACTCAGCCGCTTGGAGCGCGTGATGGAGCGGCGACCCAGCCATGGAGCCAGAACGATCGATCGCCAATGAGAGGTTCAGGCTGCGGCGTGGCGATTCTGGGATATCTGCCCGAAACCGGAGCAGGATATTGGTAGTTAGATCCTTACCAGTTGGTAAAATTGCTGGATCGAAGTTGCAACTTGTTTTAATCATCTAATCTCCTGAATATGTAGTGACGGGCGATCGCCTACCGCTCTAATTTTAAGAGTTCCCACCAAACAACTCAAACATCAAACACACTGAAATAATATCAAATACCAGTTAGCCTTCGATCGCTATTTGAGATCGAATTTCTCTACACTACCCAAAGAATAATCATTCAGATTTAAATTCTTGATCGTTTTACTCAGACGAGTATACACTGCCTCCTTGACTATCAAACCTTCGGTTTCCTTCCGCATCCCCACGATCACTAGACTGCGTTGAAAAGAGGTTCCAGCGGGATCTCGCTGACAGTTATCTCGCTTGAATTGACCGAGATTAAGAATTGGATATTCTTTAACCTGAAACAATCGCTTCACGAGGTTTTCTTGAATGGTTTTAGCTCGATTCATCGCCCGTGTTTCTTCTTCTGTCCCTGCTCCTTCACAAGAAGCCGTCCCTAGGGCGATAATCCGGTTCGGATTATCCATAATTTGGAAAATTCCTTGTTTTTCTAATTCGTCCTTGAGCTTAGAAATCGGAAAAGTTTGATTTTGCCCTTTGAGTCTGATCCGATCTGCTGAAGCTAATTCCCATTCATAGCGATCGCTCAATACTGCCATATTAATCTGTGCTGATTTACCCCGTTTATCTGTAGCTGTTAAATAGGGATAATACAGCACATCGCCGATTTTGGTCGGTGTTTGCAGTGGTGGTGGTGGCGGTGGCGGTGCTGGGCGGGGACAAAGTTGATTGTGGCTACCCAATCGACAATCAATCCAATCCCGCTGGGAGTGAGCAACAAATCCCGATGAGGTGACAGCCAAGAGTGAACTAGCCAAGATGGCATACAATCGCCAGTTATTTACAGGTGGTGCAGCTAGCTGGGCAATAATACAGGCGATCGATTGATGGCGATCCTGTACTTCTGTCATCAGCATTCGATCGATTACCTGCCCTAATTGCTCACTAATTACTCGTTCTTGAGCGGCTAAATGCTGTCGCCACAACCATTTATTTGTCTGAAAATCATACAATCTGTCCGGTGGAATATCAGTCAGCAAATGGATGCAGGTTGCCCCCAGCGCGTAAATATCGCTAGCAGGGTAAGCGACCCCCGCCCGAATCTGTTCCGGCGGTGCATAGCCCATCGTGCCGCCAGTTGTCCCCCGCGACATTACGGTGCTATTGAGATGTTTGGACATCCCAAAATCGATCAGTACGATCTCACCATTCTTGCGGCGCATGATATTCTCTGGTTTAATATCGCGGTGAATTACGCCTCGATCGTGAACGAATTTTAAAATTGGTAATAAATCATCTAGTAATTGGCGGATTTGGGTTTCGGAATAAGCTCCATGCTGATCTAATTCTTTAAGTAAATTTTGACCATCAATAAATTCTTGAATCAAATAAAATCGGCGGTCTTGTTCTAGATAGGCAAATAATTGGGGGATATGGGTAGATTCATGACCCAATCTGTCTAATTGTGCCCCTTCTCGTTGAAATAACTCGATCGATTTTTCAAAGGCTTCTGCATCATCTAATACTTGTGGCGCCGGAAAAAATTGCTTGATCACACAGCGTTTTTCTTCCGGCATATCTGTATCGATCGCTAAAAAATTTCGACTCATCCCGCCACTATCGAGGAATCCAATTGCCCGATAGCGATCTTTGAGCAGCAGCTTATTACCACAAGCTTTACAAATCACTGCCTCTGGTTGATTTTGCGGCTGAGGACAATTGGGGTTAAGGCAATAGCTCATGGAGGTAAGGGATAGTGGCGCAGAATGGTTTTCTCTATCTCTATGCTATGTATAAGATAGCAAAACAAGGGGCTAAATATTGCTTGAGACCGCTGAGTTCTAATAAATGGCTGAGATGTTCAATCACTCTCGCAGCCATTGCCGGATCGCAGATCTATCTCTTGGTATAATTTATCGCTTACTCGGCAATTTAATTAACCACAAATAAATATCAACTCAACATAATAACAGTTGAAGCATCAAATCGTGCTGCTAAACTGCTCCCATTAGCGAGATAATAGAATTTAGTAAGATATGTTACTTATCAAAGCTTAACCGTCAACAGCCCTATGTCCCAAATCTCATCCCTCTTCGATTGGTTTGCCGATCGGCAGAAAACTAGCCCCAGCATTCAGCAACAACAAGAGCGGGAAATTGCTGATGGGCTGTGGACAAAATGTGAAAAATGTAATGCGATCGCCTACACCAAAGATCTGATCGCTAATCAAATGGTTTGCCTGGAATGTGGACACCACAAGCGGGTATCCAGTCACGAACGGATCGCCCAACTCATCGATGCCAATACTTGGCAACCAATGGATGAACACCTCCAACCCAGCGATCCGCTCAAATTCCGAGATCTTAAAGCTTATGGCGACAGGTTGCGGGATACTCAGCACAAAACTGGATTAACTGATGCTGTCCTCACTGGTACCGGTAAAATTGAAGGCTCACCCCTGGCTCTGGGTGTAATGGATTTTCGCTTTATGGGCGGGAGTATGGGTTCTGTCGTCGGCGAAAAACTCACGCGCGCGATTGAATGTGCGACAGAAAACCACATGGCGATCGCGATCGTCTGCGCCTCCGGTGGTGCCAGAATGCAAGAGGGAATGCTCAGTCTGATGCAAATGGCGAAAATTTCTGCTGCTCTAGAACGACACCGTGAAGCTCGGCTCCTCTATCTCCCAATTCTGACTCATCCCACTACTGGCGGGGTAATTGCCAGTTTTGCGATGTTAGGAGATATTATTCTCGCTGAACCCAAAGCGACAATCGGTTTTGCTGGGCGCAGAGTGATCGAACAAACCCTCCGCGAAAAACTCCCCGACGACTTCCAAACTTCGGAATACTCTCTCCAAAAGGGTTTCGTTGATAAAATCGTCCCCCGTACTCAACTCAAGCACACTGTGGCTCAGTTGATTCGGCTGCATCGAGGCAGGGTTTAGGCTTTAGGGTTTAGGGTTTAGGCTTTAGGACGCTTGCGTCCTATCCATTCCCTTTTCCCGACCCCAACCCCTAGTTTGTAAATTTTTCTTTACTTTATGAGTAAAACTAGAGCGGTTTTGACCGAGATAATGGGATGATATTGGCAATATGAGATAGCTGTGGCTTTAATCTTGAGTTTAGCTGTGTTGTGTAATTATCATCTTAAATTAAAGTTATCTTTCCGAGGAAGAACCATGCTCAAGCGATTCCTGTTGCTGGCTGTGGCAACCATATTGTTTGCATTCCAAACCTTAGTTACCAGTGCTAATGCCATCGAACTTGATGCAGCAACGCGCACAGTCAAATTGAACGACAAGGGTGAAACTGCTACCCTTACTCTGAAACAAACCAACAAAGGCAGACAGCTATTTGCGTCTACTTGCGCCCAATGTCATGCTGGTGGCGTCACCAAAACTGACTTTAATGTGGGTTTAAGCCCTGTGGATTTAGCTGGTGCGACACCTCCTCGCGATAACATTGTATCGATGGTGGATTTTATGAAGCACCCGACTACCTACGATGGCGAAACGCCAATTGCTGAATTGCATCCTAGCAAGGATAGTGCAGACATCTTCACCGAAATGAAGAACCTCTCTGAGGATGATATGTATGCGATCGCCGGACATATCCTGATGCAACCCAAAATTGTCGGTGAGCAATGGGGTGGTGGTAAGACGGTTAGATAGTGACTAACAGATAGTGGCTAGCCGTTCTTGGTTAGCTCACTATGATTGTTAAAATTTCGATATACAGAGGTACCTGCGTTGCTCAATCCAATCAGCACAGGTAAAATGACTGAGTGATAATTTGTGTTTTTTAGAGGAGAACCGTTTTGAAAAAGTTGATCTCGATTTTCACCCTGGCAATCGCCTTGTTTACCGTTGCCTTTAGCAGCCCTGCTTTGGCTGGCGATGCAGCTAGCGGTGCTAAAATCTTTAGTGCCAACTGTGCCGCTTGTCATGCTGGTGGCAACAATGTCATCGTGGCAAACAAGAATTTGAAGAAAGAAGCTTTGGCAGAATATGGGATGAATTCGATCCCCGCAATTACTACCCAAGTAACCAATGGTAAAAATGCCATGCCTGCTTTTGGTGGTAGACTGAGTGCTGCTCAAATCGAAGACGTTGCTACCTACGTCTTAGAGCAGTCCGAAAAAGGCTGGTAGTTAAAGTAATAACTTGTGACTAGCGATTAGTAACTAGTTTTTAAAAATAGTGGCTGGTAATTGCTGACGGTCGATCGATAATCTGCCTATAATCTTAGGTTATTCTCGATCTCCAAGCGGCAATCGCCAGCCACTTTGAATTATGCTAGATATTAATAAAGTTGCTAAACAACTCCCAGGAATCGGCCAGCATTTAGTGAAAGAGAATGCGGCGAATCAGCAAAGATTACAATTAGCCATGACATCGCTCCACCAAGCGATCAATCGCCAAGCAGAACTAGCTCAAATTCAGCAACAGTGGGGCAATCGCCTCTTTTTTAATACCTCTATTCCTGTCGAACCCCTCGATACGCGGATTGATATTGCCGCTCCACCACCCCAACAAACTGTTTTAGCCACAGATGGCTCCCAAATTGCCCCTAGCCATCATGAAATTGCCTATTGCTACTTAATTAACGTTGGGAGGGTAATGATTCACTACGGGCAGAATTTACACCCACTCTTAGACAGTATTCCCGAAGTATTCTATCAGCAAGAAGATTTATACATCTCCCGTCAATGGGGGATTAGTACCGAAGAATGGTTGGGTTATCGCCGAGCAGTTTCAGAAGCAACAGTCCTGGCAGAATTGGGCTGTAACTGGGTCAATCCACCCTTTACCTTTGATCGAACAGATCCAGTTTTAGACCCGATCAAGCCCACTGTACCCACCTTAGCGATGGTGGATGGTTCCCTAGTCTATTGGTTTCTCGAACAATTACCGACAGATGCACGAGAGATGATTCTCAATCCGATCCTCGCAGCCTGGGAAGAGTTGCGGGTAGCCGGAATTCCGATCGTCGGTTATCTGAGTTCCTCCCGCAGTATTGACAATCTCAACCTGCTGAGGTTACTAACTTGTCCCCACGAAGTACCCGATTGTCCGCTTCACTGTGCCGATTTGAGTCGTCTCCCCTGTCAACAGTTTGAGGGGGTACGAGACACTACCCTGTGGAATACGCAGTTATCTCCAGGACAACGGAGTTGTTGGTGGCAAAGTACCGCCAAAATTTTAGACTGGTATGACGATCGACACAAGATTTATTTCTGCTATCTCCATGTGGGGCAAGAAATCGCCCGCGTGGAAGTCCCCGCCTGGGTAGCTGAAGATGAGGCTTTATCCAGCATTGCCCTCAGCCTGACGATCTCGCAAGTCAATAAGGGTTATGGTTATCCTGTCGCCCTAGCGGAAGCGCACAATCAAGCCGTAGTCAGAGGTGCAGATCGATCGAGCTTTTTCGCGCTGCTCGAACAAGAATTAATTAAAACTGGACTAAAGAATGTCGGGACATCCTACAAAGAGACGAGAAAACGCGGGAGCATTGCTTAACATAATCTCTCTCGATCGAGAACTTGGTACCATGACCAAACAAAATACCCTATCTTCAACTTGAAGACAGGGCAATGGGGAATTACTAATAAGTTAATTATGTCGAAACCTAATTAAACAAATTAACATCATTTAAAAATGGCACATTGGCTAATAATAAGTAACCAAATGCCGCGCCGCCAATACCACCAATTAAGAAACCAGAAGTAAATTCATTCCAGCCTTTTTGATCGTTGAGATCGCTTGGTGGTTTAGGGACAGTCACACTCGCCAAAGGAGGCGCGGGATTGACACTAGCATAGAGAGATAGGCAGATAGTCAGAATGACGACTAATCCAACAGTGCCTAACAATCCAGATAAATGAGCGTGATCGGAATTACGCATCGGTCCTAAGAGCGTAAAAGGACCAATCAACAGATAGCCATGAGCCATGCCTACTTCTAAGCCACGCCGTTGAGCAGACAAAGCATTGCGATAGATGGGCAAGTTACCAATAAAAGCTTGGATCACACCGGAAGAATTAACTGGAGTAGCTAGGTTGCTGACTTGAGGATCCGCAGCACTGATAGCTTGATGACGATTAGGCATAAAAAACCTCTCAAATAATTTAGGGGGTAGGGGGTAGAGGGTAGAGGGTAGGGAGGGCATAGAGAGATTACCCACACTCAGTAGCTATAAAGAGTAGAGTAGCTAGCCTCTAGTAATCACTAAAATCTAGCCTCTATTGCCACCTAACCAGAAACATTACAATGGGTGAAATAGTAAGTCAGGGAAGAAGCGATTGAATTCAATCAAAATTCCCGCAGTAACCGTCATCCAAACTGCTGCCAAAACTGGAGCAGTGGATAAAAATCTGACAAAATGTTGCATGGACTTTCTCCGAGATCTAGATCGATACAGTTAACAGAGATCGGTTCTTAAGTTATCAGTGAGATTGCTGATAGCTATGTTCACTTTTAATGTTTAACCGATGTAATTTATGCCAAAAAGTTACCGAGGAGAAACAGTAATTTCATTATCTTTGGCAACTAGTTTACCAGAGGTGAATTCACCCAAGGCAGCAGCAGGCCAAGCGAATCCGCCCAACATACAGCTAGTTGCTAAAGGTAAATCAATAATAATTTCTTTTTCTTCAGCGTTGTCGCCTTTTTTGATGGCGATCAGGTAAGCACGACCAACCCAACCAATCCAACCAGCAATGTAGAGGAACAGAATGCTAGGGATCAGGAAGTCGCCTGCGCGATCGAGTCTTCCGTCTACAATCAAGTGGGGGAGTCCTTCAGGACCACACAGAGCTTGAGAGTAACGTGCGAAGCGTTTTTTGCCAGATTCTGGATCGTCAGTGGTATTCCGTGCTGCTGCTGCCCGTTGTTGGAAGGCTTGAGACTGTCCACAGGGAACGAGTCCAGCTACATCAGCCGAAGCTGGCGGCGCGAAGTTAAACCAAAGACAGATGGCAAAGACAAAAGCCAACAGTTTTTGCATGGTGATTGTTTCCTTTTGTAACAAAACAAGAAGTTTTAGCTGCCAAACCAGAGATCGAGAACTCGATCTGCCGGAGCAAAAAAAAACTATAATAGTCGTCTGGAGATCGCGGTCAGATGCCGTGGAAACCACGAACAATGACCATTCGATCGAAGTCCGGGAGATCCGATCTAAATCGAATTGCAGGACTGTCTTATCAACAGCTACACTTAACGATTGCCAAAATACTCCCGTCTATTTTCATATCTAAAATTAGCAGCTAATGACAACAGTTTTATCAATTGAAACAAGTTGTGACGAAACTGCGGTGGCAATCGTTAACAATCGTAACGTTTGTAGCAGTGTCGTCGCTTCTCAGATCGCCATTCATAGCCAATATGGCGGTGTAGTGCCAGAGGTAGCATCTCGTCAACATTTAGTCACAATCAATGAGACGATCGCCCTAGCGATGCAAGAGGCAAACCTGCACTGGAGCGAGATTGATGGAATTGCGGCGACTGTCGCACCCGGTTTAGTTGGTGCGCTGATGATTGGGATGACTGCGGCAAAAACCCTGGCGATTGTGCAGGGGAAACCGTTTTTGGGCATTCATCATCTTGAAGGGCATATTTATGCTTCCTACTTGAGTTCGCCAGAACTGCAACCACCGTTTCTCTGCTTACTGGTATCAGGAGGGCACACTAGCTTGATCCATGTCAAGGATTGTGGGGTGTATACAGAACTGGGAGCTACTCGCGATGATGCGGCAGGGGAAGCCTTTGATAAAGTAGCTAGATTATTAAATCTGGGCTACCCTGGTGGCCCGGTAATCGATCGATTGGCAAGTCAAGGCGATCCAACTATCTATCCATTACCAGAGGGCAATATATCCCTTCCTGGCGGCGGTTATCACCCTTACGATTCTAGCTTTAGCGGTGTGAAGACGGCGGTGTTGCGGTTGGTGCAGAAATTACAAGCGGCCGGACAAGATTTACCTGTCGCGGATATCGCGGCAAGTTTTCAGCAGAGCGTAGCTAAATCCCTGACTAAACGAGCGATCGCTTGTGCGGTAGACTACGGGTTGGAGACGATCGCGATCGGTGGTGGTGTCGCTGCAAATCGAGGACTGAGAGAGACACTAGCCGCAGCAGCAACTCAACGGGGAATTAAGGTACTATTCCCACCGTTGGAGTATTGTACTGATAATGCAGCGATGATCGGTTGTGCCGCTGCCGAGCATCTCAGCCAAGGGCACATTTCGCCGCTTACTTTAGGGGTGCAGTCGCGATTATCGATTATGGATGTGATGAGTCTCTATTCCCCTGACTGATCCGATCTAGATCTGCTAGTAGTCGATCGATTTGATGCGGATCGTTATGATTGTGGGTAGGAGTTTTGGGATCGACATAGATCCCGACGTGTTCTGGCACAAATTTATCCCATTGTGCGGCTGGATCTACTATTTGTCCAGATATTGTGGGAGTGCGCGGGACTGCGGGTTTGACAGTTATTGGCTCAAGTTGTGGTCGATCCCACTCTTCGCCCCAATCAGGCAAAGAGACTGGCGGGGGAACAGGGGGTAAAGATTCGATCGCCGGGATGCTGACTTCCACTTCCTCATCCACCCATTCTTCCCATTCCACCGCATTTTCGTCGATCGATAAATCGATCTCGTCATCAAAAGCGACTGGCGACATCACTGGTTGAGCGGATGTTCGTGTTGGTACCTGATGGTCGGTTAAATTCTGCGTGGGCGGCTGTTGGCTCGTAGTTGACTGAGGATCGATTCTCGACGGCAGAGGCTGCGCCAACAACTCTTGGTGTTGTCGATCTCCTGGCGGCACTGCGACTGAATCGATCTGTAGATTAGGATGATTAGTTGAATTGACAGAATTTGAAGTCAAAATTGCGCGAAAAGCAGCCGTTAATCGGGTGGGTAAAGATTCAGATAAATCTAATCGATCAGCGATCGATTCAGTTGTTTGTTGTGGCTCTTTGATGGATTCTGATTGCGGACAAGGGCTGATCGGTGCAGACTCGATCGCTGTCAAAATTCCCTTAATTTGGTGGAGAAATCCTTGTAAAATTCGATAACTCGAAATAATGCGATCGATATGTAACTGCTGAAGTTTAATATAACTACTACTATTAACAATCAGACCCCTACCAACTTCATTCTGGATCTCACCAGTTAGCAAGTTAATTGTGGTAGCAAGATATTCACTTTTGGCAGATTGTGCGACCGTGTCCGCATTGTCGCTAGACAGTTCCTCGCCAACGCCAACTTGAATATCATCAGTGATCTGAGTCGTGACACTAAGCTGATTGGCCTGATTTAGCACTAGGGCTAAAGCTTCATTAATTTGCCCAGCTTGGATTTTTTGTTGGAATTCTTCGCTGGAGATCGGGGGATTGGACATGAAAGAACTCACCAGTAATTGCTGAGATCGTAGCTTAGTTCGGCCAGCATCGATCTTAATAATGGCAAGCTTAGACCAATTACATTGCTATGACAACCCTCAATTTTCTCCACAAAGGCACTTCCTTTCCCTTCCAGTGCAAAGCAGCCGGCACAGACTAATGGCTCGCCAGTGGCAATATAAGCTTGAATCTGAGCATCAGATACTCGACCGAAATAAACCTGGGTAATGCCACACCGAACGACAGTTCGGTTCTCTCGTTGGTCGATGAGGGCATGTCCAGTATAGAGCGTACCGCGATTACCGCGCATTTGTTGCCAACGACGAAATGCTTCAGCGGAATCTTTGGGTTTACCGTGAATTTCGTTATTAATCATCAACACCGAATCACAACCCAAGATTAACGAATCGGTGACTTGACTTTGCACTGTCTCTGCTTTGCGTTGCGCCAATGTCTCCACCAGCATCACGGGATCGGTCAATTCGATCGAATCTTCATCAAAGTGGCTCACGCAGATCCTCGGGTTGATGCCAATGCTCTGGAGCAATCGTCGGCGAGCGGGGGAAGCTGAGGCTAGTACAAAGTCGATCATGAGTTAGAGGTTAGGGAATAGTGGAGAGGGAATAGTTATATCGGGTCGGTATTTCTGACAATTGAAGTTCATTGCATCAAATCTAAACACGATCCACAATCCACTATTCACTAATATTAAGCCACACTAAAAGAATTGACGACTTCACCAAAAACTTTTTTCATTTTCGGCCATCTTTTATCAGTTGTGGAAGCATTGAACGTAAACAGCTTACCGCGACTCACCACCACGCTGGCAATATTATGCCGATGACCATTGGGAAATTTGACATCATATTCGAGAAGATAATAGGTTTTACCCTTAACTTCGTTCGTTTCAGCACTAATCAATTCAGCTTCCCGCCCAGATCCTGCCGGAGCGATGGCATTTTTGCCCAATTTATAACCGACATCGGAAGCGGTACCCAAGTCACTTAATTTTTTAGACTTGTCCACTTGACTGATCACGACGCTCACATTTTCGCTAGATTCGATCAAGTCGTGAAAGATAATGTCTGCGCCTTTGGTTGTTTTAACAGCCACCCAACCATTGGGATACAGAAATTTATAGCCATCGCCAGCATCTACATATGCTTGCAGTCCCCCAGCTTGAACCGGGGCGACATTCAGTTGTAAGATCAGACCTAATGCCACGATGAGTGAGATGGTAATTTGTTTCCACATTTAGATTTTCAATTTTTTAGTTATACTCGCTCACAATTATAGGGGATAGGGGCTAGAGTGAATTAGTTGTCAGCGGAGAGGATTTGAAGCGATCGTTATTCATCACAAACCCCATTTCGACGGGCTTAATCACCACCCACTAGCTACTCTCTAGTATTCACTATCAATCGCTTCTCCGGCAAATTCTGGTTGGAGCTTGATCTCTTGAGATTGTTCGTTAATTAGATCGAGGGTACCTTTGATTGTCCCCACAATTGGGACAGAGACGATAACGCCCAATAATCCAGCAATTTGTCCACCTGTCAATAAACAGATCAAAATCACGATCGGATTTAAGCCGATAAATTCACCCATTAGTTTTGGAGCCAATAAATTATCTTTAATTTGTTGCAAGATAATGGAGGCAATCAGGACAGAAACACCTAAGCCAAAATTCTTGAGCATAATTAAAATTGTGACTAATCCAATACCTAAACTAGCCCCAATAAAGGGAATTAGCTCGGAGGCACCAATTAAAATGGCAAAAGACAACCCGAATGGTACTTTCAAGAAAAAGAATGTCGGGGTGAGGGTGAGTGCCATAAATGTGCCGAGAAATAACTGACTGATAAAAAAGTTCTGGAAATTCAGCCGCAATGATTTACTGAGCGGAACGCCGATGCGAGCAGGCAATAGATTGATAATTCCTGTCCATAATCGATCGCCATATAACAGCATATAAATTGACAATACCAAGATGGAGATAGTATCTAGCACTCCAGATACAGTGCCGACTGCTAATCCTACTACTTGGCTAGCAATTTCTTGAAGTTGAGTATCGATTTTGGTATTGATCTGAGTACGCAATACATCAAAGTCAAGGGGTAGACCTTTACTTTTACCCCATTCTTCCAAACCATTGATATTTTCATTACTTGCCCGAATCCATTCTGGTACTTGTTGGATTAATTCGGTTGTTTGATCGATCGCACTAGGAACTACTGTGACACCTAGAACGATTAGGATCATCAGTGTGATAAATAAGACTCCAATAATCGCTGGTACGCGCCGGAAATGAATCCGTTCGAGAGTTGCAACGGGATAATTAAGTAAAAAGGCAATCAGCGCGGCGATTGTCAGGACAGTAATCAGATGCTCGAAATAGCGAAAAATCTGGGATACCACCCACAAATTCAGTCCGACAACTGGCACCCATAGTCCAATTAGTAATGAGTTTGGGATGTTGCCTAGAGAGCGTCGCATTTGTTGTCGATCGGGTGAGCAATTATCTAGTTATCAGTTTAGGCGATCGCTGTACCCATCGAAATTAAAAACGTTAAATTCACCGAATATTGCTACCGACTGGCTCGTCGGTCTTGTTCGCGACGTTGCCGATCGCGCCAACCGGATATAGTCAGATAGATTACCCCCAAAGTAACGATGATGAGTAACCCGAAAGCAGTAGTACCTAAAATGGGGATGAGTGAAGTTTCCATCGATCGCACAGAAAATTATCTAGTCCTAATTCTACCAGACCCACCAGCCTTTACCTTGCCCCGTAACTGGCTAATTGGGCGATTGGGGTTTAGATCCAACAACTTCGACAAGTAGGGGGACTTCATTTAGTTCGATCGCAGCTTCGGCTAAAATTTACCACTGTAACGATCCAGCAGATTCACCTTGAGTTCGCTTGATTTCGGCATCCCGTTCAAACCATTTAATAATCTGTGCGGGGGTGAGTTCTTCTACTTTTAGTCCTTCTTCTACGGCAATTTGCTGCAATAGTCTGAGCGAAGAAATGGTAATCCGCGTGAGAAATTTCTCATGGGTAGATAGCATCGCCATCTCTACATCTAGAGCTTCTGCTTGGCTGAGATACTTGTCGTTATTCGCAGTCATTTTCTAGTTATTGGTAAGAGTTGAAATAAGATAACCACACTGATGTTCGCCATCCACCAACCAATGGGTGCGTTCGACCTGACAACCTTCTAACGCAGCCGCAAACATTTCCAATTCATGTCCGCAAACAGACGGAAAAGAGCTAGCAACCTGGGCAATAGCGCAGTTATGCTCGGTGAGGATAAATTTATCATTTTCTCCGTCCAAGGCATGGTAGTCAGCCATATAACCCTCTTGGCGACGCAATTCGACCAACTTTGCCACTCGATCGATTAATGCGCCCTTGCCGAGTTTATGGCGATAGTCGATGCTTTTTTTCTGCCAGTGTTGATGCAAGATTTCTCCCGCTTGTTCGTAGCCGAGATTATCTACTAGCGTATCGAGGAACGATAGCACAAATCGATCGTATTGATTCGGAAACTGTTCGCGCCCTTTGGGGCTGAGTTGGTAGATATGTTGGGGTCTACCAGTTCCCGCCGATACAGATTGATAGACGATTAAACCCTCGGCTTGTAAATCCTTGAGATGGCGGCGAATCGCTTGGGGACTAATATCTAGTGCCGTCGCCAAGTCTTGGGCTACCGCTTGTCCCTGTTTGAGCAGGTATTCGAGAATATCTTGTTTGGTAGAATTCTGTTGCTCTGTCATCATAAGCTTAAAAGCATCTCGATCGAATTGTGGGCTTCAGTTATTCCCAAATGGGGGTGAGATCGAGTGTGAATCCTGGGAGGACATCTTCACCGCTCAGTGTGACAGGGGATTGTAAAACTTCTACTTCTCGCCCTAGTCTATAAATTTCGACCTCCTGCTGTTGGGAGTTAATCAGCCAACCGAGCCGCACGCCGTTCTCTTGATATTCTTGCATTTTTGCTTGTAGCACTTTCAAACTGTCACTTTTTGATCGCAGTTCGATCACAAAATCGGGGACTACCGAGGGGAAAGCAATAGTGGGAGAAATGTCTTCAAGTTTAGATTTTTCAATCCAAGTTACATCAGGGGATCTCACCGCGCCGTTGGGGAGCGTGAAACCACCAGACGAGTCAAATACTTTTCCTCGTTTAGTTTGTCGATTCCAGATCGCTACATCCGTCGTTAAATTTCCATTTCGTTCTGAGCTTTCCCATCCGGCTGGTGCCATGGTAATTAATTCTCCATTCGCAGTTAGCTCCAGTCGTAGTTCTGGGTTGTCTTGGCATAGCCGCTCGAACTCTGCATGGGTAATCTGCAGGGTGACATGACTGATATCTAGTAACAGTGGTTTGGTTTCTAGGGATTGCATAAACTTGTTACGGATGTGTTTGAGGACTTGGCAATCTCGATCTCGATTATGACTATGATTCAGGCTTCGGGACGCGAACTGAATTTAATTTGGTGACTTTGACAACCACTATGTTGTTAAACTACTGTAGAATGTACTTAAAGCAACTAATCGGTTGTTTTATTAATTGTACGATCTTTTGGCTATGACAGCCAGACCGAATCAGTTAGTGAACAGCAAGGTCGATGGAGAGCAGGTATTTAACTGTCAACTGTCAACTGTCAACTGTCAACTGATACCCATCCTTAAATTCTAGAGAAACACAGGCGATCGATGAGTACTGTAGTCCAAAATTTAGTCAATCAACCTTATAAATACGGCTTTGTTACTGACATCCAGTCAGATAAGATTCCCCGTGGCTTGAGTGAGGAGATCGTGCGGTTGATTTCATCCAAGAAGGATGAGCCAGAATTTCTGCTCAACTTCCGCCTGCGCGCCTATCGTCAGTGGTTGAAGATGACGGAACCTGACTGGCCGCACGTTGACTACCCCGCGATCGATTATCAGGATATCATTTATTACTCTGCACCTAAACAAGCTGCCAAAAAATTGGACAGTTTAGATGAAGTCGATCCTGTGTTGCTCGAAACCTTTGCTAAATTGGGCATTCCCCTCAACGAGCAAAAGCGGCTCTCGAACGTCGCCATCGATGCGGTATTTGATAGCGTCTCCATCGCCACTACCTTCAAAGCGCAACTAGCCAAGGAAGGAATCGTCTTCTGTTCGATTTCTGAAGCAGTCAAGGAATATCCCGAACTGATCGAGAAATATTTGGGTAGTGTCGTCCCGATCGCCGATAATTTCTTTGCAGCCTTAAATTCTGCCGTATTTAGTGACGGTTCCTTTGTCTACATCCCCAAAGGTACGAAATGTCCGATGGATTTATCCACCTATTTCCGGATCAATACTGGCGATAGCGGACAATTTGAACGGACATTAATCATCGCCGATGAAGGTGCATCCGTTACCTATCTCGAAGGCTGTACCGCCCCCGCATTCGATACCAATCAACTCCACGCCGCCGTCGTCGAATTGGTGGTATTAGATAACGCCGAAATCAAATATTCCACCGTCCAAAATTGGTATGCAGGCGATGAAACTGGTAAAGGTGGGATCTACAACTTCGTCACCAAGCGCGGCTTGTGCAAAGGCGTAAATTCTAAAATTTCCTGGACACAGGTAGAAACAGGTTCGGCCATTACTTGGAAATATCCCAGTTGCATTCTAGTCGGCGACAACTCCGTCGGTGAATTTTACTCCGTCGCTCTGACTAATAATCTCCAACAAGCCGACACCGGAACTAAAATGATCCATGTGGGCAAAAATACCAAAAGTACGATTATTTCCAAAGGGATTTCCGCCGGAAAATCGAAGAATAGTTATCGCGGTTTAGTTAAAGTCAATCCGACAGCAAAAGGAGCGCGAAATTATTCCCAATGCGACTCGATGCTAATTGGCGACAGAGCGCAGGCGAATACTTTCCCCTATATCCAAGTGCAGAATCAAACTGCCAAAGTCGAACACGAAGCATCAACTTCCAGAATTGGTGAAAATCAATTATTCTTCTTCGCTCAACGGGGGATTGCCCAAGAGGATGCGATTTCGATGATGATTAGTGGTTTCTGTAAAGATGTCTTTAATCAGTTACCGATGGAATTTGCGGTTGAAGCTGACAGGTTGTTGAGTCTGAAATTAGAGGGTTCTGTGGGTTAAAGAACCCATTTGAGATCTTCTAGTGGGGGAGGGAGGGTTTGTTTGATATCGAATGTAAAGTCGATATTGGCTAGCATAAACCCGCCCCTACAGACCCATACAGATAGATGTATATGTAAAATACCTTGGTCACACCAATCGTAGGGGCGGGTTTATGCTACAAATTCTGGCTGAATACAATCATCTACCCAGCAAACCCGCCCTCCTCACCAGTATCTGTTAGATCGATCGAAATGGAATTTGGGAGTTTGTTCTATGATCCAAAATCTGTCTGAAATGACAAATACCGAATTAAAGCAATACATTTCCGAACATCGCAACAATCCCGATTCATTTGCAGCGGCAATGGCTATCGTAATGAGTCGCCGGAATCCTGCTAACCGCCAACCATATCTAAATTTAGGCAAATACCTACCCTGTGAAAGTTGTTTGTAAAATTTTTTCACATGCTAGAATTAATCGTAATAGGAGACGTTTTTGAGAGTCCAAAAGGAATTGTATTAGCAGGGACAAATAACAATCTTAATAATATTACTGTCGATATCATTGCAAAAATATTATTGAATATTGATAGCGTATTTTATGTAGATCGGAATCGAATATCAAGACACTATCAAGTATTGGAAACACAATTTAATTTCTCTGTTCGGAATAACTTTAATTTTTTCTTCATGATCGATGAATCAAGTGTAAAGAATACACCCGAAGAAAATGAAGTAATCTATTGCCAAGAAAATGAAGAGCTTACAAAGATCCTTCGCAATAGAAAATAAATTTGAAATATAAGAACAGCGAAACAACTTATTTTGATCGAAATTTAAATATGAACATTGCCCACCCTACAAAATTAAAGTTTTAAATGGTTGCAACATCTGTAAAAAATCTTACATTAGAAGGCTTTCTGACTCTTCCAGAAACTAAACCATCGATCGCTAAATATGGGTTCCTATTATACAAAGCTATAAAATAATTCATCTAGATTATGGTTGCTGTACAAAACAATACTCCAAGATTTACTCCCGCAGAATACTTTGCTTGGGAGGAACAACAATTAGAACTTCATGAATTAATTGATGGTGAAGTCTATGCTATAACTGGCGGAACCGTCAATCATAGTCAAATTGCTGTCAATTTTGTTTCTTTGTTGAATAGCTATCTCAGAGGTAGTGGCTGCAAAACCCTTAATTCTGATTGTCGGGTTAATATTGTCGAGTCTAACAATTATACATACCCAGATCTGAGTGTTACTTGCGACGATCGCGATAAAGCTACCACTAAATATATCACTTACCCATGTCTATTAGTCGAAGTGTTATCTGAAAGTACTGAAGCTTACGACAGAGGTACTAAGTTTAGAATGTATCGCAAAAATCCGATTTTACAGGATTATGTATTGGTTAGCTCTGAGAAGATTGAGATCGATTTATATCGCAAACATGAAAATGGAAGTTGGGAGATTATTAATTATCAAGAGGGGGATGAAATCGAACTTAAAAGTGTCAATCTGACTTTTCCCATCGAACGAATTTATGAAGGTATTATATTTACGCCAATAGCATCTTGACTAAAACTAAATTAACATGCGATCGATCATCCTTCCCCTCATCCCCAAGAAATTTTTAGCCGCCCAACTCCGTCAACCCTCTGGACTATTTGGTAAAATTTTGATGGGAGATTTTCTCAATCAGTATAATGAGAGAATGAATCATTTTGCTGTCGAGATGTTAGCTCTTCAGCCTACAGATACAGTTTTAGATATTGGCTTTGGTGGTGGAGTGACGATCGAGAAGATGTTAACCACGATCGATAGTGGTAAAATCTATGGTGTAGATTTTTCTCAGGTAATGGTAGAGCAAGCTAAAGAGAAATTCAGATCGGAAATCGAAGCTGAGAAAGTATCGATCGAATGTGCTGATGTGCGAGAATTACCATTTAATGACAACACATTTGACAAAGTTTGTACAGTTAATACTATTTACTTCTGGTCAGATCCGATCGCTAGTTTACGATCGATTAAACGAGTCATGAAGAGTGGTGGTAAATTAGTAATTGGGATTCGATCGGCTGATAAAATGAAAGATTTGCCAGTTACTCAGTATAACTTTAAATTGTACTCGCCGGAAGCAGTGAGAGATTTACTGATAGAAGCTGGATTTAATGGCATATCGAACGGCTTGCCGTCTGTGCCAGCAATCGAGCATCGTGACGATCTAAAATTAGATTATGTCATGGTCATAGCTTGTGCTTAGAACTTAATTTTACATTAATAGTGATTTTTGCTCATGGTCGCCACCCAAATCAAACCACTTACACTAGAACAATTTTTAGCTCTACCCGAAACTAAACCAGCAACTGAATATCTCACGCCAGAGAAAATCGTCCAAAAACCCATACCGCAAGGAAAACATAGTTTACTGCAACTAGAACTAATATTTTTGATTAATTCTATGCTGAAAAAGGCAGAGATAGCGATCGCATTTCCAGAATTAAGATGTACTATTGGTGGTAGATCGATTGTCCCGGATGTAGTAATCCTTGAGGATGAAAATATCCCAAAAGATGATGGAGAAATTGCCAATGCCGTAACTACTGCGCCTGATTGGGTAATTGAAATATTATCACCCGACCAAAGTACAACTAAAGTTATCGCGAATATTATTCATTGTCTCGATTGTGGCACACAAATAGGTTGGTTAATCGATCCCGCCGAAAAAATCATACTTGTTTATCAACCAGATTGCCAAGTCCAAATAATCGATACACTCGAACGGGAATTAATTGTTCCTGGGTTTGCACAATCGGTTAAACTAAGTGCGGGGGATATTTTCAACTGGCTAAAGCTAGATTAAAATTGCTCTGCATCTGATTATTGAGCCACTTGTACTGAGCAAAGTCTTAGCGTAGCGTCTCCGCCAGGAGAAGTAAGTCGAAATGCTGTGTTTGTGCGGTTCAAAAAAATAACATTTACATTAAATAATAAAAACTCAAGCATATGATTATTGAAAATAGCCCAGTAATATTATCAGTTAAAAACCTCACTGCCGAAGTAGACGGTACCCCCATCCTCAAAGGCTTAAACCTTGAAATCAAAGCCGGAGAAATTCACGCTATTATGGGGCCAAATGGTTCTGGTAAAAGCACCTTCTCCAAAGTCCTCGCCGGACATCCAGCATACACAGTTACAGGCGGAGAAGTCATCTTTAAAGGACAAAACCTCTTCGACTTAGAACCAGAAGAACGTGCCCGCTCCGGTGTATTTCTTGCCTTTCAATATCCCCTAGAAATCCCCGGCGTAAGCAACCTCGACTTCCTCCGCGTCGCCTACAACTCCCGCCAAAAACACCTTGGCTTAGAAGAACTCGATGTCTTTGACTTTGATGAACTGATTCAAGACAAATTAGAAATCGTCAAAATGAACCCCGCCTTTCTCAGCCGCAGCGTTAACGAAGGTTTCTCCGGTGGCGAGAAAAAGCGCAACGAAATCCTCCAAATGGCAATCCTCGAACCTAGTCTAGCCATCCTCGATGAAACCGACTCTGGCTTAGACATCGATGCACTCAAAATAGTTGCCAACGGCGTAAATCAGTTATCCAACCAAGATAACTCGATGCTAGTAATCACCCACTATCAACGCCTCCTTGACTACATCATCCCCGACTTCGTTCACGTCATGGCAAATGGACAAATCCTCACCAGCGGCGGCAAAGAACTCGCCCTCGAACTAGAAGCCAAAGGCTACGACTGGGTAACAGAACCTGAATCTGTAGGCGTTTAGAACCCACCCCTAGCCCCTCCTCGGAGGGGAATAAGACAGTAGGCGTTTAATTTAGATATAATCCCCCCGTCAGTTCGGCTCCGCTCACTGACCGCCCCTCGTCCCCCAGTCCCCTCGTCCCCATCCCCATCCATGACACCAACCCTCAAAAACCGCAACACCCTCACCCACCTGCTCACCCTCGCGCCACCGCTCACCATTCCCCAACTTCAACAACTGCACACCCAAGCCACCGGATACCTCGCCGAAGAAACCATTCCCACCAGCAAAAACGAAGAATGGCGATTTACCGACTTATCCCCACTCCTGAGCCAAACCTTCACCGCACCCAACCCGCAAATTCCACCTGTTAATATCAACGGTTTAATTATTCCCGAAGCCGCTGATACCCGCCTAGTATTTGTCAACGGTATCTATGCACCCCAATACTCCAGTCTTAACTTACCTGCTGGTTTATTCGTTGGAAATTTAGCCGCAGCCATTGAATCAGGATTAGCCATTACTGACTATCTGGGTAAACAACCTGGTGGAGAAGAAGTATTCACTGCTATTAACACCGCTGGGATGAATGAAGCGGCGGTAGTCTGGCTGAGTCAAGATATCTCAATTGAGACTCCCATTCACTTATTATTTATCGCTACAGTAGACGATACCGCCTACGCAATTCAACCTCGCAGCCTCATCGTTCTCAAAGCTGGAAGTAGTGCTACGCTGGTTGAAGAATATCTCCATACCTCAATTCCCCACCATACCTACTTTACCAACAGCGTCACCGAAATCTGGCTCGGAGATACAGCTAAACTTAACCATACTCGTATCCAAGACGAAGACATTGCCGCTATCCATATTGGCAAAACAGTCGTGTCCCAATCTCAGCATAGCTGCTACACGGGCAACTCGATCGATCTCGGCAGCAGACTCTCCCGCCATAACTGGGAAATCTTCCAAATCGGCGCACAGACAGAAACCAACCTCAATGGTTTAGCGATGATTAGTGGGGAACAGGAATCAGATACCCATAGTGTTATCGCCCTCACCAAACCTCACGGCAGCACCAACCAACTGCACAAATGTATCGCAGACGATCGCGCCCACGCAATTTTCAATGGTAAAGTATTTGTACCCCAAGCTGCTCAAGAAACCGATGCAGCGCAATTGAACCGCAACCTGCTCCTGTCATCTACCGCTCGGATTGATACCAAGCCGCAGCTAGAAATTACCGCCGATAACGTCAAATGTTCTCATGGTGCAACAGTCAGCCAATTAGAAGACGATGAGATTTTTTATCTCCAAAGTCGGGGTTTGGATGTAGAAACAGCTAAAATATTATTGATTAACGCTTTTGCTGTAGAGATTATCGATCGAATTCCCGTCGCTTCAGTACGTGAAAAACTAGCAATCGCCGTGAAAGCTTTCAAAGCGAACTAAACATTGGTAGACAATGACTAGAGGAAGCAGAATCCAACGACTGATCCAAAATCTTACAGGTACAGCGGACACAATGACATTTATTCAAACTCAAACTTCGGGGATTCACACTAAGCAATCTCTCGCCGACATGGTGCGGGCAGATTTTCCGATTCTGCATCGTGAAGTTCATGGCAAGCCGTTAGTTTATCTCGATAATGCGGCAACTTCTCAAAAACCTCACGCCGTTATTCACGCTTTAGAACATTATTATAGTCACTATAATGCCAACGTTCATCGCGGCGTACACACCCTCAGTTCGGAAGCTACCGATGCCTATGAAGGTGCGAGAGAGAAGATTGCCAAATTTGTTAATGCAGCTTCGGAAAAAGAAATTATTTATACGCGCAATGCGACTGAAGCGATTAATTTAGTTGCCTATAGTTGGGGCTTGAGCAATCTCCAACGCGGTGATGAGATCATCCTCACCGTAATGGAACATCACAGCAATCTGATTCCGTGGCAATTAGTCGCCCAAAAAACGGGTGCAAGATTAAAATTTGTCCAATTAACCCCGGAAGAAGAGTTCGATTTTGGACATTATCAATCATTAGTTAATGACAAAACCAAATTAGTCTCAGTTGTCCATATTTCTAATACATTAGGCTGCATTAATCCGATTAAAGATATTGCCGCCCTCGCCCATCAATACGGGGCAAAAGTATTAGTTGACGCTTGCCAAAGTGCGCCCCATTTACCGTTAGATGTCCAAGATTTAGACTGTGATTGGTTAGTTGCATCGGGGCATAAAATGTGTGCGCCAACTGGGATTGGATTTCTCTATGGTAAATTAAATTTAATGCGATCGATGCCACCTTTTCTCGGTGGTGGTGAAATGATCGCTGATGTATTTCTGGAAAATGCTACCTATGCAGACTTACCCCACAAGTTTGAAGCAGGTACTCCCGCCATTGCTGAAGCGATCGCATTAGGTGCGGCAATTGACTATTTAACAAATATTGGTATGGATAAAATTCATGCTTATGAAGCAGAATTAACTGCCTATATGTTTGAGAAATTGATTCAAATTCCGCAAGTAAAAATATATGGGCCAAAACCACCAAAAGAACGTGCAGCATTAGCATCGTTTACTGCTGGTGACGTGCATCCTCACGATCTTTCTACCATGCTAGATCAAGCCGGAATTGCCATCAGAGCGGGACATCATTGTACCCAACCCTTGCACCGTTTTATCAAAGCACAATCAACAGCACGGGCAAGTTTACATTTCTACAATACTAAAGAAGAAATCGATACCTTTATCGCTGCGCTGATTGAATCGATCGAGTTTTTTGATAGTATTTTTAGCTAATTCCCGATCGTAAATTTTTGCTGCTACCCTCAATGACTAACACTGACTTCCTCGCCCATCTCAATCCCTCCCAACGTAAAGCTGTCGAGCATTATTGTGGAGCATTATTAGTCGTAGCTGGGGCGGGTAGTGGCAAAACAAGGGCACTTACTTATCGAATTGCCAATCTAATTCGCACCCATCGCGTCGATCCTGCCCATATTTTAGCAGTCACATTTACCAATAAAGCTGCCAAAGAAATGCGATCGCGGATCGAGTTATTATTTGCCCAGCAACAGGCTGAGTTAAAGTATGGAAAAGCTTGGGGTGCGTTAGATGAATATCAGCAAACCCAATTGCGATCGCATGTCTATAAGACAATTATTAAAGATTTGTGGATTGGGACATTTCACGGCTTATTTAGTAAGGTTTTACGGTTTGATATTGAAAAATATCAAGATGAAAAAGGTCGAAAGTGGAATAAGAATTTTTCGATCTTTGATGATGCAGATTGTCAAGGATTAGTCAAGCAAATTGTCATCAAACAGTTGGATTTAGATGACAAGAAGTTTGAACCAAGGGCGGTACGTTATGCGATTAGTAATGCCAAGAATCAAGGATTATCACCGGATGAATTTAGCCTAGAGCAAAATAACTATCGCGGGCGAGTAATTGCTGATGTATATAAACACTATCAAGATGCCCTCTGTGCGAACAATGCCCTTGATTTTGACGATCTATTATTAGTTCCGGTTCAACTATTTCGGCAAAATGAGCAAGTCTTAGCCTATTGGCACAAGAAATTTCGACATATTTTAGTCGATGAATATCAAGATACCAATCGGACTCAATACGATTTAATTCAACTCCTAGTTACTAATGGAGTTGATAGTAAAACCTTTGATGAATGGGGACATCGATCGATTTTTGTGGTTGGTGATGCGGATCAGTCTATCTATTCCTTCAGAGCCGCAGATTTCACGATCTTAATGAACTTCCAAGATGATTTTGGTGATCGAATGCCCGACGATCGCACCGAAACAATGGTAAAACTAGAGGAGAACTATCGATCGCGGGAAAATATCTTAGCGGCAGCCAATCACCTAATTCAAAATAACACGCAACGGATCGATAAAATCCTCAAAGCGACACGCGGTGCAGGCGAACCAATTTTCCTATATACAGCACAGGATGAAATCAGTGAAGCTGAATTTGTGGTCGGGGAAATTCGGAAATTGGAGCGAGAAAACCCCGAATTGAACTTTGGCAACTTTGCCGTATTATACCGGACTAATGCTCAATCGCGCCCGATCGAAGATGCGCTAGTTAGATGTCAAATCCCCTATACAATTGTCGGTGGTTTAAAGTTCTACGATAGACGGGAGATTAAAGATATTGTCGCCTATCTCCGCGCCGTCATGAATCCGAGCGATACAGTTAGTTTGCTGCGAGTAATTAATACCCCTAGACGGGGTGTCGGGCAAACTACCATCGATAATCTTCAGAATGCTGCACATCAATTAGGCGTACCATTATGGGAGATTATTAACGATGAAACTTCTGTCAAAACTGTGGCTGGTAGATCCGCAAAAGGGGTACTAAGTTTTGCGGAAATTATTAATAAATGGCGGCAGGAAATGGAAACTCGTCCCGTTGTTGATATCGTCACCGGAATTATTGAAGATTCCGGCTATGTTCAAGAATTACAAACCCAGGGTACAGATGAAGCCCTAGAGCGAGTCCAAAACGTTCAGGAATTAGTCAATGCCACGATTCAATTTCAAGAAGAAAACGAGTCACCCACCCTCGATGCTTATCTAGCCAGTACCGCCCTCAGTTCCGACTTAGACAATCTCGAAGAAGGCAAAAAAGCTGTCTCATTGATGACATTACATGCCTCCAAAGGATTAGAATTTCCGGTGGTTTTTCTAGTCGGACTAGAAGCCGGATTATTCCCCAGTTATCGATCGCTAAATGACCCCCTAGCGGTAGAAGAAGAACGCCGTTTATGTTATGTCGGCATCACCCGCGCTCAGGAATTATTATATCTTTCCCATGCTAGAGAACGCCGCCTATATGGATCGCGAGAACCAGCAATTCGATCGCAATTTATCGGTGAATTACCACCAGAATTAATTAACACCAATCTGCGGAGCAGAGCCAAGACCCAAACAACAGCTAAAACCCCGCAAAAATCCCCTAAAACCGTCGGTAGTGCTACCAACCAAGTGTCAGGCTGGCGCGTTGGCGATCGCGTCATTCATCGAAGTTTTGGGGTCGGACAGATCACCCATGTATTTGGGACGGAACACAAGCAATCGGTAGCAATTAAGTTTCCTAATTTGGGTCAAAAGATTATCGATCCGAAAATTGTTGGATTACAAAAAATTGAATAAAATTTAGCACAATCAGTGATGAGGATCGTGAAGATAGTTTGATCGAAATCACGATCGAGAAATTAAGATTCGACTCACCTAAAATCTTGAATTAATCCGTTACTTTCATCCGTGTACTGGGTACTATCAAAGTTAGAAAATGATACCCTCGGATATTTTAGGTACTAACCGATATGTTATATTTACAACAAGCGATCGATAACTTATCAGTCGAAACTTTCTATGAGTTACCGTTAGTTAAACAACATCGCAGCTTAGACGTACTCGATCGCGCCTTGGAATATCCTTATCTATTATCTCTCTCCACCCTACACCAGCGGCTAGCCGCACTGTGGCGAGTTGGTATCACTCAAGAAAACAGAGACGAAATCCTCCACCATAAGGTCAAAGAAGTCCTCTCCAACACCCAAATAGTGATGGAATCATTAGGCATGAAACCACCACTAATCGCGATCTTAGATCCAGCTTTAGGTGTAGTCAAAACTGAAGTTGTGACCACTCAAACCGCTAATTAACGTCGCCGACCACTACCAAATCCAGAAGTAGAACGGCTCCGACCACCACTACCAAAACTCCGACTAGAACCACCCGAAGGTCTGACAATCCGAGTTCCCCCGGATTGACGGAGTGTACTAGTCCCAAATCCCGCACCAGTAGAGCGAGATTTTTCTGACTGTCGGATGGTACTAGTGCCAAATCCACCACCAGTAGAGCGGTTGGTATTAGTACTAGGTCGATTAAAGTTATTTAACCGTCCAGTTGTCCGCAATACTTGGCGATTTGTCACCGCTGGTGGGGGACTATTATAGCGAGTTTGGTAACTCTGTACCGCTTGCCCATAATTAGTTCCATAACCGCCATAGCCATTCATTCCACCCGCACTATAGACAGGCGGCATATAGTATTGAGGTCGGAAGAACATATTACTAATCACCTGTCCGGCGACTTGTCCGGCGACTGCTCCCGCAAAAGGTTTCCAGAAACTGGATTCCTGTCTGACGACGACAGTTTCTTTTTGTCCGGTCTGCGGATTAGTCTGAGTCTCAGTCACATTATGGACGTACTCGATTTTATAGTCCTCCGGTAAATGTAACGAAACCTCGCCATTTTCTGATTTAAGATAGGTTTTTTCGTTCGCTTTGACCTCCTCATCAGTTAACCGCGCCATCTGAAGATTGGTGGTGCGATAGAGTGGGGGAGTGCCAGCAGGCGTATTCAATAGCATCAGGTTATATTCACCGTTTGCATCATTGTAAGTGACTTGCTGAACGGGATATTTGCCCTCCGCGATCGGTTTTTTATTCGTGTTATTACTAACAGTGGGGGATTGCCGATTTTGCCCCTGAGACGACTGCTCTTGTTCTCCAGAGCCACAGGCTACCGAAGTAAAAGATAAGGTCAAAGCCATAAAAATGATCACCAATCGACGTAACATATAAGCTGATTTCATAAATGTGGTATGTTCTTATTTTAGCTAATTCTCAGGTCGATTTACAATTGACAGTTTCAGGCAAAATAGGGATTGAAGATTGACGATCGATTTCTATCTTTTATGCCCATAGTAACCGATCTTCGATCGCCCAAATACCTAGTAAACCGATCGATAATAGCTGGTTAACCGAATCTTGTTCGATAGATGATCACTTATAAAGGAATCAATTCAGGGAAATTTTCTAGCACTTGATCGTCAGTAAGTTCATCACCAAATCGTGCTGGAGAGAAGTGAATATAAATTGCTCTGAGACGTTCTTGATAGTGGAGATTAATCAAAGATTTCAAGCCGATTTTAAGCGCAGACATATTCGAGAGATCTGTCTCAATACTCGGTTCTTCTCCTTCAAAAGCAACTGTGAGCATCACAATTAAGTTACGGGTTGGCGGTAATGTTAATTGTTGACTGGGAGTTGTCCCGTCCTCAAAGTCCGGTTCGCTCAAGTAACGGGCGGCTGAATCAGTAAATAATTCATTCGCATAGTCGCCAGCCCCACCTTCGTCCCAGAATACATCACCTTCATTCGCAGCCGATCGCCAGTAGGTATCATATTGCAGCAGATTCTGGCAGATTTCCACCATTCCTTCACCCACAATCGTCAAATCACCGTCGGATTCGATCGCTTGTCTGGCAGCTTGATTTAAGATGCCGAGTAGTGGTGACACTTCTTCGCCACCGAGATGGACAAAAATTCGAGCGACGACAAATTGGGTTTTGCCAGTCAGTTTATTAAATTGGTCGCGTAAGCTCATATTTAGTAGATG
This sequence comes from Chamaesiphon sp., assembly GCA_041738715.1. Taxonomy (GTDB): domain Bacteria; phylum Cyanobacteriota; class Cyanobacteriia; order Cyanobacteriales; family Chamaesiphonaceae; genus Chamaesiphon. Next base: position 73,936 of record JBGSPI010000003.1, read on the forward strand.
TTACTACCCATCCATTCTAAAACACGATTCCAACTCCACCAGGGGTCGCGATCGATATTTAACGTTTGACAAGCTTTGCTGCTCAGATGTCCGACATGACCGCCGTGAGGAGTCAACAACAGATCGAGATTTGATCGACCTTGGGCAATATCTCGCAGTTCTTCCACTAAAGTTGGATCGAAGAGCGGATCGTCAGCCGCATAGATGATCAGCACTGGTTTGGTCAGATCCGCCAAGAAATAAAGGGGACTAGTCGCGGCATAATAATCTTGGACAGTATCAAAACCGAGGCGGGGAATGACTAATTCTCGATCGAAACCCCAAATTGTTGTCGCTTTCTCAATCGCGATCGGATCGATCTGTGTGGGATGATGATGGTGAAGTCCCCAGGCTAATTTTCGCAGTTCTTTAGCAATAGCCCGTTCGAGATATTTCCCCACTGGATGCGCCATCAGATAAGTTAAAGATCGATCGGATTCTAGACTGGGACAAATGACCGCACCCCCAGTAATTTCTGGTAGAGCCGCCCCCGCCTTTACGCCCCATAGAGCCAACTGACCGCCCAAAGAGTACCCCACCAACCAGATCGGTGCAGGGCAACCTAATTGGAGCGATTGGCGGGCGATCTGGACAAAATCTTCCCCCTCATGTATCCCATCAGAAGTAAGTTGGGGGGATAGTTCAGCGGTTTTGCCGTGAGCGCGCCAATCAAATAAGACGACAGCATAGCCTTCGGCATAAGCTTTCCGACCTAAGATCCGCAGGAACCATTGATTTTCTAGAGTTCCAGTAATCCCATAGGTGGCCACAATCGTCCCTTTGGGCTGGGGTGGAATGGCGACAATACCAAAAATCGGTACGCCACCATCGCCTGTGAAAATATGCTCCTGGTAAACTGGTTCTGATTCGATCGTATACTGTTCCCAATTTTTGCTCATACCTAGTGCGGTATAAAGCGTCATCGACAGACCAGATTTTAGCCACCAGGGTGGATTATATGTGGGATTCAAACAGGTGACTCATTTTTATCTCAACACACCCCATTTTAACAATTTAAAATTTAATTTGCTGGTTAATTGTAGCGATTTACAATAGTAATCGCTTGTGTATCACTGCAATCAAGAGATTGGCTAACTCTGGTATCTGCCGCGATCTGCCTGGTCACTACTGGCACTATTTCTACTTTAATCAATCGAAGAACACACAATGACATTTAAACTCCCCATACTCCAACACCTGCCGACTCTTAAGTAATCAGGGGTTTTAACTTAAATTGAAGTTAACGTAAAGAATTTTAGACTGACTACTATTTCCCTCGATCGACCAATGATACACTAATTCTATCCACATACTTTCCAGTGTGGTTTGAGGTGTGAGGTTTAAATATTTATGTTCCCAAAATCTGTTTCATTAGTTTTAATTACTTTATCATTGGGTAGTTTAGTTAGCTGTAGTAGTAAGGTCGAAGATCGACCGCTCACACAGGATCGATCGCCGACTACTGGGAATCAGCAACCGACGGCTAATGCCTTACCGATCGTTCCCGCCGGAACGATGATTAACACCGATCTACAACAAGAACTCTCGACTGGTAAGAATCGAACTAATGATAAATTTACGATCGCAGTTAAAAATAGCTCGATCGGTAAATATTCATTTATGAAAGATGCCAAAATTCAGGGGCATTTAGAAAATGTGACCAAAGCCGCCAGAGGAAAAAAAGCTACTTTCAATCTATTTTTTGATAGTGTTAAACTCAAGAATGGTGATGTTTTACCGATCGATGCTAATTTGGTCAATACTCAAGTAGAAACTAAAACCAAAGGTCAATTCCTCAAAAATGCCGGAATTATTTTAGGTGGTGCAGTTGCGGGTAAATTTGCCGGAGATAAAGCTAATTTCAAACATGGTAGATTAGCCGGAGCAGCGGCTGCAACTGCTTTTGTCCTATCTAGTCCTGGCGGTGAAGTCGTATTGAAAAAAGGGACAGATCTTCAACTCAAACTCAAGTCACCGATCGATCCAAATTAAGCAATAGTCCAACAGATTCAGAGGGGGTAAGTTGATGTAAATATCTCTCGATGTTTACCAGCAATTTCACAATAAAACTTACCCCCATCGCTAGAACTTATCTTCCCTCGAATTCAAAATTCTCTGAATCCGATCTGGTGTTAACTCTTGGACATTATTAATAACTATATTTGCACCTGCTAGCCGTAAACTTTCAGTATATTCATTAATGATGTTAACTTCGGTTTGGACATGAGGCGGCAAGACTCCCACCGCAATAAATTCCCGATCGGCTTGAATAGTTCTTGCCTTTAAAACTGTATACATATCGGCAACAGTATCACCAACATAAATAATTGGTAAACTATCAATTTTCCCGTGCAATGTACCCAACTTCTCAACTGTCATAAATAAACCCTGTGGATCGGGTTTACCTGGTGCATCTTCCATCGCAATTAAAATCGGCGTACTCAGTCCAACTCTTCGTTCTAAAACATACCCCGCCGAGCCACGTGTTGCTCCACTAAAAAACCCCCACGGTATATTTGCCGCAGTTAAACTCGCAAAATATTCAGATGTTGCTAACAATGGCTCATCGCAAATATACCCATTCCAATTCACCGGATCGGTACCCCGATATTTGGTCTGAAAATAGGCGACAATTTGACCATAATCTAGCCTGATTTGGGCGCGGACTTCTCCCTGAAGCTCAAAATATCGATAAATTAACTCCTGAGCAGCTTCCCAATCATTATTCCAGATCCCTTCCCCCTTGAGCTTGTCAATATCCGCCGCTGTTGGACGATATCCTCCATCAGTAAACTCCGCCACAGTATCAGCGAGTGCGCGACGATAGGAGCCACCCACATCTCGAATTACCCCATCGATATCGAACACCACGATCGCCCTTTCCCGACAGGCAAGCTTCCCGCTCATCTAAATTCTCCTACCATCATCTATAATTTAAATGATACAATTAAAGATCGTGTGTCCAAAATAGTAAATCTTTATGACCGAAACAGCAGCAGCACCAGCAACATCAGCTAAATTTATCTTAAAAGTTCTGTGGTTAGATGAAAACGTCGCCCTAGCCGTAGACCAAGTGGTCGGCAAAGGTTTAAGCCCACTTACTGCTTATTTTTTCTGGCCGCGTAATGATGCGTGGGAGCAACTCAAGGCTGAATTAGAAGCTAAACATTGGATCGCTGAAGTCGATCGGGTAGGTATCCTTAACCAAGCTACTGAAGTTATTAACTATTGGCAAGAAGAAGGCAAAGGTCGTCCCTTACCGGAAGCACAAGCTAAGTTTCCTGAAGTTATTTTCACTGGTAGTAATTAGAATCTGCGGCTGTTATATATCTTGTAGGGGCGGGTTTATGCTGTCAATCTCGATGCGGCCATCAACCTCAAACAAAACCCGCCCTCTCCACCAGTAATTTACATCCGGTTTCCCCTACATGAGGGTTATAAAACCTGTTTGAAGGCACTAATCAATCGATCGACATTCTCTTGCCGACTGTTGTAACCCATCAAACCTACCCGCCAGACTTTCCCGGCTAATTCGCCCAAACCGCCGCCAATCTCGATATTGTGTTCGAGCAGTAGTTGTCTGGCGATCGCTTTGCCATCGACACCATCGGGGATACATACAGTCGTCAGTGTTGGCAACCGATATTGCTGCTCAACGTGCAGTTTCAGCCCGATCGATTCTAAACTCGACCAGAGATACTCAACATTCTGCTGGTGTCGCGCCCAACTGTTCTCGATCCCTTCCACTGAAATTAATCGCAGAGCCTCCCGCAGCCCATAATAGAGATTAATCGGTGCGGTATGGTGGTAGACGCGCTCTTCACCCCAATATTTACCCAATAGCACCATATCCAGGTACCAATTCGGCACCTTGGTTGGTCGCTGAAGTAACTTCTCCATTGCCCGTGGACTCATTGTAAATGGCGATGCTCCAGGAGAGCAGCCTAAGCCTTTTTGAGAGCAGCTATAGGCAAGATCGACTCCCCACTCATCTAGATGGATTGGCACCCCACCCAGACTGGTTACGGTGTCTAGGAGCAGTAAACAATCATACTCGCGACACAACTCACCCACACCTTCGATCGGTTGTCTGGCACCTGTCGAGGTTTCCGCATGGACTAATCCCAGAATTTTGGGACGGTGCGTCGCCATTGCGGTTCGCAGTTCTTCGAGGGAAAAATTTTGACCCCAAGGCTTAGTAATTGTGCGCACATCCGCACCATATCTGCCCGCCATATCAACCAATCTATTCCCAAAATAGCCAGCAACCCCAGTCAGCATCACATCTCCAGCTTCAACCGAATTGGCGATCGTTGCTTCCATCGCGGCTGTTCCTGTGCCACTCACCGCGATCGTGTGCGGATTATCTGTCTGCCACACGTACCGCAACAACGACTGAATCTCATCCATAATCTGCAAGAAGGCTGGATCGAGATGCCCTAATGGGGTGATACTCATCGCCTCAAGGACACTCGGATGGGCGTTGCAAGGCCCTGGACCAAGCAACAGGCGATTAGGAACACTTAGAGGCTCTAATTGCAGTTTTTGCGCTGTTTTGAGAGATATTGCTGCTGTCATCGCTGGTTTTGAAAAATGGATTTAGTTTTCATTATCTAACAGGTTAGCGGTTAAGGTGTGGGAAAAGGGGCGTTTCTGAATCGAGGGATGACAGCTTAGGGGGCGGGGGACTGGGAGACTGGGAGACTGGGAGACTGGGGGACTGGGGGATCTATGGGTTTCAAAAACAGCAAATCATACATTAATTCAGCAACGCCGGAATAGGGAATAGGGGAAAGGAATAAAGGAATAAAGGAATAATTGACCCTTCTGCCAACGCCAACGGGTAGCATCTGCGTCAGCGTAGCCTGCCGGAGCTACAGTCCCCCGATCCCCGATCGTTACAAACTATTACGAATTTACTCAGAAATCAGTCATAATGCCGCAAAATGTTTGCGGAAGGCACCTGAGTTATAGCTAACTTATACATTTTGTAAGCAACTATACTAAAAACTCAGACCTAATGGCATTAGCCAGTTTATAACAAGTCTGGTAACAAACTTTTTTGGAGTAATCCCACGATGAGTATCGTCACCAAAGCGATCGTCAATGCAGATGCTGAAGCTCGTTATCTGAGTCCCGGCGAATTAGATCGGATCAAGTCCTTCGTCACTTCTGGCGAACGTCGTCTCCGCATCGCTCAAACCTTAACTGATTCTCGCGAGCGTCTAGTTAAAGGTGCAGGCGACAAACTGTTCCAACAACGTCCTGATGTCGTTTCCCCCGGTGGTAACGCTTACGGCGAAGAAATGACTGCAACTTGCTTGCGCGACCTAGACTATTACCTCCGCCTCATCACCTACGGTGTAGTTGCTGGTGATGTCACCCCGATCGAAGAAATCGGTGTAGTTGGTGTTCGTGAAATGTACAGATCTTTAGGTACCCCCATCGACGCAGTTGCTGCTGGTGTTCGGGCGATGAAAGATGCTGCTTCCGCGATGATGTCTGGTGAAGACGCTGCTGAAGCTGGTGCTTACTTCGACTACCTGATCGGTGCAATGAGCTAGGTTCATACTTAGTTAATTCATCTCATCTGTTACGACCCAAGATTAAGCAACTAAAGACTAGATAAGGAATTTAGGATAATGCAAGACGCAATTACTTCAGTCATCAATTCATCTGACGTTCAAGGTAAATACTTGGACTCCAGTTCTCTCGACAAGCTCAAAGCTTACTTCGGTACTGGCGAACTCCGCGTTCGGGCCGCTGGTACAATCAGTGCTAACGCTGCCACTATCGTCAAAGAAGCTGTAGCTAAATCCCTGTTGTACTCGGATATCACTCGTCCCGGTGGTAACATGTACACCACTCGTCGTTATGCTGCTTGCATCCGCGACTTGGACTACTACCTCCGTTATGCTACCTATGCAATGTTAGCTGGCGACCCTTCCATCTTGGATGAGCGCGTCCTCAACGGTTTGAAAGAAACTTACAACTCCTTGGGCGTACCTGTTGCAGCTACCGTTCAAGCAATCCAAGCGATCAAAGAAGTAACTGCTAGCTTGGTAGGTGCTGACGCTGGTAAAGAAATGGGCGTTTACTTAGACTACATCTGTTCTGGCTTGAGCTAGTAACTAGGTTGCCAAACCTCTAGGTGCAGTTTTATCCAAGTCTGGGAAGTCCAATGCGAGTATTAGCTCTTCAACAGCTTATTGTGTTAACCCATCATGAGTTTTGACGATCTATTATTGAGTTGTGGCTCCCAGACTTCGATGTGTTTAGCCAAACATCAATACTAGTTAATTGTGATAGCTAAAAAGCATAAATCGATCCTAATTAAATTAATCAGTGGTCGAAAAGTGCGAGAATTAGTATAGTTTATCCAAAATATAAAAATAGGAGAACCATTAATATGCGGATGTTCAAAGTCACCGCCTGTGTTCCCAGCCAAAGCCGGATTCGGACTCAGCGCGAATTGCAAAATACTTATTTTACTAAGTTAGTTCCTTACGATAGCTGGTTCCGCGAACAACAACGCATCATGAAGCAGGGTGGTAAAATTGTTAAAGTTGAATTAGCAACTGGCAAACAGGGTACAAATACTGGTTTGCTTTAATTATTAAGTTTAATTTAGATTGTCAAAAAAGAGGTCATCATCGATCTCTTTTTCTGTTTTAAGATTGCTTATACCCTAATCACTAAGGACCGCAGACAGCTACTCGTTTACCTAGACTCACACCTTTGTAAATTAAGCTTTGAAAGTCGGCTTTTTTGTGAGATTCATTTAATAATTTCGCTTGAATACATCTTGATGCAGGTAGACTGCGCTCGGAGTCATTGGTGGCAAGCCATTCAGGGACCTAAACCGACTCTCAAAATTAAAATTACGTCTGGGCACCCCAGAACCAGTTGCCAAGGCTCCAGACTCGATTGGTTCGCCGAGATTGACGATCGATCCAGTGTAGTTATAATGAGTCCCTGTCGTCGATGTGCCCCAATTTTCTAACAGTCGCATGTGACGGTTGAGTCCGCCAGTAGTTACGGTTGTCGTACTATTCATAACATTGCCTGAGAAAGCGGCGTTGATGGCGATGCCATTAGCAACTTGTTTGCCAGAACCGATCGGCACTTGACTGCCACAATTAACTGAGGTTGTATCCGCACTAGTTCCGGTAGTTGAAGCCCGTCCCACTCGACCGTTATGATTGACGCACTCGTTCGAGAGTACCGTAATCGTATCAGCCATAATTGCTGCTGGCTGACGGCGAAAACCTCGGTCGTTAGTACTAATATTGCTGGGACGGTACAAGAGTCCTAAATCCAAAGAGCCGGGAGTTACGCCAGGATTATTATAGTCACCTTGGATGTAAGCAGCTTGATCGGTTGCAATAGTTAGAGGTCCAGGTAATTCCTCACCGCCACTAAAGACAAACCCATAGGGGCTTCTTCTAATATTGCCAGAATACGTCCGATACTTATCAACATAAGCAATTAGATTGCCATCGAGATCCTTACCAGGAACTTGCTCGCCAGCGGGTACAGTGCCAGTACTGGTGACAATACTGCCACTAAGATCATCGACTGTGGCATGGAAAACTAACCCCGCTTCTGTTCGATCTGCGGCGGCTAGTCCCAATCGAAGGAAACTGCCCGCTACCGCGCTACTATCGGCAGCCGATCTAGTAAAAATGAGTCCGCTAGTAGATAGCCCCGCACTAAGATTAGTAGGTGTTGTTGTGCTATATCCACTACTTAAGTCTTCATCGCTAGCCGCTACATACATCCCGTCATTGCCATTCCAGTATGTCAGGCTTTTAAGATTAGTTTGCAGCATCGTCATCCAACCGACAGGATTGCCGTCTCTATCCAACAGTGAATTGTCTGGTTGACTGACAAAAGTCAGTGAAGATAGCAGAAAAAGCAGACCCAGAGTGGATTAGAGAGGAAAAGAGTGGGTAAACTGTTTTTAACCAAAAAACCAGTATGAATCGAAATGCTCGAAAACCCCTCTCACCTTCATCATCAACTAATTAAAT
>JBGSPI010000067.1:0-12694 GCA_041738715.1 Chamaesiphon sp.
GGTTTTGGTCAAATAGACCTTGTACCAGATGCAACATTTGGAGGTAAGCTTCACGAGTCACACTATAAAGTTGCTGTCCTATCGTTTGCTGGCTGTGAGCAAACATAAATCGTTCAGATTTCTGACCGTGACAGGGCAAGGATTGAAGTAACGACTGCGATATGCAACTTAGACAGAAGTGGCGTTTAACCGCCTCCTGATTGCGAACCTGAGCCGACTCAAACCCAGTCACCTGCTTGGCAAACTCATGAAAGATCTCGACAGTCCAACGAAAACTCCAAGTCTGAATGACTCGACCACTTTCCCAGTGCAAAGCATCAGTTAATAAAAACCTTGGCTCATCACTTAGGTCCTCCCGTTCGTGAACGATAACTAATCGTTTACGCCCATAACGTTTGAGTCTTATAGTTTTAGTAAAAGCCCAAAACTGTTTGACCTCACCATTGCGACATCGTACAGACACGGGGCGAAAACTTTCTGGATGTTCTGCACGCAATTGATTAGCAACTGCATCGACTCTACACCATTTATCCGACCACAAAATCAACCGCGAACTCTCAATTTCGCTTACCCAATGTTTTCCCGAAGACTCAATTAGTTGAGTTAATTCTAGTGTTAGCACTCCGTTGTCAAAAGCATAGTCTGCTTGTGGAAATGCTCGTTCGGACTCGACTTGCCGCACGATGTCCACGGCGATTTCTGTCCGTTTTCTGTATGCCAATCGGTTTTGCTGATAATGCAACAGCTCGGTTAACCTTTGCATTAATTCCGCTTGACTTTGATAACTTGGTTGCGCCGTCATTTGCAAGTACTTCTTTTCCTCTTTACTAAAGTCCGGTAATTGCACTTGGGCGGCAATGCCATCAATTCTTTCGGGATTGGCGATCGTTGCAGTTACTACCGTTTGATAATTACTCATACACCGATTGACATAATCGTAACTGCGTTTGACCCCGTAGATTTCTAATCCGTATTCATGATGGGATAATGTCCAATCTAAACTGATTATTTCTCTCCCTACTCCTCGGTGCTTTTGTCCGACTATTTGTCGATGCTGTGTCATTAATTTTTCGCTACTCCATCCCGCCTCAAACACGGCAGAGTGCATCGCTCTTCTGGTTACACCTTCTCCTTGGGGGTACACTTGTTGGGCGTATATTCCTTGCAATGTCTTGTTTGCGCTTAATATCAATCCGCTCACATATCGACCGATATGCTCGAATCCTTCGGCTCTGCAAAACACATCTCGATACGCACTTAGTTGTTTGGCTATGGTTTGGGGTACTCCTACTAAGGGAATCATCGCCATGCTCCTGGTGTTTACCACTTGAGAACTACTTGAAGACTACTCTATTTTCCCTCGGTTTATTTTTCTTCGCTCGTAACTTGCCAAGTGCTGGTCGATCTCGAATGGTATCAAGAACATAGAGCAAAGCTCGATCTAAAATATGATAGATCGTGGGGTGTAATAAGAAAAAAGAGCGATCGTTATCTCAATTTGCACAAATCCAGACTTGAATCATTAAAAATTGGCCAAGTTGTTGATGGGACAGTAGTAGGAACTAGACACTATGGAGTGTTTATAGATTTTGGTGGTTGTAGGGGAATTTTGCATATTTCAGAAATGTCTCAGGTAGAAATAGAGCATCCGGATCAAATATTTGCAGAGAGAGATTGGGTCAGAGCAATAATTATCGATTTGGATGTCAATCGAGGTAGAGTGACTTTATCAACTAGAGCTTTAGAATCAGAGGCTGGTGATATGCACAAAAAGCCGTGGAAAGTCTATGAAAAGGCTGAAGAAATGGCAGATATATATCGTCAAAGTATGTTGTCAAAAATCGATGTAGTGGATTAGGATATATCTGCCAGTAACTCCAGATCGTGAAATGATGAGCATGAGTTCTCTGCATGGGTTTTAAGTAGTAATGGTTCATCCCAAATAATCTCAATCATCGTCCGATCGCATCATTAACTCTGCGATAGAACCCGATCGAATACCAGATCGATAGTTTTCTTCAGCTTCTTTTACTCTGTTGGCAATTTCAGTTCTTCTCACCTCTACTAGGCGTTTTTGTAGCAGATCGGATAAATAGAATTGCTCTTCAACACTTAGTTCGGAAATATTCTGTAAAACTTGGTTAAGGTTAATTGAGAATTGCATAGTTTATATAAATCTGTGTGTAGATTCGATCGATATTTCTCTCACTCTTAATTGACTCTCAGCCCGATTTTCTTGTGCATACCAAGATGGGGCGAATAGTGGAACGCCTGTCGAAAATGATTCGCAAACAAGCCAATCAATCGCAATTTCTAGTAGTGAGCCTACGTCGCCCGATGATTGAAGCGGCTGACCGGACGATCGGGGTGACGCAAGCACGGGGAGCTTATACTCAGGTATTGGGTATCAATCTCAAAACTTCGGCGTAAAATTCGAGCAACCCTCTACCCTTTTCGTTCTAGCCCAAACCCCGCCAAATTAATTACACTTGGCACTTCACCAGCTTGGGGACGCTGATAAGTAACAATCGTCCGTAATCTTAAATCAGGAGCAATTAGCCGAATTTGATCGACAGCTACCGATTTGCTATAATAAGTAGTCATCTCCAACGATTGCCGACTAGGAAGATAGGTAAAACGTCCGGTAATCGCACCTGTCTCCGAATAGCCCTCATCTCTGACATATAAACCTCTAATCAGTTCCTGACTGTCGAGAACTTCCGCAACTAGTGGGGTGGCTGGAGCCAACGGATCTAAAGGGATTAGCTTGGGAGCAATAATGTCTTGCTCTGAGACGAACAGGGATTGGAGTTGCATCGACACGCGCTCGCCTTTCTCCGAAACTGTATCAAAACTGATGCTAAATCCAGGACATTGTTCGAGGATATTTGCCCCGGCTATACAGCCAGCAGGCAAGAAAGCTGAAGAAATTTGGTGTTTTTCGGCAGATTTTAATGCAGCTACGTTAAATTCGGTATACGAACGTTCCACCTCATTTTGGAGTGGATAGTGATAAGTGCGCTCAGTTTTCCAGGTGCCCACACAAGCTGCAAAAAAGTCTTGAATTTTTAGCATTTTCTGGCAATCGCAATTTCAAAGTTTGGCGGAAATCTAGTCCAATGGTAGCTAAATCTTTAGTTGTGATTGTCGCATAATTGAGCGTATTCGCCACAATTGTTCGTAAAAGTTAAATAATTCAGCAATTAAGTCAATAAATATCGATTTGTTGCTTAATATTAAGCAAAGTTATGTGAGGTACAAGATGGAGCCACTCCAAGAACAAATTACGACCTTAGTACACAAGGTCGATCTGGTATATGAGATTCTCGATCGCTTATATCATAACGTAGCCGAGGATGTAGATGGTCATACTTTACCTGGGGCAGAAACATCGATTAACCATGATGCCAAGAAGTTCGAGAGTCCAGCAACCCAGCGTAATCGTCCAGATCCGAACAACTACCGCAAAGCCTATACCGATCTCCCCCACGGTATCAACTCACGTCATGACTCGGCTGATTGGGCAATTACCCAGCAAGACATCTTAATCGATAGCAGTGGTGTCGAAATCACCCACCATCAGATCAAAGAACAAGATTTGTCGCCACAAGTTCAAATCCAGCGGTTGACAGCGCAATTGACTGCTGCCTATAACCGGATTGCGGCACTGGAAGAGCAGTTACTTGCTAAACGGTGGAAATAGCCGTCAACTCGATAGAGAACCACTAAAAAATTCGGAATTTTAGAATTACTGACCTGTTTTTTGAGAATAGAGGGGAATAATTAAATTAGGATTAAGTGTCTCCGCCTCAAGTTAATCGTCATAATGGCGATCTGTGGCACTTTTTGACTAATATTAAAAATGTAGTATGTAAATCCGATCGTGATGAAAAAACAACTTTTAGTTACTGGTGGTGCTGGTTATATTGGCTCTCATACCATCAAACAGTTAGGTGAAGCTGGGTATGATATCGTAGTGTATGACAATCTATCCACTGGTGTTGTCGGTGCGCTCACCTATGGCAATCTGGTAGTGGGGGATTTAGCCGATCGAGAGCAGTTAACTCAAGTCTTTAGCCAATATCAATTTGACGCTGTTTTACACTTCGCTGCGAGTATTTCGGTGCCCGAATCACTGATCTATCCCCTCGATTATTACAATAACAATACTGCTAACACCCTAAATTTGCTCCAGTGCTGTCAAACATTTGGGGTGAATAAATTCATTTTCTCCAGTACTGCTGCCGTTTATGGGCAACCAGAAGTCAATCCCATTACTGAAGATACCCTGCCCCAGCCGCTAAATCCTTACGGCAGTTCCAAGTTAATGAGCGAACGGTTGATTCGGGACTATGCCGCAGCATCGAGGTTGAAATATGTCATTCTCCGCTACTTCAATGTTGCTGGGGCTGAAATTGGTGGCACACTCGGACAATCAGGCAAAAAAGCCAGCCACCTGATCAAAGTTACTTGTGATGCTGCTTTAGGTCGCCGTTCATCTGTGGGAGTATTCGGCACAGATTTTGACACCCCAGATGGGACAGGAATTCGGGATTATATTCATGTGGATGATCTGGCTAGGGCACATGTTGATGCCTTGACTTATTTAGGGAGTGGTGGTGATAGTCAACTGTTAAACTGCGGTTATGGTCAAGGTTATAGTGTACGGCAAGTAATTGAAAAGGTTAAAGAGCTTTCAGGTGTGGATTTCCCTGTGATTGAAAGCGAACGCCGCGCCGGAGATCCAGCTTGCGTGATTGCCGCAGCAGAACGCATTACCCAGATTCTGGGTTGGCAGCCGCGCTACAATAATCTCGATACAATTATCCAAACAGCGTTAGCCTGGGAAAAGAAATTAAACGCTGGCATCCAACCAGCGATCGCAACTGTGTGATGAAGTTTCTCTAGGTTATTAGGAGCAAGGCATATCGAGATTATTTACGGCAACTTACAAGGATTAAAATCCAATCAACTCAAAAAACTCCGCCGCTTGTATAGTCAAAGATTACCAGGCGATCGGTTGACTACGCCAGAATTCGCCCAGCAACTGGCCGCAATTAGTGCCGAAATTGGCGATCCAATTAGCGCGTATGTAAATCGGCGCGGTCAAATTATCCGCTTGGGAGTCGGCACTCCCCGCCAAACTCAAATCCCTCCCCTGGAACTCCCCCGCTATGGTGCGGAGCGGTTGAGCGGGATTCGCTGTATTTCGACCCAACTCAAACCGGATATTCCTGGCGAGGCTTCCTTGACAGCGATGGCTTTACAACGCCTAGATGCCCTAGTAATTCTAAATATTACTGGAAGTGGCTTTCAAAAGCGTGGCGGCGGTGTAACTGGCTACATTCAGGATACCTATCTGGCGCATTTAGTCCCTCATCCAGAAATCAATTGGACAATTTCACCACCCTTGAGTCTGGAGACAATTAGCGACCAGGATTTTATCGAATTGGTGGATGGGATCGAGCGGGAGTATGAGCGGGATGTTGCCAATCAACATGTTGCCGATCAAGTCGATCGCGTGTTATTAGTTGGGGTGAAGACTGATTTTGTCACAACCCAAAGGTTTACCGATGGACTAGAAGAACTGGTCAGATTAGTCGAAACTGCTGGGGGTGAAGTCCTCCAGACAATCCAGCAAAAACGATCTCGTCCTCATCCCCAAACCGTTGTTGGTGAAGGGAAAATTCAAGAAATCGCCCTCGCTGCCCAGAAAGTTGGTGCAAATTTGATTGTCTTTGACTGCAATCTATCGCCGAGCCAATCGCGGAATCTAGAAACCCAGATTGGGATTCGGGTGGTCGATCGAACTGAGGTCATCTTAGATATCTTCGCCCAACGCGCTCAATCTGGTGCAGGGAAGTTGCAAGTTGAACTCGCCCAACTGGAGTATATGCTGCCTCGACTTACCGGGCGCGGTCGGGCGATGTCCCGTCAAGGTGGCGGTATTGGCACAAGAGGTCCTGGGGAAACAAAACTGGAAACAGAACGCCGGACAATTCAAAAGCGGATTTCACGGCTTCAACAGGATGTAAATCAACTTCAAGCGCACCGCTCACGCTTGCGACAACAGCGTCAACATCACGATGTGCCATCTGTTGCTGTAGTTGGTTATACTAATGCCGGAAAATCTACACTGCTAAATATCCTCACCAACTCAGAAGTCTACATCGCCGACCAGTTATTTGCGACCCTCGATCCGACCACCCGACGGTTTCAAGTCCCGGCAAGTAATACTGGCGAACTGCGGCAAATTTTGCTGACTGATACAGTGGGTTTTATCCATGAGTTACCACCACCATTGATGGATGCTTTCCGCGCTACGTTGGAGGAAGTCACTGAGGCTGATGCGCTGATTCATCTGATTGACTTATCCCATCCAGCATGGCATAGTCATATTCGATCGGTGATGGGGATTTTGGGTGAGATGCCGATAGCCCCTGGGCCATCGCTGATCGTGTTTAATAAGATCGATCGCGTGGATACCGAACGACTAGCTCAAGCGGCGGAAGAATTTCCCAATGCGGTGTTTATCTCGGCCGCTCAGCGCACTAATCTCGAAACACTCCGCCAACGAATCGGTCAGCTAATCGCTTATACTGTGCCATCGTAGGGAAGATAGTTCGTTGTCCCTCCGTCCGTCAGCCCTTGTCTAGCGCAATTACTCCGATCCAAACTGACTTTTTTCTTACCTTTTGCTGTTTGAGTGATTGGTAAAAGGGTTAAGCTGTCTGTATATACACTTGAATGGAGGCTAAGTTAAGCTAGTGTCCGTGAAGGTTACAGGGTGGTTTTGTTTGGAGTGCAGGGGTCGTTAGAGTGTCAATAGCTTACACTTGACTCCTCTACTTTTTTGATCGATTTTACCCACAGGATAATCTTAGAACTCTCCAACAATGGTAATTGGTTGGTGCTATTTGCTTTTTATCAATATACTTGTTACAATTCTTAATAAGAGAACAACGAAGAACTTTTAAATACAGCATGAACAGCTAGATTAGTGATGAGTCACTATCTCAGCGCAGGTTTTTAGCTCAATCTAAGGAACGAGTTTTCTCCTCCCAACACAGCATTCTTACCAGCCGATAGATTTATCTGCTGGTGTTTTTATGCTTGAGATGCTGCACTTACTCAAATAGGATAATCAGTGAGTATAAATACTGCTCCGTCATTCGCAATAACCGACCCAAATAAATAGAACGGAGGCATTACATTAGTTAAGGGGATTTATGATACCGATGTCTCCCCCTCGATACATCTAGTAACTCAGGTCTATTTCTATGGCTAGTTATACTGACACGCAAATCAATGTTTGGCTCCGGGGATTACTGGCGATTGCGTGGGCTGACGGAGACTTTAGCATCGCCGAACGAACGGCTATTCTCGACCTAACCCAAACTGAACTAGCTGGTGGGATGGATCTTACCCATCTCGACCCGATTAGCACTGAGGAGTTAGCCGCATGTTTTGGTCATATCTCCCAGATGGCGGAAAATTTCTTGCGGACAGCAATGATGGTCGCTTTGGCAGATGGGGTTTATTCAACTCCAGAGGCAAACTTATTGCGCGAATTTCACCAAGCTCTCCATGTCGATACCCAAGTCTTAGCTGCCTTAGAAAGTACTATGATCGTTGCGAAAAACCCCGACCTCAGTATTGCTAATACCCACAAAATTGATGTTTTAGCACCCGTCGCTGACTGGCTGGATGGCTTAGAAATCCATGATCCCAGAGTAGCTAAGTTGCTGTGCAAATTTATTCCGTCCCAATGCCCCTTTGAACGAGATATCACTCTCTTCGGTCACAAAGTCGTACATATCCCACCCTTGTGTAAACTAAATCCGCTCTACGACCAAACCGTCGGTTTGCGCTTCCGCGCCCTTTCTTACCTGGCAGATGAATGCGGTGAAGATGTCTCGCCGTATTGTTCCTAGCTGTCATCACAGATTTCAGAAATGCCTACGATTAAAATCGTGGCTAATGATGCAAAGTCCGCGTTCGCGAAGCGTCTTGCAGAGAAGGCGGACTTGGCAATCTGAGGAGCGGTTGCTAACGGCTTTGGTTATAGGTAGCAACTTGGGTTAGGTCTAATACTAGGGCGATTGGAGTTATGATGATAAGGAATAATCGGACACGCTGCCAGTGCTTGAGCTATGACTATCGATCGCCTAGAATCCTTTCGGACTGCATTTCAGAATCTTGATGTCGTCCCACTGGTGACACCGGAACAACTCGATCGATTCCGAGTGGAATATGGGACAGAAATTATAATCGAACTAGAGCAATTGGTAGCAGACTGTTCGGCAGATGATAATAAAATTATCTTTACAGGTCATCGTGGATCGGGAAAATCGACACTATTAGGGCAATTTTGTCGCCAAATGCAAGACCAGTATTTTGTGGTCTTCTTTTCAATTTCTGACTTAATTGAAATGTCCGATGTCAATCATGTAAATATCCTCTTTGCCATGGCAGTTAAGTTAATGGAGGATGCTGAAAACCGGGGTGTGAAAATTAGTCCTAAAACTAAAAAAGCATTTTATTTGTGGTTTAGTAAGCACACGAAAACAGAGAGTACCGCGATCGATTCTACTGTGGAAGTCGAAGCTGGGGTCGAAGGTGGCGCAAATGCTTGGTTTGTAAAGTTTTTTGCTAAACTCAAGGCAACATTGAAGGCAAATTCGGTCATCCGTGAAGAAATTAAAGTCGAATTCGCCCGTAGAATTTCCGATCTAGTCGATCGAGTTAATGATATTGCGATCGCTATTCAAGCTGCATTGGGTAAAGAAGTGTTAGTAGTTATTGACGATTTAGATAAATTAGATCTAGAAATTGTCGAGCGTGTTTATCGCAATAATATTAGTGCCTTATTTCAACCCCAATTTCGGATTGTCTATACGATTCCGATGGCAGCAACACGAGATCTGTCTCTGCGCGGTATCATCCGCAATGCCACTAATAATCGAATTCAGTCGATGTGGGCAACCAAATTTTTTCCGCGTGGTGGAGATAAAAACCCGAATACAATTCCCGTAGAAGAATCGGTCAAAGTATTTGCGGAAATCTTGTATAAAAGAATGCCCCCAGAATTAATCCAGCCAGCAGTGGCGAGAAAGATGATTCTCAAAAGTGGTGGAGCACTGCGAGAGTTTATTCGGTTGGCTCGTCAGTGCTGTCAAATTTGCTTGGTACAATTGAGGCGGAATCCAGATCGTCAAGATATCGAAATTAATGATGAGATTCTTAACAGAGCAATTACCGATCTACGCATTACGATGACAGAACCTTTGGGACAGAATTCTTTTGATATTCTGGCTCAGGTGTACCGCGAAAATACACCCAAGGATGGGATGGATCAGACATTTCTAGATTTATTACACGAATTATATATTTTAGAATATCGCAATGACGATCTGTGGTTCGGTGTCAATCCGATCGTCAAAGAGCTTTTAGATCGCCGTGGATTAATTTAATTCGAGGATCGATGTTAGATAATATTAATGTCGAAGCAGATTTAATTAACAATGAATATAGCTATGAAAGTCTGATTTCGGCAATCGAGAGCAGTCAAGGAATGCTGGTATTGCTGATTGCCTCATGTGAACCAGGTGATTTTCAAAATAGGTTAATCGATCGATATGAAACAGAATTAGCTCCAAAAATTCCTAGTTATCGAATCAATCTAGATCGATCGGAACCAAGTTTGAGAGCAGTATTAGAACAACTGATTAACGATCGATCTGAATTCAAACAACCCCAAGCTTCAGGGGTAATTACTGTCACGGGTGCGGCAGATTTATCATCGATTAAGCTCAAAGAAACTGAAACTAATTCAGCCTTAGATCGATTTTTTGGTTATTTGCAATGGACGCGAGAAGGATTGCGGGAATTTCGCTATCCGATCGTGTTGTGGGTGACACCGAAAATTTTGCATCAACTCAGTAGCAAAGCTCCAGATTTTTGGAGTTGGCGGGGTGGTGTCTTTCGATTTATGGCTCCAGTTGTTATTCCAACTAATTTAAACTCGGATCGTCATGATATTTCTAGTTTAGAAAATCTCCAACAAACTACCGATTTGCCTTTAGATGAATTGCTCGAACAGATTGTCGAGATCGAAAAACAAAATCTCACTTCCCCAGCCTTAGCGACACTATTCGATCGAGTTGGGCAAGTTTATGGCAATCGAATTGGAGGGGACTATTCAGACAACTGGCACACAGCCACAGAATATTTTAATCGAGCAATTTCTATTCAAACAAAATTAGATTTAAAAGCCGATCTCGCTAATACGTTGCGCCGATTGGGGAATGTGTATCAGAACCAAGGCAAGTGGGATGCGGCGATCGCTTGCTACGAGCAATCTTTAGAGACTTTTCGCCAACTGGGAGATACCCACGGTGTCGCCCGAAACCTCAACAATTTGGGGATTGTGTATGGCAAACAAGGCAAGTGGGATGAGGCGATCGCTTGCTATGAGCAATCTTTAGAGACTTTTCGCCAACTGGGAGATACTCACGGTGTCGCCCAATCCCTCATGGGTTTGGGGAATGTGTATAACAAGCAAGGCAAGTTGGATCAGGCGATCGCTTGCTACGAAAAATCTTTAGAGACTTTTCGCCAACTGGGAGATACCCACGGTGTCGCCCAGTCCCTCATGGGTTTGGGGATTGTGTATGGCAACCAATGCAAGTGGGATCAGGAGATCGCCTGCTACGAGCAATCTTTAGAGACTAAACACCAACTAGGAGATACCCACGGTGTCGCCAAAACCCTCGGCAATTTGGGGAATGTGTATCTCAACCAAGGCAAGTGGGATGAGGCGATCGCTTGCTATGAGGAATCTTTAAAGATTTCTCGCCAACTGGGAGATACCCACGGCGTAGGGCAAACGCTCACGAATTTAGGACTAGTTCACGATCAACGCAACCAGATCGAACAAGCTAAATCATTGTGGCGCGAGGCTCTCACTTATCTTCATCCCAGTTCTCCAGAATTTCAAACAGTGCAACAGTGGCTAGCGATTCCCAGCCCACCTCGCTAGGTGAATTATTTACGGCGTTGCTGATTTAAGGTATGATTTGCCTTTTTGTACAACTACTGAAATCCCTCAGTCCCCCAGTCCCCCCGTCCCCCACTCTTTCATACATCAATTCAGCAACGCCGGACTGTCAATTAGATCGAGAGGCGTTCAGCGATCGGGTTTTAATCCGGCTTGTTGCGGGTCAAAACCAGGGGGAAACTGGGTGGTTTCGGGGTCGTAATCGGCAGCCTCTAACATGGTAGACTCCAAAATTGCCCCTTGTAGATTGGTACCAATCAACATCGCACCTCGCAGATCCGCCCCTGACAAATTGGCATTGGATAGATAAGCGTAGCTCAAGTCAACACCACGCAAGTTTGCGTGACTCAAATCGGCGGCATTCAGATCGGCGTAGCTAAGATTTGCGCCTTTCAAGTCCGCATGACTCAAATTAACAGTCATTAAGTTCGCACCTGTAAAATTACGGCAACCGGATTGATAGGCTTGTAGAAGTGCTTCAGCAGTGGCGATCTCTGATGTGAAATTTGATTTAGACATAATTTAAGTAACCTCGATCGGCATAAATCTAGTTTAGTGAACAACGAGTGGAGCGGTTCAAGCACTGGCAAAATCATTTGTGGCTGATCGGCAATCGACGATCGAGAACTTACAATTCATTTTCGGGCACCTCCTGTTTGGCATCAATCACCAGACGCATATTTTCAATGATTAACTCGCGCAAATCGTTGGATAGTGGCATAACACTTTGGGAACCAAACCAGCGATCGAATGTTTGAACATAGGGCTGTTTCCCTTTTAAATAGCCCTGCATAAACCGGATCAAGGCATAATTAGCAACGTCCAAAAAAGTTGAGTTGTTTTCAGGCACCATACAAGCAATACCTTCCCTAGAAAATAGGTTACTCACAATCTCAAATTTCTGCGTATTAGCTGTTCGTTGCAACCATGCCTCTAGTAAAATTCCATCATCGGCAAAGGCATCAATTTTATTTTCCCGTAAAGACTTATATCCGGCTGCACGATCTTTGACTAACACAATTTGAGCTTTGGGCTGTGCATGGCGAATCGATTGTTCGTTGGTTGTTCCCGGCAAAGCACCAATGCGACGACCTGATAAAGCTGCTGCATCCCATGACTGTTTGCCTCGTTGTCCCCGTCGGATCAGTAGTTGTGTGCCAGTTGTGCCATAACTAACTGTAAAATCCACATCGCGTTCTCGCTCCCAGGTAAAACTAGCCGCATCACAAACAATATCCACACCACCACTTCTCAATTTTGGAATGCGATCGTTGGGGTCAAGGGGAATCAGATCGAGTTTGATCGGGCGTTTTAGCTCTTTCTCGACTTGTTTCTGGATCAGGGTTGACATATCGATCGAGTATCCACTCAGCCGTCCATTTTTGTCTTTGTAGGCGAATGGAAAGGCATCTTTACTTGTGCCCACAGTTAGAACACCCGTTTTCATGACTTTTTCCAGTACCGAGTGGGCGATGGCTGGTTTGGAGGGTAGTAAAGGTAGTGGCGTGACCGGACTAAAACTGTGGGTAAAGATGATGCAGTTTAATTCGAGCATCTGCGGTGGTAAATTGCCATTTTACTTTAGCATGTTCTCGGTTCCGTTCTTGTTGCCAAGCTGCCAGTTCACTTTTAAGA
>JBGSPI010000072.1:0-10934 GCA_041738715.1 Chamaesiphon sp.
GAATCTGGAGCGCGGATGTTCTGTCGGATTCGTGGTTATATTTCTACGTTGAGGAAACAAGGTTTGAATGTTTTGGACACTTTAATTTCCCTTTTCTCTGGTCATCCTCAATCTCCTATCCCTCAGCCTGAGTAGTTACGAGAAATGAGAAGCAATCAGCCTAAGAGAATCAGCAGATCTGCCATCAATCTCGTTATTTTTCCCCTTCGTGGAGTAAAGTAGCTTAATCACTCTTGATCCTACGAACAAGCGTACTCTCCCCATTTGTTCGTACTATCCATATCCTTACATTTAAACATCCGGACCTTACCATTTAATAAGCCATAGACACTCTGATCGTCGGTACCATCAATTACAAATCGAACACTACCAATTTGTGGACAACCAGCGATAATTTTTGTTGCCATTGCTAATTCTGTTGATTGATGAATACCCCTGAAAATGATACTTAGATGCTGTGTTCGCCCTTTGGGGGGAATTCCATCATATTTATCGAAGTTAGAAATCTTAAACCTGGTAACTTTAGCTAGGCTAGATTTACTCCGGGCTAGGACAGTAGAACACTTTGATGGTCTGGCCATTGCCGATCTGGAGAGGTCTATTGACAGAGGTAAAAATAGTAAGGTCGCAGTCAGTAAATATTTCATTAATTTAGTGAAAATCAAAGGATAATAGATATTGTCCCACTCCTAAATCAAATTAATCATCAATTATCCAGATCCAATCTTCATCGATCGCTAGTCAAGTTGTAGTTAGCGCGATCGCCGAATCTCCGGTATTGGCCGTTACTGACATCGGATCCGAGCGAAATGAACATTTAGATCGAGTCGAGCCGTTATACGAGAGGTATCAACTTGGGTGATTTACATTTTTTTGGGTGATCAGACTTCGCCACCCTGCTATTTTGCGGCTGCATCTGTCCAGCCTTGCTCTGCTCCTTATCTTCAGACTCTTTGTCCCCCATTGGCACAACTAGCGGTGGAGTGTCTCTGACTTCGTGAGAGTCGAGTAGTTCACGCTAAAATATTCCTAAGTTTTAAATTTTTTTAGAGAGAGTCAGATTTTAAAGTGGAAATTCAAACAATCAACTGTAGCGAAGTTTGTAAAAATGGATGTGTCCAACCCGATCACTGTCAAAATAAAGCTCACGTCGAGTCGGCAGCTAAATTTATTAGTGAAACTTCCTTAGACAAAATGCATGAAATCGCCGAGGAAGCTCGCCGGAAAAAAATGATGGCTCCACCCCAGTGGGTGATTCCCGATTGGGATAGTTAGGAATTAGTATTCCTACCCGCGATCTCCTTACCCCTAACCTCCAAACCCTCAATGATGAACCTAGTCTCACTCCAAAATCAACTGGATAATCTCTCCTTTGGTGTTTTATTTCTGACAATGCTGATTTACTGGGTTGGTGCAGCCTTCCCCCAAATTCCATTGTTACCAAACTTGGGGACTACTGGAATGGCGATCGCCAATCTGTGTATGGCAACCTTGTTAGGCGCGAGATGGATTGAAGCCGGCTACTTTCCCCTGAGCAACTTATACGAATCTCTATTTTTCTTGGCGTGGGGAATTACCACCATGCATTTATTTGCCGAGTCAATTAGTCGCAGTGCCCTAGTAGGAGTTGTAACGGCACCTGTAGCGATGGCAATTACCGCCTTTGCAGCACTGACATTACCCACTGATATGCAGGCTTCAGCCCCATTGGTACCCGCCCTCAAATCTAACTGGTTAATGATGCATGTCAGTGTCATGATGCTTTCCTATGCAACCTTAATGGTTGGATCTGTCCTGGCGATCGCCTTTTTAGTCATCACACGCGGGCAGCAAATCGAATTGCGGGGTAGTTCATTTGGTGGTAACGGTTATCGCTTAACCAGCAGTTTTAGTATGCACAATACCGCCGCAACCGCGACGGCAGTTGAACCCCTCGCAATTACTACATCTGATCGCGGCGCAGTCGCAGTTTTAGATTTACCCGCAATCGAGACAACAGCACCTACAGCGACCCTATCACCTCAACGCCTCAGCTTGGCAGATACACTGGATAATATCAGCTATCGAATTATCGGATTAGGATTTCCCCTTCTGACGATCGGGATTATTGCTGGAGGTGTCTGGGCGAATGAAGCCTGGGGTTCTTATTGGAGTTGGGATCCCAAGGAAACTTGGGCCTTAATTACTTGGTTGGTATTTGCTGCTTATCTCCATGCTCGGATCACCAAAGGTTGGCAAGGTCGCAGACCAGCAATCCTCGCCGCAGTGGGTTTTGTTGTCGTCTGGATTTGTTATTTGGGTGTCAATTTATTAGGTAAAGGGTTACATAGTTACGGTTGGTTCTTGTAGTTATCGTTTCAGTTACGGTAGTATGACAAGAAGTTGAACTAATTTGGGTACTTTGTAAAGTATTGGAGCATATTTTTATGAAAGATCGTTTTGAATCATTAGAAAGCGGCGAAGTTATTTCAGTTCAACAAGATACCCCAGTCCTAATCGGGCAACGCACCTTCAGAGTTGGCGAGTTAAATGATGCGATTAAACAGCAATTAGCAAATGCGATCGAGGGTTGGAGCGAAGAAAAAAGTGCGTGGTTTAGTCCCAACGGCATCCAGTGTGAGGCACTAAGATTTGGGGCGAATGATTGGCAGAAAGGACGGATTAGATTATTTTTGGAATTCTGCCCTGATGAGCCAAGTATGTCAGCAGAAAGTGTGATTAACAATTCCCTGCCCACCGGAAATACAGTCACTCCACAGAGCAATGTTGCAGTTCTGACTGCGCCCACAGAAGATAATAATCTTGAAGCCAATGTCCTCAAGTCAATTGCCGCACCAACTACTGTGGCGACAGAACCCAATTCACCATCTGTAGACGTACCTTTAGCTGGAATTGCAGTTGGCACTGTTGGGGTTGGGGCTGCGATCTTGAATGGAAACTGCCCAGATCTCGCTGATTTACCAGTGGATCGAACCCCCACTTCCGAGCCTGTGAGCGCGCAGCAGGAAGCTCCAAGCATCCAAACACCACCACTGACAGAGGCCATCTTAGTCACAGAGGAAGATTCTGGAGATCGACATAGCGAAGGGCTGGATGAAATTTCCTTTGAGTTCGCTGGCAATAATGGCGATCGCCAAGGCACAATTGTTGCTGATGGGATGATGGAGTTAGATTTGAGCGATTTGGATCTTGATCGAGCAGAACATGATTATCTCAACTTTGAAACCAGTAACATTTCAGACGCTTCACCAGAGTTAATTAATTTTCAGGATCTGAGCAACGGCGAAAACTCTGGGATGTTAATCGACGAAGTTTGGAATGAAATTAATCAACAACCTAGTTGGCCCGGAATTCATTAGATTTCTGGCACTGAGTGAGGGAATAAGCATTCCTTATTCCCTGCCGCGATCGAAATACCTAATCGTCAGCGAAGTCGCGATCGCGAGTACAATCGATCGGACAGATGCACAAAGTGTTAATTTATGGATGTTATTCAATTAACTGGAATTCGTTGTTACGGCTATACTGGCTACTTACCAGAAGAGCAAATTTTAGGACAGTGGTTTGAGGTCGATTTACGAATTTGGCTGGATTTGGCTACTGCTGGACAAAGCGATCTGATTGAGGATACGCTGGACTATCGCAGTACAATCGCATCTGTCAAAGAGATTATTGCATCTGCTAAATTTGCTCTAGTAGAAAAGTTAGCCGAGCAAATTATCACAACAGTTTTAGCTGCCGATCGAGTTCAAAAAGTTGAACTAAAATTACATAAACCTGCTGCACCAATTCCTAATTTTGGCGGGAAGATTACGATCGAATTAACTCGACAAAAGAATCAAAAATAATCGTTAATATAGAAAAATATACAAAAAAGCAGCAACTCCTCGATTCAGGAGTTGCTGCTTTTTGCTGATATTATCGCTGACTCGTTGAATTAGTCTATGCTGTTGGGATTAACAAAGGAGCGGAGCGAGCTAACATTAACCAGCTTCCATCTTCAGTTACATAACCGATTTCAGCGAGGTAACGATGTCCAGTTTGGTCGATTGGTAGTTCCAGATCCCAATCTGAATCATCACATTCAAACTCTTGGAAACTAGTTGGTAACTCGATACTTGGATCGACATTATTTGTAACATCATAGAGCCGAACCACTAACTTCTGACCACCTTGTTCGCGCAGTTGTCGTTTCAGCCGCAAGGGGATTTCCCAGTGTGCATAGGCTTGAGTTGGTCCAGGGGAAACTAGGGTAATTTGACCTTCGCTGTAGAGACTAGAACTAGTTTCATCAGAGTCGGTCGTAGTTGAGGTTCCTTGTCCTGGGAAAAACGATTGAACTGCTTGACCTGCACCTAAAGCAGCAGCCGCACCGCCAGCTAACGCCGCACCACCGAAATCCTTACCATCTTCTAGTAAGTCGGCTGCACGGTCTTTAAAACTAACGAGTGGGTTGCTGCTCTCAGGCTTTGGGTAGTTGTCACCTGCCAATCCTCCAGTTTCTTCACCGAGTAAGTCTGATAAACCAGCAAAGGGATCGTCATCCAAACCATCGAGACTGATCGATTCCAAATCACGATCGAAAGTATCCATTTCAGGGTCTAATACCAAATCATCGGGGGTTTGGTCTTGTGTACCCAATAACGCTGATCCACCTGCTACTGCTGCGGCTCCTGCGGCTCCAATTGCTGCGCCACCACCTTGGATCGTGTCACCAACTCTTTCACTGATTTCGCCAAAGGGGTTACTCTCATCAAGTTTAACAACATCGCCAGGATCAGTATCCGCTGATGTTGGCTCTAGGAAATCAGATAAATTAAAAGGATCTTCAATTGGATCTGAACTAGCGTCCACAGGAAAATTTAGTGGATCATTACCTGGTGTTTCTAGTAATAGTTCTTCAGATCGGTCTTCATCCTCTTTTTGACCGCCAAAGAAGTTATTGATAGTGTTCCCTGCGCCGCCAGCTAATGCGGCACCACCAGCTAATGCGGCGGCACCAGCGGCCGCTGCTGTAGCTCCACCACCTTGAATAAAATCGCCAGCTTGAGCTTGGATACCTTCGAGGGGATTCTCCAACTTAATATCTGGAATTAAATCACCAGCTTGAGCTTGGACACCTTCGAGGGGATTGGTCAAATTGGGCGTTTCTAGATTAATATCTTCGATCGAAGCATCAGTTGCTGGCACACCAAATAAATTGCCCGCAGCACCAGCTAATGCGGCACCGCCAGCTAAAGTAGCTGCACCAGCAGCCGCCGCAGCACCAGTACCACCTTCGATTAGGTCTCCAGCTTGATCCTTAATGCCCTCTAGCGGGTTGTTAAGATCCAAATTGGGGACGAGATTAGAAGACTTGTCTTTCAACCCTTCTAGGGGATTGGAGAGGTCGATGTCGGGGGTTTTGATTTCAGGCGGCTGGAGTTCCGCCTCTGGTTGATTCTGCCGATCGAAGATCGCTTTACCTGCTGCTGCTGCGGCGGCGGCACCACCGGCTAACGCAGCAGCGCCAGGTAGATTAATCCCATCACTTTTAATTGGATCGATACCATTAAAACTGGGATTAGGTGGAGTGGGTGGGGTGAAATTGGGTGGTGGGGGGAGAGTGCTAGAAAGATCGCCCGATCGCAAATCGCCCGATCGCAAATCACCAGAGGGGCGAAAACCACCTAAGCCCGAAGACAAATCACCAGACAAATCACCAGATAAGCCATCGCCGACCGAAGTGCGCTTTGGTGGTGGCGGATACAACGGTTTGATTCCGGGTGTTGTTTCCGGGGTCGTTAGGGTGGAGACGGTTTCTGTCGGTTTCTTCCGACCAAACAGCCATAATAGTCCCCCACCGATCGCCACAACTGGTAATATCCACCAAGGAAATCCACCTTGACCGGTTGTTGTAGAACTGGTTGCAGTAGTACTCGAAGTTGTCGAAGTCCCTGGCGCAACTGAAGTACTGCTAGTCCCCGCATCCGTACCTGGGGCTGGAGAACTAGTGCTATTTGCAGGAGATGGGGAGACACTGGGACTAGCCCCTGTTGCTGTCGCTGTAGCCGCAGCAGCACCAACCGCGATCGACTCTTGAATTACCGTTTGACCAATGGGATCGCTGACATAACCGAGAAATGCCTTAGCACTCTCTTTAACTTGGCCACCTTTATTTTTGTAGGCGTAAACTAGCGGCTGTGAGAACGGATATTTAGGATTATCTGGTTGGGTGCTGTGCAGGGTAATGGCTCTAATCCCTGGAATATTTTTAATCTGTTCAGCAGGTGCGTAGCCAATTCCATCTTCACCTAATTTACCAACTACTGCCTGGGTCGAATCTTCCGTTAATTGTTCGGCATTCTGGCCAGTCTTGAGTTTGCCATTTTGGAAAACGGGATAGTTAGCAAATGCCCGTTTGGTATCGCTATTATCCGGTCTGTCGATGACTTTAATTTTCCCTTTGGCACCTTTGGCACTGGTTAATTGTGACCAATCGGTAACTTCGCCTTGGTAAATTCTGGCAAAATCTTTAAGGGTTAAATTACCTTTATATGGATTACTATCTTTGACAATAATCGCAATTTTGGATCTACCAATTGTTTTTGCGGCTAATCCTTGGGCTTTTTCTGCTGTAGTTAGAGGGCGACCAATCCCCGCGAGATCGGCTTTGTCTTCAGCTACCGCTTTAACACCTGCGTCACTACCCTGGTACTGTTGGGGGATGGTGACATCTGTGCCTGGAAATTGTTTTTGAAATTTCTCTTTCAGATTCTGGTTGACAGCTTGCAGGCTACTAGAACCATCAATCTGCACTTTTGTTCCGGCTGACACAGTTTGTGGCAGGGGAAAATTATCAGCAGCAGTTTGGGCACTAACCTTGAAGTTAGACCCTCCAGCCGCTAATAGCAGTGCTAGAGTTACAATCGAACTACTTTGCTGTTTCATGTGTAACAACTAGATTTTGTGAATATTATTGTAATTAACAATAGCTTAGATATCCGTTATCTGAATAGATCCGCCGTAAACCACAAGGTAAATCAGATCTATAGTTAGGGAGGAAGTAAGCAAGAAATTATGATCACTCTGCCACACTTCACTTGGACGGATAAGTCTTTCCTGGTCTCGATTTAGTTTCAGATATCTACTTTTAAAAAATTGTGCTAAAGGTAAACATTCCGATCCTAACCGATTTCTTTCACTCTATCTGGATAAATATGGCATTTTTGTCAGGGGACGATTGAGTGATAAACTTTTGTATTATCGATCTCCCTGATGTCTAGATCGAGCAAAATTGGGATAACTTAGACGAGAATTGATACTCACAGATGAAACAAAAGATTGATATCAACAATTCAGCTACCAGGCTAGCTGTGGTGTGGAGCATCTTAGGGATTGGATCATTAGGGTTGCTAATCAGATTGGTCTGGTTGCAGATAATTGATGCGCCAAGTTTACAGCAAAAAGCCCAAAGACAACAAATTATCCCGCTTAAAACACTGGTGCCTCGTCGGCCGATTGTCGATCGTCGCGGCGATTTGGTAGCGATCGATCGACCTAGCTATACAATTTACGCCCATCGAGACCTCTTCGCCCGAATTAATCCGCGAACGAAGAAGACAGAAAAAGTTAGTGCGGCAGAAGTGGCTGATTTACTAGCACCGATTTTAGAACAGGATCGAGATGAATTGCTGAAAAAATTTCGGGCACGCAAGACTGGGGTACTGCTGGGATCTAGACTGAGAGAAGATATCCGCGATCGAATTGCTGCCTTGAAAATAGATGGTTTGGAATTGCCCCAAACTAGTAGTGAATATACCAGATTTTATCTTCAAGATGATCTTGCCGCAGAGGTTTTGGGGTATCTCGATCGCAATCATCAGGCTCAAGCTGGCGTAGAGCTTAGTAAGTCATCTTTATTAGAACGAACAGTAGCTAAATATTATCTCACTCGGACTGGTGGTACTAAAGACCGATCAATTTTGCCCGATCGAGTTACCCCAGGTGTATTACAGACCGACGATCTCCAACTGAAATTGACACTAGATCTCCGCCTCCAACGCGCTGCCAGACAAGCATTGCGCGAGAAAATGCGGAAATGGAATGCCTTGCGGGGAACAGTCATTGTCATGGATGCCGATACCGGCGCATTACGATCGCTAGTGGTCGAACCGACTTATAATCCCAACCAACCCTTGCAAAAAAAAGACGTAGGATTGCTCCGCAATTGGGCTGTCACCGATCTCTATGAACCGGGATCGACCTTTAAACCGATCAATGTCGCGATCGCCCTGGAAAATGGTGTGATTAAGCCTAATAGCACTTTCTATGACAGTGGAGCGATTAAGGTTGGGGTAAATACGATCAAAAATGCTGAGAAGAAAGTCAATGGGAAGATCGATGTTGCTCAGATTCTGCAATACTCCAGTAATATTGGCATGGTTCAAATGATGCAACGATTGAAGCCAGATATTTACTATAACTGGCTGCAACGGATTGGCCTGGGTCAAAAATCGGGGATAGATTTACCCCTGGAAGAGCGAGGTGAAATCAGAAGTCGTCAAAAGTTTATTGCCACGCCGATCGATCCAGCAACTACATCATTTGGGCAGGGTTTTTCGCTCACGCCAATTCAACTTGTCACCCTGATTAGTAGTCTTGCCAATGGTGGCAAACAAGTCACACCTCACGTTGTGGAAGGGTTGTTTGATCGAAATGGACTACGGAAAGATAAACCCACCCAGCGCGAACAGACCCAAGTTTTCGCGCCTACAACCGCGCAGGCCGTACTCAATATGCTGGAAACAGTTGTTACGCAGGGTTCGGGGAAAAGCGCAATTATTCCCGGTTATCGAATTGGCGGTAAAACTGGTACAGCCCAAAAATTTGTCAATGGTCGCTATACGCAAGATGATGATAAAAAAATTACTAGTTTTATTGGTATTTTGCCGATCGATCGAGAACATCGGTATGTGGTGTTTGCGGCTGTTGACGAACCAAAAGGTAAAGAAAAAGCCTTTGGCAGTAACGTTGCCGCCCCACTAGTCAAATCCGTGATGGAATCACTAATTTCGATCGAACAGATTCCCCCTAGCGTTAACTAGGATTTTGTGGCTTCGGTTGATTATTGGACTGCCCGTTCGCTCATTTCGATCGAGCCTATTGAATTATTGACAACAGAATCAGTGTTTCAGGTCTTACCAAAATTGAGATCTCGATCAAATAGTCGATCGGCACTAAAAGTTACAGATAAATTCAAAGGATGACTATTTACTGTGAAAGCTAAAACCATTGCAAAATATAGATTTTGTTTAATTAAATCGGGAATTTAAAAATGAGCGAACGGACAGTATTAGCGATTAGGTAACTTTTAGATGCCACAAATCTCAAAATGTCCAAAATCCAATCAAATACTAGCTTTATTTACGCCGCCGATGACTAGTTCGAGCGATTCAAAGTTGTTGAAATCAATTTCACTATTGTCTAAGTGATACGGCTGGAGCTTCGCGATCGGGGGCGAGATTTGCGATAATTCACCAGCCGGTAATTCGATCGTAAAGCAGCTACCCACATTTTCGATACTATAAACACTAATTTGACCACCATGTAATTCCACGATTTGCTTGGCTAAAATTAGCCCTAAACCATTCCCTTCAGGTCGTTCGCCTAATGCATCATTAATTTGAACAAAGGGTTGGAATAACTGTTTGATATTTTCTGAAGCAATGCCGATACCCGTATCAGCGATCGCCATCCGCACGCAGGGGATATTTTCTTGATCTGTAAGCTGTCCGGTAGTAACACTCAGCGTTACAGAACCGACGGTGGTGAATTTAACAGCATTGTTGAGTAAATTAATAATAATTTGCCGAATATGCCGTTCGTCGATCGATATCGGAGGAATCGGAGATTCTATATTTAAGATCAACTCGATATTTTTCTTCTCAGCTTGTGCTTTGATTGCTAATAAACAAGATTTACATAGTTCTTCAATGTCAATGGGATCGATCTCTAATTGCAATTCACCAGATTCAATATTTGCGAGTTTAAGAGTGTTATTAATTAGTGCGAAAAGCTGATTACCATTGCGATCGATATCTGCCAAATCCTCGACTTGTTGAGCGTTGAATATTCCAGTGGTCTGTTCTTGGAGCCGTTCGGTTAACCTCAAGATGGTATTGATCGGTGTCCGAATTTCTTTACTCATAGTCAAGAGGAAGGATCTTTTCGAGATATTCGCGTTTGTCAATGCTTCGTTTGCTATTCTTAATGAGGCAGTTTGTTGAGCTACTTGTTGTTCTAAATTTTGAGTTAAGAGATGTAGATTTATGTGTGTTTTGACTCTGGCTAAAATTTCTTGTTCTTGAAATGGCTTACTAATATAGTCTACGGCACCACAGCTAAATCCTTTAATTTTATTATTAATATCAATCAAAGAAGTCATGAAAATGACGGGAATATCGCAAGTTTTGGGATTAGCTTTGATCCGTTGGCAGGTTTCAAATCCATCGATCCCGGGCATCCGCACATCCAGCAAAATCAAATCGGGAGATCGGCGTTGCAGAAGTTGGAGAGCCTTCTCACCACTAGTTGCGATCGCGATTTCATAGCCAGCATCGTTTAGGACTGTAGAGATAGTATCTAGGTTAACAGGTGTGTCATCAACGATGAGGATTAGTCCAGTTAATTGAGTTGTCATGACTGAGTTAATTTAGTGACGCAGATGATAGGGATTGTTGGAGAAATGTTTCGATGAGATCGATCTGAAATGCTCTGGCTAATTTGATAACTTGTCGAACAAATGGTTGATAGCTGTCGGGGCGACAAGCCGCCTATAAAGCTGATAGAATAAGCCTCATAGCTCTCAAGCCTTGTTGATAATTAGGTAGTTTGTGTGGGGATAAAGACATTAATTCAACAACAACCTGCCAATTACTAGACATTGAATCGAC
>JBGSPI010000073.1:0-6245 GCA_041738715.1 Chamaesiphon sp.
CTCCGACAGTTTTCACCTACCAACTCTATGATGGTGGATGCTTTGATTGCAATAGCGATAGATTTAATCAATCCTGTTCACCTTCGTAATTGGTTTGCACACTGTTGCTATTGTCCCTCATAAACCCGCAAACCGCTGTAAATCGTCGAGAGGATCATCAAATTCCCTAGTTGTCGCCAACTCAGATGTTCGCTGACAAAATGCCAGTACCATGCCCAAAAATGTCTTGTCTCCCCATCGTGAAAATCAGGATCGAGGTCGCTAGCGGGATATTGATGATGCAGGTGATATTTAGCGCGCAGAGATGGATAGTCAAATCCAGCATATAACCACAGACACACCTGCCCAAGCAATTGATTGATCTTCCTAGAAGAGTGAATACTTCCATGCATGGCATCATGGGCATTGATAAATAATCCCGTGTAGACCCAAGTTTGCCAAGCAACTAAACAGACTAGCAAAATTGGGTTCCAAGTCTCAGCCCTAATCCGCATACAGTTCCACAAGCTTATTGCCCAAATGACGATCAGGGCGAGTGCTACCTGTGTCGATAAGCCATTGGTAAATTTTTGAGATGTGGTAGTCAGTTTATCAACCATAGTCCCAAATCTGACTGCTCTAGCCCAAGAAATATTAAGCATTTTCAGGAATTAATTGACTCATTCTCAGATAACTTGCTTTTTAGGCGAAGATTGTTCTATGATCGTAACAATACAGTTAAGTTTTGTAAACAAAACCTAGCCAAATATCTGTTTATCCCTTAAAAGGTTATAGCTTATGTCTATTTCGCTGAAGTCCGCTCAGTCTATCTTTTCCAGCACGCTAATTGCTGATGCTGTACCCAGTATTACTGTCGCATTTGAACAACTCAGTGTTGAAGATCAATTAGCCTTACTCTGGTACGCTTACACTGAAATGGGTGTAACAATCACGCCCGCAGCAACAGGTTCAGCAAGTATGGCATTAGCGCAGCCGCTGTTAGACCAAATTAAAGCGATGCAGCCTGCGGAACAGACGCAGGTGATGACTGACTTAGCGATGCACACTGACACGCCAATTTGCCGGAACTATACTTCGTTCCGCGTTAATACCAAGCTCGGTTTCTGGTATGAATTGGGTCAAATGATGAAACAGGGATTAGTTGCACCAATTCCCTCTGGTTATCAAGCTTCACCTGAAGCAAAAGCTTTGCTAGAACAGATCAAAGGACTTGATGCCGGACAACAAATTACCGTATTACGAAATACTGTAGTTAACATGGGTTACGATCCTGCCCGGAACCAAGACTATGATAAGCGGGAAGCTCCCGCAGTTACTCCGAAATCTTTCGCTGATCGTTCTCGTGCAGCGATCGAAGGTGTAGATAACTATACTGTCTTGAGCTACATTGATAGCATGAATGCCTTTGACTTTATCGCTGCATCTAATTTATTCGCAGCCGAAGGCGCACTCCAACCTCCATTCCAAGCACCTATTGTTGGTCCAGCCGCAATTCTGACCTATATGCGGGAAGAATGTGTCGGTCTAAAAATGTTACCAGAACGCGGTGTCGTGGAACCGATCGAAGATGGTTACACTCAAATTAAAGTTACCGGGAAAGTGCAAACTCCTTGGTTTGGCGCAGGAGTTGGGATGAACATCGCTTGGCGGTTTTTACTCGATCCTCAAGGTAAGATCTTCTTCGTCGCGATCGATCTTTTGGCTTCGCCGAAAGAATTACTCAACTTACGTCGTGGATAGTTACTAGTAATCTTTTAATGGATAATGGGGAGATAGGTTAAAACATACCCTATTCCCTATTTCCTACCCAGTACTTCTCACTCTTGTTTTTCGCAGCCAAACAAACAGCGCGGCTAGGACAATTAGGAGCGGGACAAAGACTAAATTTCGATCGGTAGATTGGCTAAACTGTTGGTACCAAGCAATTAACCAATCACCAAAAAAGAGCGACACAGTACCTCCCAAAGCGATAAATGGCCCCAAAGGGAACTTTTGACGGCGTTGAATTAAGCCGAAGACTAAGGCACCACCCATCAAGATCGAACCGAAAAAAGATGCGAGAAACCCTGTTAATAGCACAGATTTCCAGCCTAGCCAAGCACCAATCATTGCCATTAACTTGGCATCTCCACCACCTTGCGCTGATTGCCCCAGCAGCCAGCTACCAGCAATTTGGATGGTGTCATAAATCCAAATCGCCAATACCATCCCAAAAATCCCTTGGATCAGATATTCTTTCATTCCATTGACAGAAAGCTCATTTAAACTGCCCGCAACGACTTGAAATATCAGTCCTAACACTAATCCTGATTGGGTTAGCGGATTAGGCAGTGTCATCGTGTCTAAATCGATTAGGGATAACGCCAACAGCCAGCACATGAGCAAGGAATAGCCGACAGTCTCGATCGAAATTCCAAACCGATTGTAAACCAATACCAAGACAATCGCCGTTGCCGCTTCCACTAAAGGATAACGGACGGAAATTGGAGTCTGACAGTGACGGCATTTCCCCCGCAGCAATAACCAACCCAGAATCGGAATATTTTCCCCTGCGCCTAATTGGTGAAGACACTTGGGACAGCGCGACGGCGGCCAAATTACCGATAAACCTGCGGGAACGCGGTAAACTACTACATTAACGAAGCTCCCGATCGCAGCACCCAAGCAAAACACGGTTACTTGAACGATCGTATCGTAAATATTCACTACTAAATGATCTGCTAACGGCGACAGATAGAGAAAGACTAAATCTATAATTCCCGATTTTGTCGCCACTATTTACCGGCGACAAGGAACACTAGTAGTCTCCGGTATAAATCTAGCTACTATTTGGGGGAGAATGAGAGCAAGAATATGGTAGCCTAATTTCCGCTGTGTAGTACTAGCTAAACTCAGTTTCCAACTGTTGGGTTGAGATAAAACACTCTTCAGGGAGTAAAACTGGATAGGTACTGAAAATTAATTTGCCCCGATAAGTCAGCTTATTCATCGCGACACCAATTGGTTGTCTGCGTCGATCTCGATCCGGTGCGACTTCACAGTAGAGATTATACACATCCTTGGCGGCCCTGAGGAGGGCTGGATCGAAAAGTCCGTAAGAGTTTGGTTGGGGCATTGGAATAGCTTTGGCTGTGGGCGGTGCGATCGTAAACACAGTACTTATTCCCAAAATTATCTATATTGCAAGTTATTTAATCTACTTACCCGATCGGGGCTGCTCATTTAAGATGCTAAAGCTTCAATCAAAACTTTACCCATCTGTTGACAACCAACGGCTGTCATTCCTGATGACATAATATCACCAGTTCTATAACCCAGATCCAAAACTTTCAAGACCGATCGTTCGATTCGATCTGCTGCGATTGGTTGGTTTAAACCATAACGCAGTAACATTGCTGCACTGAGAACTTGAGCCAATGGATTTGCCTTATCTTGTCCAGCGATGTCTGGTGCAGAGCCATGAACAGGTTCAAATACACCCAAGCCAGTGGCACCTAAACTAGCCGAAGGTAACATCCCGATACTTCCTGTCAACATGGCAGCAGCATCGGAGAGAATATCGCCAAATAGATTACTAGTCACGATCGTATCAAATTGTTTGGGAGCGCGGACTAGTTGCATCGCCGCATTATCCACATACATATGGGTAAGTTCGACATCGGGATAATCTTTTGCCATGAGTGTGACCCGATCGCGCCATAATTGAGAGACTTCGAGAACGTTAGATTTATCTACAGAGCAAAGTCTTTTCGTCCGTTTTTGGGCAGTTTCAAAGCCGACTTTGGCAATCCGATCGATCTCGCTTTCAGTATATGCCATGGTGTTCACACCCCGCTTTTCCCCTGTCTCCATGGTGAAAATTCCCTTAGGTTCACCGAAATATACGCCGCCAGTTAATTCTCTCACAACCATCATGTCTACCCCTTCAACCACTTCTCGTTTGAGGGTAGAAGCGTCAATTAGTTGGGGTAAAACTGCCGCAGGTCGTAGATTGGCAAATAAACCTAAACCCGCCCTCAAGCCTAATAAACCAGTCTCTGGACGGAGATGGCGCGGGAGATTGTCCCACTTGTAACCACCGATTGCTGCAAGCAAAACACCATCACTCTGTTTGCAAGTATCTAAAGTCGCTGCGGGGAGGGGTTCTCCTGTCGATTCAATTGCAGCACCACCAATTAAGGCTGTCTGAAATTCTAGATTTAAACTCTCTTGCTGGGCGATGACTTTTAGCACGTCTACCGCTACTGCCATAATTTCTGGGCCAATTCCATCCCCAGGTAGTAGTGTTATGCGATAAGTTTGAGTCATGGTGTTTGCCTTGCGATCGATATGCCCGATGATATTTTACCTGCAAATGGTCTGATTCAAGCTACCTTGAATTAGACTCGCCAACAAAAAAAACAATCTAGTTTGCTCATTCTCTGAATCACCAGCCCTATCACATCACATATGTCTACCCAACAATCGAATATTGACATCGCTCCCTACATCGACCACTCTCTCCTCAGTGCCGCAGCTACCCCCGCACTGGTCGAACAATGGTGTACTGAAGCTGACAGATATGGGTTTGCCGCTGTCTGTGTGAATCCTTGCTACGTGCGGCAAGTGACCAATCTTCTGTACCAAAAACGCCCCCGAATTTGTACTGTTATTGGTTTTCCTACCGGAGCAATCACTACGGAAAGCAAGCTCTATGAGGCGCAAGAAGCCGTTGAAAATGGTGCTCAGGAGTTAGATGTCGTTATTAATATTGGCTGGCTGAAAGCGGGGAAAATTGATGATGTACACCAGGAAATCGCCCAGATCTGTGAATCAACTGGACAAACTGTTAAGGCGATTTTGGAGATGTCCCTTCTGACGCAATCAGAACAACTAATGGCGGCGCAAATCTGTATGGAGGCTGGAGCACAGATGTTAAAAACGGGGACGGGATGGTGTGGTGGTGCGACAGTGGAAAATGTCCACATGCTCAAGGATCTAACGAAAGATCAAATTGGGATCAAGGCCGCTGGGGGCATTCGGTCTCATGACCAAGCTGTAGAATTAATTATTGCTGGAGCAACTCGACTAGGTACTTCCTGGGGGATAGAATTATTGAAACAGCGGGAACAAGATGCTAAAAATCAAGACTCTTAATAACCACTATAGAAATAGCAATAATCAGCCCTGTCGATTGCTTTCAGTGTCTGTTGACTGGATTTGATGGCAAAGAAGCTGCCGCCAACGACTAACCCGATTGCCGCAGCATATAAGCCAAACAAACTGCCAATCGAATAGCCGAGAATAAAGTTGATCGACATAGCGATAACTAGATGATTTAGCACATCTCTCAATCTGTCGAGACTTAATAAGATGATAGTATTAAACAAACCGATCGCAAACAAAAAATAACCCAAGCAACCAACTATAATCAAAATATTATCGATTTGAGTGCGATTGAGTACGGATAATAAAGCGACCGTCATTGTCAGAAGTATGCCAAAACACGCAAAAATCCAACTTAACAGTAACCAATATTGTTTTTTGATTTGCCACACTAAATTACTTGCTTCTGCTACAACAATGTGCTTTGCTCGATCGTACCAATAAATAATTAGCTTATAACTAAAATATTCCACCAACGGAACAATAAGCAATAAATTTAATAGCGCAATATCCATACTGTCTTGGTAGCTTAAATTATTTCCTGACAACATGATGTAGATCCCTCCCGTTGCTAAAGTAGCAGCTAATCGATCGGCAAAAATAAACCCAAAATAAACTATGCCATACAAAAAATATGGGGATAACAGATAAGTTAAAACACTTAATTTTGGCAATTCAACTAATTCACCAAATTTAGGCTGAATAGGTCGATGTTTGATGACATTAAATATTACTAAAAGAGCTAAAATAACCAAAGCAAAGACTATTGTGATCAGTTGAGACTCGATCACACTCAAATCGACAAATACTCGTAATCCAAAAAAACAGCAAGCAATTCCAATTAAAATCATTGGTGATGCAAATCGATATTGAACACCAACAACAGCAAATAACATCCAGATCACACTCATTATAGAGTAGTACGCACTCGCCAAAATCACATATTCGTCTGTAGCAATTCGTAACTACTCAGGCTGAGGGATAGGAGATTGAGGATGACCAGAGAAAAGGGAAATTAAAGTGTCCAAAACATTCAAACCTTGTTTCCTCAACGTAGAAATATAACCACGAATCCGACAGAACATCCGCGCTCCAGATTC
>JBGSPI010000074.1:0-28474 GCA_041738715.1 Chamaesiphon sp.
TTCTCAAGGTCGAAAACGAGTGGAGTGGGTGAACATCGAACATCCATTCACCGCCATCAGTAATAAGAGTGACGTTCATGCCAATCATAACGAAGCGCAAAATAGTGCCTTACGCCGACGGGCAAGTGCTTATCGCCGACGACAAAATCTTTATGCTAAGAAGCTCTGTGGCTTGCAACGAGTTTTAGATGTCCAAAGGTTAGTCCATAACTGGGTTCGGTCGCACTGGGGTCTTGGCAAAAATCAAACTCCAGCGATGGCTATCGGTTACTATCATCGCCCCATCTCTATGACTGAACTCTTGACTGTGCCATGCTTAGACTTTCTCATTATTTAAACAACCAGTGCTGTGCAGTTAAGTTAAACGATTTGATTTGAAAGACAAAAACGGCCAGTTCCCAGATTAGTAAGAGTACAACAGTGGCGATCGATGGCAAAATAATCGTCGCAGCTTTTGTATTCAGGAAAGCCTCAAACATGACTTTTTTAGCCGATCTTCTTGACTGATTAACACTTATCTGCATATATTTTCCTCGTTACTACTGCTATTTAATACGGTGTAAAATACTGTTTGTCCTTTGCCTAACTCTTGTGAATATGGCGGCGTAACTCGGCGGCAAGATGGGCGAATTCGTCACTGAGACACATTTCCAAAGTTCGCGGACGAGGCAAATCGATCTTCAGTTTGAACGCAATCTCACTCGGTCGGGGACTCATTACATAGACAGTATCGGAGAGAAAAACTGCTTCGCGTAAATCGTGGGTGATGAGCATTCCGACACACTTGGCTTCCATCCACAGGTTTTGCAGCATCACCCACATTTCTTCACGGGTAAAGGCATCGAGCGCGCCAAAAGGTTCATCCAATAGCAAAATTTCTGGCTGGTGAATCAGTGACCGACAGAGGGACGCTCTTTGGCGCATTCCACCTGATAATTGCCAAGGGAACTGCTGCTGGAAATCATTTAAGCCCACTGCTTTCAAGAGCTTTTGAGCCATTTCTAGATAGTGAGGGCGATTAGTTTTGAAGTCTCGTTTATAGGGAGACACAATTTCTAGCGGTAGTAAAACATTATCGATCGTCCGTCGCCAAGGCAGCAACACCGGATTTTGGAAAGCGATGCCGACATTTTTTAGCGGTCTAGTTACTGGTTGGTTATGACAGCGCAACTCACCGATTTTAGTCGGACTCAATCCTGAAACCATCCGCAAAATGGAAGTTTTCCCACAGCCACTTGGCCCGACAAATGTGACAAATTCTCCAGGCTGAACGCTCAGGGTAATTTCCTGGATGATCGTCCGCATCGAGTCTTCAAAGGGATATTCTAAACCAATCCGATCGAATTCTAGCAGGGGCATCGAAGCAGTAGCAGTTTCAGTGGCAGAAGATATTTGCGGTTTTAGCATTTTAACTGGACCTTATTGATTGAGTGAGAAGTTTAGTCAGCAAAGTTCTAAATAAGTCAAAAATATTGGCTGATTTGAGTTTAGTTAAACTAGGGGTTTGCGATCGGCCGATGATGGAACCAGCCGTTGTTCTTTAGCTGGTAAAAACTTATCTGTAAATACATCAGCAGCCTTTACTGGCTTTAAATTGAAGCCAGTAACTGTTTGATTAATACTTTTTTCTAGACGTTTCATGTCCGCACCACCAAAGCCAGCAGACTCAACTTCTGGAGTCACATACATACGCTCGATAGCCAATTTTAGACGGAGCTTTTCGGCATCGCGATCCATCAATTTACTTTGATCTGTGGCAACAACTAAATCGAGTGCGGCACTTGGATCTTTGACAACATCCTGCATTCCTTTAAAATATGCCTTGAGGAAAGACTTAATTACTTCTGGATTTTTACCCATAAAATCTTGCCGAACTAAAATCGCATTGCCATAAAAGTCTAAACCAAACTCGTCATAGGCAAAGATTTTGATATCATCCATCGTCTTTCCACCCTTGATCAAAGATGGAATCACCGAAGTATAGAATCCACTAACGGCATCAACTTTACCTTGTAATAAGAAAGTCTCCCGTAACTTGGGTTCCATTGTGTCCCAAGTGACTGAATCAGGGGCAATCTTTACTTCTTTAGCAAAGAGTGGAAACAGTTTTCTTGGCCCATCACCGGCAGGTGCGCCAAGTTTCTTGCCAACTAAATCAGCAGGCGTTTTAATTCCATTTTGTTTGAAAGTAACAATGGAAAAAGGTGCCTTACTCTGGTAAAAGGCTACCGCCATAATCTTGTCACTAGGATTTTTGTCATTGAACTCGATCGCATTGTAGATATCACTAAACGCAATGTCATACTTCCCAGTTCCAAGTTTGCTAATGGTATCAGAATTTCCAAAACCGCGTTCATAACTAACATCCAAACCTTGTTCGGCAAAGTAACCCTTTTCGATCGCCCAAATTAGTGGTGCATCAAGGCTTTGCTTCAAAAAAGGTAATTGGACACGAATCTTTTGGCTTTCCTTTTTGTCAGTACTAGCTCCAGTCGTCGTGGTTGTAGCCGAAGGCTGATCCCCAGTAGTTGGCGGTGCTGAGTTGCAACTAGCCAGCACTGCTGAGGAAGCTGCAATCAGAAGGATTCTCTGTAATTGTTTCTGGAAAGTATGAAGCATTATTAGCCTACAAAATTCAAAGCGTATACGGTATACAAAGCTAGAATCATTTAAGTTGACTGGCGCGGAAGTTTCTGTATCGTCAAGTACACCTGGGAGTGGAGAAGGAAGTCTAAGTGTACTACCTAGCACTAGAAGGTAAACTGCATCCGTAAATTGCCGACAAAAA
Source organism: Chamaesiphon sp. (assembly GCA_041738715.1). Lineage (GTDB taxonomy): Bacteria > Cyanobacteriota > Cyanobacteriia > Cyanobacteriales > Chamaesiphonaceae > Chamaesiphon. Next base: position 2,789 of record JBGSPI010000074.1, read on the forward strand.
CTGGGGGATTGCTCTGAAAGTTGTTCGGGCTGAAGATCGCGTAAACTGCGGGGACGATCGCCAGATTGGGACTAGCGGGATAGTAGTAGGAAACTTCTAACTCTTGCTGTTTGCCACCATCACCCCCACCAGAGAGCAGAAATTCACGCCCACTTAGATAGGAGTGGGGAATTAGATATGAAATCACACCCAATGCTCCTTTTTTGCCCAAGTCGGGAAGTCCTAATCCTAGTTGAATCGATTGAACGCTAGTACTACCACCAGTCCGAGCTAGATTAACGGGACTAATCTCTGTCTTCCCGTAGGAATATCGCCCAAATAACCCCACCTGTGGGGTGAGCAGCCAATCAAAATTAGCCACAAAAGTATCTCCAGGTGCATCATTTAATCTGCCACCAAAACCATCATCAGCATAGCCATAGGGTAAAGGCTCGCCGACGGCTCCACCAATAAAACCGTTGTAAGCACGAACTAACGATCGCGTGTACAGCAAGCGGAGATTCAGATCTTTATTCGGAGCATAGGTTAACTCCCCAATTGTCTGATTTGTACTCCCAAACAAGCCAGCAGCGGGATTACTAGAAGTATTAAATCCAGCAGCAGCATTCAAAAACTCGGTATTCTCGCCCAAATAGCCAGCATTGAACCGAAACTGTGGGTTGATATTCCAGGAAACAACCGCACCCGAACCTCGATCGATCGCCGCAAACAAGGTACTACCGCTGGAATTAAAACTCCCCGCACCAGTCAGGAAAGAGGTAAATCGGTTTTGATCGAAGTAGCGATAAGCATTCAACCGGGGGCCGACAGCGACTCGCACTTGGTCGTTGACGGGAAAAGTATAGGATAGCTCGCGCAGATAAACTGCATTCGATCCTGCTTGTGGAGTGCCTGTTTGATCGGCAAGTGGTGTACCCCAACTATTAAAGAAGCCTGAAGATACAAACTGGTTAGCTGGAGAGTTGCCATTCCCCCCCGCTAGTTGAGTAACCAGCATATCTTTACCTGTAAAAGATGAGTTGAAGGTGAGGAACACATAGTTACTTACTGTCGGATTAGCATCCCGACGTTGCACGCGAGTCGGCACTCCATTCACGCGAGCGGGGGCGATGAACGGACTACTACCCCCCTGTGCTAAGGATCTCTCGGTGGTGATATCGCCCCCAGTAAGTGCCCCAGTAAAATTTACCCACACTGTTCCACTGAGTTTAGTCGTGGCGGAAAATTGTTGCTTTTCGACAATTGCAGTTTTGGCTTCAATTGCCTCAACTCGTCCGCGCAGAGCAGTTAGTTCGGTGGCAAATTCAGCCTGAAGTTTTTCGATCGTCTCTAGATCTGCCTTGGTGACTGGATCTGCGGTTTTTGGGACAATTGATTCATTCACCTGAGCTAAACATTCGTTCAAACTAGTGACAAATTCGCCCCGTGTTAATGCTTGAGTTCGATCGAGATCTCCTGTTTGACAGTCATATCGATCGCTCAGTGTTTGCAAGGCTTTCACCGCCCAATCAGGCGGTTTAACATCCTCAGATGATGTCATAGATTGGCCGCTGGTGGTCGAAGATAGCGGTAGGATTGTTCCAGGGTTGGGATCGGTCATTCGATCCCCAAGCTGTGATGCCGATGATAATACCTTTGACGTGGGTACAAGCTCCCAATCGGCTAACTTTTCTGCCCCACGAACCTCCGATCCCACCAACCCCATGACTACAAAAATGGAAGCTGTCAGAATTAAACTTTTGATAACAGTTAAATTAAACATGATCCTCTGATAATAATTTTTTGCAGCTACGATGAGACAAAGTTCGATCGAGTTGTTAAGATTGAAAGAATCTCAATGTATCCTGTATACAGTAATTTTTTTTGATAAATTGTACGGCTTGCTACAATTGCTAAGTGGACTGTTTTCAGTTACGTTGGATCTAGCCGTATACATCACCTTAAGGAACACTTGTTTTGTCGTTATCTCCACGTTCTCTACAACGACCTCAGTCGCTGCAAGACCAGGCGTATCAAGCCCTGCGTACTGCCATTCTTTCTGGCGAACTAGTTCCTGGTCAACGGTTAATTGAAACACAACTCGCCCAGAAACTCCAAGTGAGTAGAACGCCGATTCGCGAAGCTTTGCATCAACTCAAGCAAGCGGATTTAGTCGTTGAAGATCGCGGTGTGCTCAACGTTGCCAAATTTACCAGCGAAGATGCCAGAAAGTTGTATGAGTGCCGACTAGCATTAGAAAATGTTTCCGTGCAAGAAGCCTGTCGGAATGCCAGCGATCGACAACTCAAACAAATCGAAAATTTAATTGAGAAAGCTGAGAAACTACTTAATACTAAACCGACCAAATTAACCAGTTTTCAGTTATTAGATTTAGACTATCGATTTCATCGAGAAATTGCCCAAGCATCGAATAATAAATGGCTAGTTTCATTACTCGATCGACTGTTTGACAAAATGATTTTAGTGCGAATTCAGACGATGCTCAGTAACCCTGCTGTTCTGGAAGTTCGCTGGGAACATCGGCAAATTTATGATGCGATCTTAGCCCGCAATTCAGATCAAGCAGTTCAATCAATCCAGGATCATCTGATTGCTAGTCAAGCACGAGTAGTGCTAGAGCTAGAGCAATTGCAGCAAGCTAAAAATGATGTAATTTAATCGATAATTAGGCAATTTTTAAATAACTAAATTTCTTAAAATAACTCGAACAACGTGACCATAACTGTCAATAAGGTCACAACAATAATTAAACCGATCACATCATTCCTTCTAGCCGACATCAAATATTCTGGTTGCAACCAAAAATTAAGTTTACCAGAAACAAATGGCATGACTACTAAGCTCAAAATTGAGGATGTAATGAGATTATTGATCAACATTTTAGTTGCAGGTGGTAGAAAGTCTAAAATACCCAGTGCCGAAAATAACTGAGATTGCAACATCACAGTTGGGTACAATCCCAGCACCACCGCCAGGATTTGCTTCCAAGTTGAAGAGCCTAAACTCGATCGTTCCAAACTACCCCATTGCTCCGAAAACCAGCCTTCTAAACCAGTTGTAAAGGACTTAAATCGGTAAGCCCGAAATATTTCCTGTCCTGATTCTACTATTTTTTGACGTTCGATCGATTCGACCCAATTATCTAAATTTACTTGTGAGTCAAAGTGAATAATTGAGTACCACTTGACTACCGCATCTTGACATCTGAGCGGCGGAGTAAGATCTGCTCGAATAAATCCGGTGGCATATTTCGCCTGATTTGCCAGGTGAGTATGCCACGATTTGAAGGCAAAATCTTTGCCTTTAGGAATGATATATTCTGTTACCAGACTTGAATAGAATGTTTTATCTGTCTGCACCACGAATGCCCCGACTCACAGCCTAAATATTGCCGTTATTTTGATTTGTATGCGGCGATTTCTTCAGCAGTTGGCGCAAACATTTTTTTCTTATTCATAAAAAATTCTCGCTTTTGGGCTGGAGTCATTGATGTAAATAGCTCCTTTTTCGGTAGTGACTTAAATAACGATGCGAGTTGAGTTTTTTGGGTTGGTGTCAGTGTTAGCGATTTGAATGCCTTCCGAATCCCAATCTTGCCGCCGACGAGTGCAGCTTCTAGCTGTTTTTCCTGCTCTGGTGTTAGGATGTTTTGAATCTGGGGCAAAATTTTCGTTTTCAATTGCTCGATCGGATCGGCTTGAACTTGTTCAATCGCAGGTGCCGTTGAATCAACGGCAATGAGCGGGTATGCTTGGGCGAAACTAGCAGAGCTAAATAGCATAATTAAACTCGCTAAAATAAAGGTGAAAAATCGTTTCATAGGTTTAGATCTTTGATAAGGTTTAAGACCGATCTAGTCTTTTGGTGTATAAATGGAGACGCGATCCTGGAAAATTCTGTACCACCGGATGGTGGTTTAGATCGAGGCAATCGATCGATTGCCTCAATCCTGGTAGAAATTATCTGCGAATAACATGGGAAAGATCTCAATACTTCTCGGTTAAGCGAATAATTAATTAGTCCACGAAGGTGGACTTTGCATTACAAGCTCTGATTTCAATCGTCAGCAGTTGTTAACTGAGAAGTATTGGGACAGATCTCACATTGCGCTTGTAGTTGACACGTCTGGTTTATCCTTGGCAGCAGACTTCTCAGCCAGCTTCGCTTTCTTGGCTTCAGCCTTGGCTAATTCCTTCGCTTTCTTGGCTTCAGCTTTAGCTAATTCTTTCGCTTTCTTGGCTTCAGCCTTGGCTAGTTTTTTAGCTTTTTTAGCTTCAGCCTTAGCTAGTTTTTTGGCTTTCTTGGCTTCATCCTCCGCCAGTTCCTCGGCTTTGTCTGCTTCTGCTTTGGCAGTCTTAGTGACTTCAGTCGCCTTGTCTGTCAATGCTTTGGCACTTTCGACCATAGGCGGCTTTTCTTCCGTCGGAGTAGCTACATCAGCCAGGATCGTGATTCTATCCTGCCAAAAACTTTCCAGGCTAACCGCTTGAGCTTCAGTCGGCAACGATGCCCAACTGCCAATTAGCAACAAGAAGATCGATCCCAGTACACCTAATTGACGCAGCATATATTTGAACATAAAATTCTAAATCTCCAATTTTCAATCAATGAATGGTAATAACGCAAGTTGCTAGTTATAGTTTTTTAGAGAGGTTAAGAGTTAGGGGTTAGGCTAAGTACTAAAGCCCAAAGCCCAAAGCCTAAAGCTTTAGATGTTTGCAATCTCTCCATCTGATACCACCGAAGTAGCTGGTGTTGGCGGTTGGGGTAATAGCCAACTGAGCAAAATGGCCGTTAAGCCACCGGTGGAGGTAGCCGAGGCAAACATATTTTTGACAATCGCTGGCTGATTATCAAATAGCTCTGGTACGAACACCACACCCAAACCCAGTGCGAGGGAAACTGCAATAATAATCGTCGATCGACGATCTAACTCCTCAGAGGCAATAATTTTGACTCCAGCAACGGCAATCGAACCAAACATCACCGTAGTTGCTCCGCCTAAAACTGGCTGGGGAATAGACTGGAAGGCACCGCTGACGATCGGTAACAGACCTAGTAGTACTAAAATGCCGGAAACAAAGAATCCAACATAACGACTACCTACCCCCGTCATCTGAATCACCCCAGTATTTTGGCTAAAAGTAGTGATTGGAAAGGTATTGAGTAATGCAGCTAAAGACGAATTTAATCCGTCTGCCAGCACTCCAGCTTTGATTCTGCGGACGTAAACGGAACCGGAAATGGGTTCTTTAGAAACCATTGAGGTGGCAGTTAAATCGCCGACGGATTCAATCGCGGTGAGCGGGTAAAGAATTAGAAACGGAATCAGTGCGCCGAATTCAAAACTCATGCCGTAGCGGAAGGGAACGGGCAAACTCACAAGGGGAAGTTTGGTGAAAATACTAAAATCAACCATGCCCAGAAATGCCGAGAATATATAGCCAATTAGTAGCCCAATCGCGATCGCACCCATCCGAACATATTGATGTTTAGCCAGTGTCAAGGTAATCACGATCGCAAACACACCGAAACCCAGTGCAAGGTTGGGAGCATTAGCAAATGTATCGTTCTTCAGTGCCGCCGTACCGCCGGCCATACTGGTAATACCTGTTTTGAGCAGACTTAGCCCAATTAACATGACCAATGTACCTGACACAATGGGTGTAACAATTTTGCCCAATAGATGTAAAAAGCGACTGAGCATCACATTCGCAAATGCACCAAAAAAGCAAACGCCAAAAATTAGTGAAAGTGCCTCAATTGGGGTTTTCCCAGACTGAATCGCCGTGTTACCCACACCCAGGATCGCACCGAGAAAGGCAAAGCTAGTGCCTTGCAAGCTGAGTAAACCCGATCCTACTGGCCCAAAGGTTTTGCACTGAATAAAGGTACAGATGCCAGAGGCAAACAGCGACATACTAATCAGAAAACTGGTATTGGCTGGATCGATCCCTAAGCTGGTGCAGATAATCAGCGATGGTGTGACAATACCGACGAATGCGGCTAATACGTGCTGTATGGCTACAAAAATCGACTCAAATATGGGTGGTTTGTCGTACAGTCCATAGATTAGTTCTGAACCCTGGGTTGATAGGCTAGGATAACTTACCGATTCAGGTAGTTCAAGTTCCCTGAACGTACTATTTTCTTCGCTGCGTACCATATTTCAATCCTTCTAATCCTAATTTTCTACGCTGCAACTTAGTCATATCAGGTATTGTATCATTGTTTGATTGCGTACTGTATACAGAGTTAACTTAGTATTGCATTTCCGATTATTTGCATACTGTATACGGAATTACTTTCTGTTTATGTATCCCTAGTGACGAAATCAACTTGGATCTATCGATAGACTACTGAATAAATTAGTCGATTTAGGAGCAAGCCATGACCGTAATACCGCGTAGTAACTACTTGCCTAATTTGAGTGCCTTTTTGATCGCTGATGGCCCAGCAGGATTCTTATTAAGTTGGGTTGCGGGGTTTGTTGATACCTCGGCGTTCATCATCTTGTTTGGTATTTTTACCGCCCATGTCACGGGAAATATTGCCCTGGCTGGTTCATCTTTTGTCAGCGAAGATGCCGAAACCACCTTAACTCGTTTGTTGATGTTGCCCGCTTTTGTGTTGACGGTTGCCCTCACTTCCTTGTTGGCAAGATACGCCCGGAGCAAGAAATGGTCTGTATTTGCCGTATTGCTAACGGCTGAAGCGATCGCTTTAGCGATCTTCCTCACAATTGGAACTCAACTCTCCCCTGCCTTGCTCCTAGATGTTCAAGAGGAATATATCCTGCCGATCGGCATATCTGGTGTCGTCGCCATGGCAATTCAAAACGCCCTGATGAAAGAAGCTAAAGGCGTGTTTAAAAGTTATATTCCCACCACGGTAATGACTGGTAACACCACTCAACTGACGATCGATCTCGTCCAGTTCTTGAGTGCCAAACTCTCTACCGCCAGCGAAGCTACCAAGCTAGAAGCCAACGAAGCCTTAGAGCGGATGAGTCGGTTTATTCCCGTCATTGTTGGGTTTGCCCTCGGCGGACTGGCTGCAGCATTTTTTGTGTTGGCATCAGAGTCATGGTGGAGCTTAACTTTCCCGCTCATCATTGTCTCGATCCTGGCGACTGCGGCTTATCTTGAACACGCTCGTACGGTCAGTTAATTAGAAGTTTATGCACTCTTCTTTCCTCGATTATCAAACGGTATTAGGATTGGTCACAATTATTGGTTTAGTTATACTAATCCGCACATTTTTAAACATATTCAATATCGGGTTGGGGCTAATTATCACAGTCATCGCGATCGCCGCGATCCTTCAGTATGGGTTCGATATTAGCCCCAGAGATCTGTGGCATGAATTGGGCTATCTACCGCAAAATCTGCTGCGACTAGTCAGAAATGTGGGGATCGCCACTGGAAATATATAACTGCGCGCATTCTTGATCGCTACATTAAATAATTGGAGAATCTATCCTCATGCTAGTTACAAAACAACCCGTATTTCGCAAATTTTGGTACCCCGTAATTCCGACAGCAGATCTCATCACAGATCCTCAAGCATTTACGCTGCTTGGCCAAAAAATTGTGCTGTGGCTGGATGCTGAGGGAAAACCTGCGGCAGCCAAAGATCGCTGCTGTCATCGTTCTGCTCAATTATCTTTGGGGAAAGTGGTAAATGGGGCGATCGCCTGTCCCTATCACGGCTGGCAATTTGATAGCTCAGGTCGCTGTGTTTGCGTGCCGCAGTTAAAAGATGTCGGCATCCCCGCTGCTGCACGAATCGAAACCTATCACTGTAACGAAAAATACGGCTACGCTTGGGTGTGCCTGGAAGAGCCGATCGCGGATATTCCCCACATTGCTGAAGCATTTGAGTCAGATTTTCGCCTGATCCCAGAATTTTATGAAACTTGGAAATGCGCGGGATTGCGCGTCATGGAAAATGAACTCGATTTAGCCCATCCGACCTTTGTCCACACTACAACCTTCGGGAGTGAAGACCATCCCACGCCAGACTTATTAGAGATTAGTGAAACTCCATCAGGACTGCGCGCACACGGCGTTTTGGGAGTGGTCAATCCCGAACTCCAACAGCAAAACCTCAAGATGGAATCAGTCCAAACCTATCGCACATTAGATATGTTGTGGTTTATGCCGTTCACCATCAAACTAAGCATTACCTATGCTAATGGACTGGTGCATACCATCGTCAATACCATGACCCCGATCGATGATGTTACATCCCAAATGGTTCAGTTTTGCGTGCGTAACGACACGGAACAGGACACACCGAGTGCTGATGTGATTGCGTTTGATCGCGCTGTCACCCTTGAGGATAAGCGTATCTTAGAATCCACTGATTGCGATGTACCTCTAGCCCCGAATCGCGAACAGCATATGTTTACGGATAAGCCAGGACTAATGATCCGCAAAAAAATTGCCGAGCTATTAAAGACACACGGCGAAACCGAGCAATAACAAAACAGCGGTGCACCTGGATCGAGGTATGAAAGAGATGAGTGGAAGCGGGGAACAGATTGGCAAAATTCCACACCTAACCTAATACTAGTTCATCAGAGTTAAGAGTCTTTGAAGCGTTTGAAAAGGCGATCGACTCCCCCCATCTAAATCCTTCGAGGCCCAGCAGCGATCAAGATAATCAGCCTTCTGCTCAGTAACTAACTCATTGAGCAATAATGCGATCGTCGATCTCCAAGCTCGCTCGATGCCAAATTTAGACATAACACGAAGACCCTTGGGCCGATCGACTGCATCTGGAACTAGTTCTAGTTGCTTATATGTTTCCCACCGACCCAATTCGATGCTATTTTTTTGACGATCTAAGAATTTCATTGTGAACCTCCTCAATTGGTTAATTGCAGGAGGCACTTCCAAACCTGTCACCATACACTCACTTAAACTTAGAATGTATGTCCGAATCTTTTTCTGTGCCCTACGATACTTTTTTAGTATAACACCCCAGATCGAGATCGTAAAGACCTCGATTCCGCAAGTTTCCATCGCAGCAGCTACTGGCAAAAACTAGGAAGCAGTCTCTAATTGAGCCTGTTTATAGACAGCCCAGCCGCCAAGGGGAGAGATATCTGGCCAGTTATGCTGCTCGATCAACTCACGCGGGTAAAGAAAAGCCGTGGCAACTTCCCCGTCGATTAATTTAACCTCGACTGGGTACATATGCGGTGGTTCATTTGTCGCTAAATACTCAAAGTCGGCGGCAGTCATTTCGTAGATTTCACCAGGAATGGAAATTCCCCCCTCGGCAACCTCATAAATCGCTGGATGCCAGCCATTTTCAGCCGCGTGTAGTCGATAAATGGGTGCGGTGCTGACCGATCGAATAAATTCTGCATGACCGAGATTTTGATGATCTGGTTGCCCTCTCAATGCCGAACCACAAATAAAAACGCGACGATTCGATCCTGCTACCCGATCCATGCTTTTTCTCCAGAAAATTACGATAGTTTTAGCTCGATTGGCATCTATAGAACACCCAATGCTCGATCGAAGTTTATGTGTACAGTATACAATAAAAATGCGTTATGCTGATTTGTAAAATATGACCTCGATCGAATACCCACGGGATTTAATTGGCTACGGTCAGGCAGTGCCAAACCCTCATTGGCCACACGATGCCCGGATTGCCGTCCAGTTTGTAATTAACTACGAAGAAGGCGGCGAAAACTGTATCCTACATGGCGATTCTGCATCTGAGGCTTTTTTGTCAGAAATTGTCGGTGCGCTGCCCTTTCCAGGGTTGCGGCATCTGAGTATGGAATCTTGTTATGAATACGGCAGTCGATCTGGTTTTTGGCGATTGCGGCAACTGTTTACCGAGCGCCAAATTCCCGTCACCGTGTATGGCGTTGCGATGGCATTAGCCAGGAATCCCGAAGCAGTGGCGGCAATGCTTGCAGCTAAGTGGGAAATTGCCAGTCATGGCTACCGTTGGATCGATTACAAAGATTTTTCCGAGTCAGCGGAACGCGAACATCTGCACCAAGCGATCGACATCCACACCCAGACTACCGGACAACGCCCCACCGGATGGTACACCGGACGAACCAGCCCTCATACGCGCAAATTAGTAGTCGAAGCTGGCGGATTTCTCTATGACTCAGATAGTTATGCTGACGATTTACCATACTGGAACTATGAATACGATCGACCGCATCTGGTTATTCCCTATACCCTCGACAATAACGATATGCGATTTGCCACTCCCCAAGGCTTTAATTGCGGCGATCAGTTCTTTAGTTATTTACGAGATGCCTTCGATGTCCTGTACGCCGAAGGCGAAACCGCACCCAAAATGATGAGTGTAGGTTTGCACTGCCGCTTGGTGGGTAGACCGGGTAGAGCGGCTGCACTGGCGAGATTTTTGGACTATGTGCAACAACACGATCGAGTCTGGCTGTGTCGCCGGATCGATATCGCCCAACACTGGCATCAATATCATCCCCCTGTAAATCCTCACAAAATATAGAGAAACCGATCGTGAATCATTTGAAAGTAATTATCATCGGAGCGGGAATTGGCGGATTGACAGCAGGCATCGCGCTCAGTCAAGCAGGTTATGCAGTCGAGATTTACGATCGAGTGGGGTCATTACGTCCCGTCGGGGCGGGAATTTCCCTGTGGTCAAATGGAGTAAAAATTCTCAATCGGCTCGGTCTAGGTGCAGGAATTGCCGCGATCGGTGGCGAAATGAATGGGATGGAATACCGAAACAAAACCGGAGAATTACTCAATCACATCGATCTGACACCGCTGATTGATCGTGTGGGACAGCGTCCCTACCCAGTCGCCCGTCGAGATCTACAGGCAATGTTGGTACAAGCATTTCCTGGGCAAGTTCATCTCAATCATCAATGTACTGACTTTGAAGAAGATGATACTGGCGTGACCGCGATTTTTGCAAATGGTCATCGTACTCGCGGCGACTTAATTGTTGCCGCCGATGGTATTCGCTCCCAATTTCGCGCCCATGTATTAGAGCAAACTGTTGAGCCTAAATATGCAGGCTATATCAACTGGAATGGCTTAATTCCCGCCGATGGGGAATTGGCTCCGCCAAATACCTGGAGCATTTATGTGGGCGAACATAAGCGGGCTTCCCTGATGCCCGTGGGGGATGCTCGTTACTACTTCTTTCTCGATGTACCTCTGCCAGTGGATAATTCTGCGCCCGCCGCAGGTTATCAAGCTGAGTTAAAGGAGCATTTCCAAGGCTGGGATCGACCAGTTCAACAATTGATCGATCGACTCGATCCCGCCACAACTGCCCGGATACCGATTCATGACATGGGGCCGATCGATCGCTACGTGCGCGGGCGAGTAGCACTATTAGGCGATGCCGCCCACGGGACTTGTCCCGATCTTGGGCAGGGGGGATGTCAAGCACTCGAAGATGCCTGGGTGCTGAGTAATTATCTAATTTCTACGAATATTAGTGTCCAGGACGCATTGAAACGCTATGAGTCAGAGCGCAAAAAACGCGCCAATGCTGTTGTAACGAAAGCCCGTCAACGCGCAGAACAAATTCACGGTTTAGATCCAGCAGTAACACAGGCTTGGTATCACCAATTAAAAACCGAACATCCCACAGATGTCACTGATGCGATCGCTAAAACAATTTTGGGTGGGCCATTGAATTAAGTAATGAGTAATAAATATTCAACTTTTAAGTAATTTAATTATGGCTGGTAAGTTAACAACCCATGTTTTGGATACAGCCCACGGCTACCCCGCATCTGGCATCGAAATATCTCTATGGTCGATCGAATCTCGATCGGGTGAACGTACCCTCATTAAGCAAGTTTATACCAATCGAGATGGCCGAACTGACCAGCCATTACTTACCGATGGCGAGTTGTCGATCGGTGAATACGAACTAATTTTTGCGGTGGGTCGCTATTTTGAACAGGTTCAAATTGACTTACCAAAACCATTATTTCTCGATCGAATTCCAATTCGCTTTCAGATTGCCGATCCCCATGCCCATTACCATATTCCCCTATTAGTATCACCCTGGTCTTACAGCACCTATCGAGGAAGTTAAATAGTTGATGCTGCGGCTACGCTCGGTGCAAACAGTTGACAGTTACTCAAAAAATTAGACAGTCTCACAACCCAATCATCAACTACTAATTCTCAATTCTCAATTAATAATGATTTATTCCCTGACAGAGATCGATCGCATGGAGCAAGCTCAATTTACTGAGGTATTGGGTGAAATTTTTGAGCAGACACCAGAGATCGCCGACCAAACATGGCACCACAGACCATTTAATTCGATCGAAGATCTCCATCAAAAAATGATGGCAGTAGTTTCGGGATTTAATACTGAGCAAAAATTGGCTCTAGTGCGCGCCCATCCGGATTTGGGTAGCAAAGTCCAAATGGCGGAAGCTTCGATCCAAGAGCAAGCCGGAGTGGGATTAGATCGACTCAATTCGATCGAATTTGCCCAATTCCAACAGTTAAATCAATCCTACTTAACAAAATTTGGCTTCCCCTTCATCATCGCGGTCAAAAACCATACCAAGGCAAGTATTTTAGAATCTTTCGAGCATCGATTAAAAAACTCAGTGGCGGAAGAATTAACAACGGCGATCGCCGAAATTAGTCAGATTGCCAAGTTTCGATTAGTAGCAAAGATCGATTCAATTCCAGCTTAAATCCCCTAATTTTTTACCAACATGACAACTCGAACAGACGCGATGATGAGTAAATTAACGATCGATTCCGCCAGACTCGATCGTAGTCTATTTGAATTGGCGGAAATTGGCAAATTACCAGAGGGGGGGATCAGTCGCGTCGCTTTTACCCCCGCAGATCTCCGCGCTCGTCAATTAGTCCAAACTTGGATGATTGAAGCGGGGATGACCATGCGGATTGATGCAGCGGGTAATATAATTGGTCGCTATGCCGGGACATCCCCGACAGCGGGTGCCCTTGCCACTGGCTCCCATATTGATACTGTCCCAACTGGTGGGCGTTATGATGGCTGTTTGGGCGTGCTGGCGGGGATTGAAGTAGTACGAGTCTTGCAAGAGCGATCGATTCGATTGCACCATCCGATCGAAGTTATTGTCTTTACTGACGAGGAACGCTCGGTGATTGGCTCGAAGGGAATGGCTGGAGAAGTATCCGAAGATGCTAGTTATTATGCCCGTCTGGATGGTACGCCGATTCAAATCTGTCTTGAGAGCATCGGCGGTGATTGGTCGAAAATTGCGACAGCAAAACGTCAGCCCCAGGATCTGGTGGCATTTGTCGAATTGCATGTCGAACAAGGTGGCGTATTAGAACATCTAGACAAGGCAATTGGCATCGTCACTGGCGTTGTCGGACAATACCGATTTGCCGTCACCGTGATCGGGCGCGCCAATCACGCTGGTACGACACCGATGAATATGCGTAAAGATGCCCTAGTTGCCGCATCAGAAATCGTCCTCGCTGTCAATAAAATTGCCCTAGCGATTGATGGCGACCAAGTTGCCACTGTTGGCTATCTAAATGTATCGCCCAACGCCACCAACACAGTCCCTGGAAAGGTCGATCTGCGGATCGATATGCGAGATCTCTCTGAGGAAAGATTAGAACTGCTAGCTACGACACTCAAAGCCGAAATTACCGAAATTGCGCTGAAAACTGGCACTGAAATTTCGATCGAACAAACTTTGCACATTCGTCCCACATTGGCAGATCCCAAAATTATGGCAGCAATCGATCGCGTCTGTCTGAGTATGGGTCTAAGTTCCACCTACATGCCAAGTCGGGCGGGACATGATGCTCAAGAAATCGGTCGATTTACAGATATGGGGATGATTTTCGTACCCAGTCGGGCGGGAATTAGTCATTCTGGCGACGAATACACCTCTCCCGCTGAATGCGATAGCGGTACTAATATCCTACTGCACACGTTTATACATCTCGATAATTTTTATCGATCGATGAGTTGATCTGCCAACCGATTGTGTTTTTCAACTAATGTCGCGAGTTCAATTGTGGTTAATCGGCCCTGATCGACTACTTTACGACCATTGATAAAACTATAATCTACCTTGTTAACCTGGCAGAAGATAACCGCAGCAACTGGATCGTGTAGCGCACCGGCAAATTCAGGTCGATCGAGATCGATCGCGATGAAATCTGCTGACATGCCTGGAGCCAAAGAGCCAATATCATCTCGTCCCAACACTTTTGCCCCGCCGATGGTGGCTAATTCCAGTGCCTCACGCGCAGTCATTGCAGCGGCATTCAGTTCCCGCACCCGTGCCATCAAAAAAGCAGTTCGGGCTTCATTTAATAAATTCGAGCCATCATTTGATGCCGAGCCATCAACGCCTAAACCCACCGGAACCCGAAGATCGAGCATTTGCCGAATTGGTGCCATGCCGCTGGCAAGGCGCATATTGCTACAGGGGCAATGGGCTACTCCGGTACCTGTTTTACCAAATTTGTGAATGTCTCGATCGTCAAGCTGAACGCAATGAGCGTGCCAGACATCTTCCCCCAACCAGCCCACGGATTCGGCATATTCACCGGGTGTCATGCCAAAGGTCGCTAAACTATAGTCAATATCTGACTTATTTTCGGCTAGATGGGTATGCAGTCTAATCCCTGGATACGATCGAGCTAATGCGGCTGATTCTCGCATCAAGTCTGGAGACACCGAAAACGGGGAACAGGGAGCCAAGGTAATGCGGAGCATTGCATGACGAGTATTGTCATGATACTCCTCGATTAACCGTTGACTATCCTTTAAAATATCGGCTTCTTTTTCAACTACTGCATCGGGAGGGAGTCCGCCCTGACTTTGCCCCACACTCATGCTGCCGCGACTGGCATGAAATCTTAAACCAGTCGCCTGAATTGCTCGAATTTCATCATCCAAAGTACTGCCGTTGGGATAGATGTAGAGATGATCGCTGGCCGTCGTACAACCTGATAAGATTAATTCGGCTGCGGCCATTTGAGCACTAATATAAATAGATTCTGGGTTGAGATTTGCCCAAATTGGGTAGAGAGCTTGCAGCCAATTGAAGAGATCGCAGTTTTGAGCCGCCGGGATAACCCGTGTGAGGGTTTGGAAAAAATGGTGGTGGGTATTGACAAGCCCTGGCAGGACAATATACCGATCTTGCAAATCTAGCACTTTATCTGCTGTCTGCGGCAAGTCCGATGTTGTGCCAACCTGCTCGATCGCATTGTCTCGCACAAACAGAGCGGCATTGTGGATTTCCCGTCGCGATCCATCCATTGTGACTAAGACTTTGATATTCTTGACCAGCAAGGTAGACATAATCAACGCTTTGTTTAATTTGAATAAATTCTAAATCTGGGATCTCCAGGTATTTTAGGGTGAATAATATCGGCGGATACCAAAATCCGATTCATCAAAACCCTTTCCCCTTTCCCCTTTCCCCCTTTCGATCTGTACACATTCGCCAGCAATATAAGTTGCGGTAATTGCTCGATCGTCGCCTAAGATCATCGTGGCAAAAATTTGTTCGCCCAGTGTCTCTAAATTTTGGGGCATACCGCCCTGATTGCGGAGTGCCATCAGGGGAGTAGCCTGCATATCCAGTACGATGAAATCTGCTTCCTTGCCAATCTCAAAGTTACCCAGTTTGTCATCTAAAGAAAGAGCTTGAGCAGCACCCAAGGTTGCTAAATAGAACGCCTTGAAGGGCGAAAGACTAGCTCCTTGTAATTGAGCGACTTTATAAGCATCGCTCATCGTCTGGAGCATGGAGAAACTCGTACCCGCGCCGACATCGGTGGCCAGACCAACTTTGATCTGATGAAATGACTTGGCTCGATCGAGTTTAAATAGTCCACTACCGAGAAAGAGATTGGAAGTCGGACAAAAAGCGATCGTCGCACCCGCTTCAGACAACCGCTCGAATTCTGACTCGTTAAGATGAATACAATGGGCAAAGATCGATCGATCGCCGACTAAACCAAATCGATCATAAACATCGAGATAGTTTTTACTATCTGGAAAAAGTTGGGCTGTAAACTCAAGCTCCTGGAGATTTTCCGAAAGATGAGTGTGCATGTAAACATCGGGAAACTCAGCTTTTAATTGCCCTGCTAAAGTCAATTCTTCCTCAGTAGAAGTGATGGCAAAACGAGGGGTAATGGCATATAGAGATCGACCATGACCATGCCATTGCTGAATCTGCTTTCTAGTTTGAGCATATGCTGTTTGGGCATCATTGAGCAAATAATCGGGAGCATGGCGCGTCATCAATACTTGTCCAGCAATAATCCGCATATTTCGTCGTTGGGCTTCCGCAAATAAAGCATCGACAGAATGAGAAAAGATCGTCGTTAGGACAACTGCTGTTGTGGTGCCATTTTTGAGTAATTCATCCAGAAAGAAAGAGGCGATCTGTCTGGCATATTCCGGATCTTGAAACTTTTTTTCGGTGGGAAATGTATATTTTTCTAACCAGGCTAACAGTTGCTCCCCATAGGCAGCAATCATTTCGGTTTGGGGATAGTGGACGTGTAGATCGATAAATCCAGGCAGAATCAACTTGCCAACATGGGACTCGATCGCGACGTGAGGATATTTTGCCTGTAATGCCGTAAATGTGCCAAAGTCTTTGACTTTGCCATGTTCGAGCACTAATAATCCATCAGGAATAAACCGAATACTCTCGGACTCCAATCCAAAGAACGGATCGCCAACAAAATCTAAAAAAGCAGCCCGAATCGCTTTCATTTTCAATTACGCCTTACAAGGAAAGTGCTCAAGCGATCGCAAGACGGAATCAGCATCTGTCGTCCAGCCGATAATTCCACCTTGCGCGCGGAGCATAGCAATAGTTGATTGCTTAAATTCCGGGAAATAGCTCTCGGTGCCGTCTTCAATTAACATACATTCATAGCCGCGATCGTTGGCTTCCCGCATCGTCGTTTGGACGCAAACTTCCGTAGTTACACCTGTAAATAACAGATGGGTGATGCCCTCTGCTTGGAGGATCGACTCCAAATTAGTCCGGCAAAATGCCCCCTTACCGGGCTTGGTAATCACGATTTCTCCTGGCTCTGGTGCCAATTCTGGAATAATATTATTTCCGGCGGCACCAAAAACTAGAATTCTGCCCATCGGACCTTCATCGCCAATTTTCAGTGCAGATTTACCGCGATTTAACTTGGAGGGTGGGCAATCTGACAAGTCGGCTGCATGACACTCGATCGTGTGAATTACGGGCAAACCGAGTTGCCGAAAGGCTAGTAATAATTTTTTAACTGTGGGCACGATCGCTTGTAACAGGCTGACATCATTACCCAAGGCATCGCCAAAACCACCTGGTTCTAAAAAGTCTCGCTGCATGTCGATAATTACTAGTGCCAGCTTACCGGAAGTGGGCAGTTCATAATCGTATGGTTGCGCCGCGATCATTGTCATGTGTTCGCCTCCATCACCACAGGTTTTTCCCAGATTGCCAATACAATACAACCAGATTCACTCAAGACACTATGGCTTGTGCCTGGGGGATTAATCACCAAAGTGCCAGCTACATGGGTACCGTTGAGATCGGTTTGTGCCCCAGCCAACACAAAAATATGTTCAAAGCCAGAATGACTATGGGTGGGGACGCTGGCACCTATTTGATAGCGCAACAGTGCCGCACCTGCTCCCGTGCCATCTCCATATAATTGATAGATATCTACACCTGCCCGAAAGGGCTGCCAAGGTAGATTGTGATGATTCGTTTCGATATTGAATAGATCTTTGAAAATCAAAGCTCGATCTGGGTTTAGCATGAGGTTTAATGTCCCGCCATTTTTTGACCGATCGTTGCAAAATCTGCTGCGGCTGGTGTACTCTCGTAGGTGAACTTACCTTCACTAATCACCATAAATCGATCGGCTAAACTGAGCACTTCATCGAGATCTTCACTGACTAGCAGTACTGCGACACCACGATTGCGGGCTTCGACTATTTGCCCATGAATATACTCAACTGCGGCAAAGTCCAATCCAAACACAGGATTGGCGACAATCAACAGGTTAATCCGATCGGCTGATAGTTCTCTGGCTAATACCGCCCGTTGGACATTTCCCCCTGACAGGTTGCCGATGGGCGTGTCTGGGGAAGGCGTTTTAATCGAAAATATACCGATTAAGTTTTTTGCCATATCCCGCATGGCTTTAAACATCAACAAGATCCCCTTCGATTGGGGCGGTCGATCGAATGTGCGTAGGGCTAAGTTTTCGGCTACGCTCATGTGTGGGATACAAGCATTCCGCAGTGGTTCTTCTGGTAAGGCATAGACATGATACTTTTGCATCTCTGCCCGCGTTGCGCCGTAGACTTCCCCATTCACAAAAATCTGCCCCGCTGTCGGTACACGTTGTCCAGAAAGAACTTCCACCAGTTCTTTTTGGCCATTTCCCGATACACCAGCAATCCCGATAATTTCCCCGCCCCGAATGGTTAAATCTAATCCTTCTAGAGCTGGAAATCCATTATCTTTATTGGCACACAAACCCTTAACTTCTAGGACGGGTACTTCGAGATTTGTGGCTGTTTTGGCAACTTTTTTGGGTTCCCGTTGTTCGCCCAGCATCATGGCTGCCATGTCAGCTACAGTGAGATCTTTCACATATCCATGTCCGGCAAATTTGCCTTTGCGGAGGACGGTTACTTCATCTACAAAGGCGGTAATTTCTCGGAACTTGTGGCTAATCATCAGCACGCTCAGTCGTCCAGCGGTGACTTCCTCCCGTAATAGCCCCAAAACCTCATCAGCTTCTTGGAGTGTAAGTACAGACGTGGGTTCGTCTAAAATTAAAACGCGATTTTTGAGATAAAGCTGTTTGAGAATTTCTAATTTTTGCTTTTGCCCAGCCGCAAGTTGGGAAATAGGTGTATGGAGATCGATCCGAAACGGCGATGTTTCCATAAATTGCTCTAATTTCTGATACTCCGCACCCCAATCGATCGCCATTGGGGTATCAGGGCGCACGAGGAGCAAGTTCTCAGCTACCGTCATCGCGGGTACTACGGTAAAGTGTTGATACACCATACCAATACTGTATTTACAAGCATCGCGGGGACTATTAATGTCACGAGAACGCTTATCGATCAAAATGTCACCATGGGTTGCTGGATGATAGCCCATCATACATTTGACTAAAGTACTTTTTCCCGCCCCATTTTCACCCAGGAGGGCATGAAAGGTGCCCGGTTTGAGCTTGAGGGAAACTCGATCGACAGCAGTAAAGTTACCAAACTGCTTGGTCAAATTCACAACCTCAACTTCTGGTGGCAGGTCGGCTTCGGGTGTTGGGGTAGTGGCTGTTGAACTAGTTGGTACTTTCGTCACAACTTCGGTTTCGATCTGGCCGACGAAATCTGCCGATCCTTTAGATATACTGTCTGACATGATTTTTCTCCGTTATGTAAAAAATCTCGAAACCGCCCGTAGATAAATCACGGGCTACCTGAATCAAGTCCACTTAAGTGGACTTTTGCTATCAGCAATTTATTCGCGGGCAGTTGAACAGTAAGTCACAGGGTTTTTGCATTAATATCTTAAAGATCCATTGATTTAATTGCTGTAATTAATGATTCCGAATTAGACACGCTCCCAAATACACCTCCCTGCATTTTGACCATGTTTAATGCCGCTAAATGATTGCTGTAGTCTGTAGCTGCGGTGCAATCAGAGAGCAGCAAACACTCGTAGCCACGATCGTTAGCATCGCGCATCGTCGTGTGTACGCAGACATCAGTGGTAATCCCCGCCAGAATAATATTTTGAATATTGTTACGTGTTAATAACAAGTCCAAATCGGTGGCGTAGAATGAGCCTTTCCCAGGTTTATCGATGATGGCTTCATTGGGCAAAGGGGCAAGATCGGGAATAATTTCCCACCCAGGTTCGCCACGGGTTAAAATTTTGCCACAAGGGCCAGGATCGCCGATACCAGCACCAATCCGCCGCGATCGCCAGCGTTTATTTTCGGGCAAGTCAGATAGATCGGGCCGATGACCCTCCCGCGTATGCATGACATGAAAGCCCTTGTCACGCATAACGTTGAGTACGCTTTTAATCGGTTCGATCGGCGCACGAGTTAGAGAAATGTCATATCCCATCTTGTCTACATATCCACCAATACCGCAAAAGTCCGTTTGCATATCGATAATCAAAAAAACGGTATTCTCGGGTCTGAGATCGCCGTTGTAGGGATAGGGGTAAGGATCGGCTTCAACAAACATAGTTATCTGAATTGAGAATTGAGAATTATTAATTAACGTGAGTTTCTCCTGACGACTGCTCGTAATGAGCGTAGCCGAAGCATCAACTGTCAACTGTTTAATTATTCATTCGTGCCCAAGGCACCAGGGGAACCAGTTAGGGTGCGTTTGGGCGAACAGGTGATAATCATGATAAATAGGGTGAATATATAGGGAGCCGCATTGAATAAGTAGGGAAAAGCATTGATGCGAACGGCTTGTAAAGCAGGTCCGATCGATTGGGCACCGCCAAACAGCAATGCAGCCCACAAGCACTGCATCGGATTCCAGCGAGCAAAGATCACCAGCGCGACTGCCATCAAGCCTTGTCCGCTAGAAATAGTCTCGGACCAAATACCTGGATAGTAAAGGGAAAGACTAGCTCCACCAATCCCAGCTAAACAACTGCCAGCCACGATCGCACAGGTTCTCGTCCAGAGGACTGAAATCCCCATCGCCCGAGCAGCACCCGGACTATCCCCCACTGCCCGCACGTACATACCCCAACGGGTAGATTTAAAGAACCAAGACATCAGTGGCGCGATCGCAATCCCTAACAACAACAGGGGGCTAACTTGGAGTGCTGATTGCAGTGGTGGATAATCGCTCCAGGCACCCAATTCAAACATCGGTAGTTTAGGAGCTTGGGGTTTAATGAAGGGCTTGCCGTAGAATGAAGCCACGCCACTGCCAAAGATAAACATCGCGACACCTACAGCTACATCATTGACTCTGGGTAACTGTGACAGCCAAGCATGAATCAGTCCCAAGCAAATCCCCGATAAGCCTGCCGCTAACACCCCCAACCAAGGATTATTAGTCAGGTAAGAGACGGCATAGGCGGTCATTGCGCCGAGTAATAGGGTTCCTTCTAGCCCTAAATTAATCTTGCCTGATTTTTCGGTCAGACATTCGCCCAAACTGACGAATAGAAACGGCACACTGCCTCTGAGGGTGCCACCAATAATGGCTAAAGGTACGCCCAACCAATCTGCTGTTGCTTCTGTTGCCATTGACTTCTTGCTCCAGATATGCAGGTTAATGTTAAATAGAATTTTGCAACTGTATCTTTAGGAAACAGGCGCAGCTTGCCGAGGAGCGGGGGTATCTTCTCGTTGTTTGAAAACGTCAAACTTGCCATAGAGCGACTCACTAAATAAAATCGCCAAGAAGACAATCCCCTGAAACACCAAGACCGTTGCATCAGGTAGCTCGAACGATCGTTGGAGACCACTACCACTCGCCATAATTCCGCCGATCAGAATTGATACGAAAAATGCCGCTAGGGGATTTTGTTGGGCAATAAACGCCACAGCGATGCCGTTGTAGCCGTAGTTGGCATTGAGGGAGGCATTGGCAACATGGTGAATTGCCCCAATTTCGACCATCCCCGCCAATCCCGCACAGGAACCCGCGATAAAACAAATAATCAGCGTTAATTTACCGACGGGTAGCCCCGCAATCTTCGCTGCGCGGATATTACCCCCAGTCACTCGAACCGCAAATCCAAATGTGGTACGTTGAATCAGAAAATAGGCGATCGCGCAAGCGATTAAGCCATAAATTAAGCCGTAGTGGACTCTGGTGCCGGGGATAGTCTGTAACCAGTTGACCTCGGCAATGGGAAATGTCGAGGGCTTATTCAGACTGGAAGGGTCGCGCATGGGTCCCTCTACCAAGGTATTGAGAATAGCGATCGCGATGTAATTCATCAACAAACCGCTAATCGTTTCATTGACCCCCCGATAGTATCGCAATCCGCCGACGATCGCGATCCACAAACCGCCAAAAACGATCGATCCGAGGGCCATCCCAATTTGAACCAGGATCGGGGGAACAGAGGTGCCTAAAGCCAGCCCCGCGATAATCGCACCAATACCACCCATCACTAACGCGCCTTCATTGCCGATAATCACCATGCCCAGTCGAGCAGGTAATGCCGTACACAAAGCCGTCAGCATCAGTGGAGCCGCTCGGACTAAAGTACCTTGCCAAGAAAAAGAACTGCCAAAGGCCGATTTATAAATCACCCCGTAAACATCCAAGGGATTCGATCCCCTAGTCGCACAAAACAACCCAAATATCAAGAGAGAAAATAGTAATGCCCCCATCGTAATCACTATTTTCTCAGCCCACGACCGCCAGTTAGTGAGGAGACTGCTCATAATTTAGCCTTTAGTACTGCCAATTACACCTTCCACCAACCAATCCATCTTTTCTAGTTCTGGATCGATTTGTTTCAACTGCTTCCCTTTGGGAATTACCACCTTGCCTGTGTTGTCTTTCATTTCGCCAGCATAGATGACCATACTGCCATCCATAAATTTCGCCATGGCAGCATCGGCGGCTTTTTTGGCAGCAGCACTGACGGCAGTACCATAGGGTGATACCTTACAGAACTTCTCCTTCAAACCGCCCCGAACTAAGTGGGGAATACCCCCATCCTGGACGGTTTTGCCAGCTTTAAACTGTTCGACGTATGTGGCATAGACATTGCCCCAATCCCACTCAGCACCCGTGAGATAGCCATTAGGGGCTAGTTTAGATTGATTGACGTGGTATCCCGTACAAAAGATCTTGCGTTTTTCGGCGGCTTCAATCACTACCTTGGGACTATCGACGTGACAGGTGAGAACGTCAACGCCTTGGTCGATCATACTGCTAGCTGCCTCAGCCTCTTTGACTGGTAAAGACCAATCTCCCGTAAAAATTACCTGGGTGGTAATCTTCGGATTAACACTCCGAGCACCCAGTGTATAGCTATTAATATTCCGCAATACTTGCGGGATCGGTTTAGCACCAATAAAGCCCAATTTGCCAGACTTACTAGTCAGTCCAGCCACAATCCCGGCAATATACTCAGCCTCATCAATATACCCATAATAACTACCGACATTTTTTGGATGTTTGCCCTCTACATAGAGACCACCACAATGGAAGAATTGCACTTTCGGATTTTCAGCCGCAATCTTCAGAATGTGCGGATCGTAATAACCGAAAGATGTGGGAAATAGGACGTTCGCCCCATTCTGGCTAATCATGCTCAGCATTGTTTCCTGAACTTGCGCTGTTTCGGGAACACTCGCCTCCTCTATGGTTTTGACGTTGGGTAGCTTACCAATTAATTCTTTCCCTTCAAAGTGAGATTGGTTATAACCAAAGTCATCCTTTGGTCCCACATAAATAAACCCAATCGTGGTGGTAGCAGCACCAGATCCTGGGCTTAGCTCTCCTGATGGTTTGGTTTGATCGCTTGGCGTACATGCCGTCCAAAGTTGAGATGTCACGCCAAAGGCAGAAGTAGCCAACAATCCACGAATTACCTGACGACGGCGTATGTATATCAGATTTCTATCCAATTTGCCCTCCAAAATTTTATGCTTAACTGACCAAGAGCGGCAGGTAGTGCGATCAAGGTTCGGAAATTCTCCCAAATAGGCAAACGCAACCGAGCCAGAACACTACCTAACGTGAAGAGAGACTAAAAGCTATACTGAACGCGCAAGTTACCCACAAATACGGAGGGATTACCTGTAAAGTTATTCGGGTTAAGGATTAAATAAGCAGCAGGTACAACGGTGATATTGTTGTCTATCGGTAAAGAAACTGCCGCTTCTATGTCGTACTGAATGCCGCCATTACCCGCACCAGCAACCAAAAGATTGCGACCACTAGTAAAGTTAAAGGGCATGACGAAGGAGAGAGTTCCCAATGCACCTTCCTTAAATAGATCGGGAAATGCCATGCCAATTTGGAATGTTTGAGTAGTTACATTTCCTGCCGAACCGCCAGCCACCCGATTCAGGTTAGTCGTACTGACACCATAGCGACCAAACAATCCAAATTGCTTGGCTAGCAACCAATCAAAGTTAGCCGCCAGAACGTCGGATTGACCATTACTCAGCGGACCGCCCAATCCATCATCTGCAACTCCTGACAAGGATGGTGTCGCCCCAGATCCCCCGACTAGTCCGTTCACCGCCTGTAAGTTTGTCCGACTATACAATAGTCTGATTTTAGAGCTATCAGTCGGCTTAAAGCCGATTTCAGCAGTTAGGGCATTGTTGCCACCAAACAGACCCGATGCCGGATTAGACGCAGAACGAGCACCTGGCAAGAATTCATTTGCCTCGGATAGATAGCCAATCCTGAAGTCCAACTGGTCTCCGACTGGAGCTATAAATACAGCACCTGCACCACGCTTGGCATTGGAGAGCAAGGTGCTATTAATAGAGTTAAAACTGGTGGTGCCATTCAAAGGGAATGTGAAGCGGTTATCGTCAAAGTATTTATAAAAATTGACCATCGGCCCAACCACTAGGCTGGCTTTGTCAAGCACTGGTACTTGATAGGATAATTCACGCAAAACCACTTGGTTTCCACTAGTTCCAGCGGTTTGGTCGGTGAAAGGCACACCTGTAGTGTTAAAGAAGCCAAAAGAACTATTTTGGTTGTAGCTGTTATAGGGTGAATTACCATTACCAGCAGCAAGTTGTGTAATCAGTAGATCCTTGCCAGTAAATGACGACTTGAGCGTCAGCCAAACCAAATTACTATAGGTGGTATTAGGTTGTGCCGCGATGCCAACAACTGGCTGACCTGTTACCGGATCTCTAGATCCTGTTTCGACTAATAAATTATTAGCGCTAGAAGTCCCGGTAATGTTGAAGAATGCCAATCCATTGAGCTTAGTGGTGGCAGAAAATTGCTGGGTTTCAAGTTTAGCCGTTTTGGCTTCTACGGTTTGCAATCTTGTGTCCAGAGCTTTAAGTTCGGTACTGAAAGCTTGAGTCAGTTGTTTGAGTTCCTCTAAATCTTTCTGAGAAACTGTATTCTCTGGTGGTGGGGGCGCAACGGGCGGTGTGATAGGTACTACTGGTTCAGGTTCTATAGGTGCGGGAGCAGCTACTGGGGGCTTCGCGACTGGAGGACGTTTGCGGATGGCAGGACGTTTCCGTTTTCTTCTGTCTAGAGCAACTAGGTCTTCCATCCACACTAGACAAATACTTAAACTAGTGGCAAATTCTTCGCGGGATAGAGTGAGATTGCCAGCGGGTACGATACCACACTTATACTTATTACTTAGCGCAAATAGCGTCTGATAAGCCCAGTCTGTAGGCTTGATTTCCAAGGATTCAGTGGCTTGTTTGACCCGTTCTATGTTGGCAGTCTCAGTCTGAATCGTGTCAGCAGCTTTTACTTCTAAAGAGATGCTATCGGACGAAGTTTGTACTCTCAGATCTTCAGGTAAGGTAACTACTCAGGCTGAGGGATAGGAGATTGAGGATGACCAGAGAAAAGGGAAATTAAAGTGTCCAAAACATTCAAACCTTGTTTCCTCAACGTAGAAATATAACCACGAATCCGACAGAACATCCGCGCTCCAGATTC
>JBGSPI010000075.1:0-2957 GCA_041738715.1 Chamaesiphon sp.
GAATCTGGAGCGCGGATGTTCTGTCGGATTCGTGGTTATATTTCTACGTTGAGGAAACAAGGTTTGAATGTTTTGGACACTTTAATTTCCCTTTTCTCTGGTCATCCTCAATCTCCTATCCCTCAGCCTGAGTAGTTACCTGTAATCGGACTACTGGTTATGTGTATGATGCGATCGGGAATCGAGTTAGTAAGACTGATTCGGTAGCTGGTGTGACTACTTATGTCTACGATAATAATGACAGGTTATTAACTGAAACGAATGGGACTAAAATTACTACCTCTACCTACGATAATAATGGGAATAATCTCACTCGTGGGGATGGAACTAGTCTGACAACCAATACTTGGGATATCGAAAACCGTTTGATTCAGTCGGTGACTGATGCTAATACTACTATCTATCAGTATGATGCAAATGGAGTCAGGGTTAGTAGTCAGACTAATGGGGTGGAAACGCGCTATTTAGTGGATTCTAATCGTCCTCATGCGAGTGTGGTGCTGGAATATAATCCGAGTGGAACGGCGATTACTGAGTATACCTATGGATTGAATTTAATCTCACAGGAGCGGGGTGGGGTTAAGTCTTTCTATCATGCAGATGGATTGGGAAGTACGCGGTTCTTAACGGATAGTTTGGGGAATGTTACTGATTCTTATGTTTATGATGCGTATGGGAATACGATTAGTTCGAGTGGTACGACGGTGAATAATTATCTTTATACTGGTGAGCAGTTTGATAAGAATTTAGGAGAGTATTATTTACGGGCGCGGTATTATAATCCGAGTCAGGGAAGGTTTACGGGGAGAGATCCATTTGAGGGGATGTTGGATGTGCCGTTGTCGTTGAATAAGTACGGTTATGTGCATGGTAATCCGATTAATAATACCGATCCTACGGGGATGTTTTCACTATCAGAAGTAAATGCAAGTTTACAAATTGCATCGATCTTTGCTGCTTATGCACTATACAATGCGAATGCTAATCCACTTCGTAGTAGTGCAGGGACGGGTGGAAATATTGGGGGCAGTAACATTGGCAATAGTGCCAGCACATTAACATGTGAATGTAATGGAAGTGCAAAGAAAGCATACAAAAATGCTAATAGCACAAAAGGAAATCCAAAAAAAGGCAATTGTGACGAATATCCATTTTTTAGTACAGAAAAAGGTGGACCAGAAAACTATCCTAAAATAGTATCACTTAGACTAGTTCCTATCGAAGAAGCAAGCCCTCAAGGATCTTTAATGAATATTAATATTAAGAATGTAGGCGTTATTCCAGGAGATGGAGATAGAAAATGGTATGGAGTAGTTCTTATAACTTCAATGCCAGTATCTTTCTGGAGAACCCCAGATGGAAAATTGATTTTCTGATTGATTTCGTATCTCATAATCTGAGTGTTAAACAAAAGTTTTATTACATTCGTATGGATGACCTTGCAAATATTTTCACTCGTAAAGAATTAATCCTAGCAGAATCGTACATTCAAAAATGGGATAGAATAATGTTCTCAACTCATCCCATTGAAAAGGAAAAAGCTAGAATAGCAATTAATAATGCTTATAGATTACTTGACTTACCATGTCCAAATCTAATTTTTCTCTCTAGCCCACTCGTTGATTCTTCTCTACTAATATCACTAAATTTATCTAACTGTTTTTTACCGAAATCGAGATTAAAAGATAATCTAAGAGAAAGCATTTGGAATAAAACCGACGAAGTATATTTCAACAAGCCAGATGGTCAAAGTAAATATAGTCACTTAGATCGCTCCGAAATATTCAGATATTTATGCGAGATAATTTATGCTGACTCTGCTTTGTCACTTAGTAATCCTGGATTTTTTGACAGCTATACATTTTTTGAAATCCACATGTTGGAATTTGAAAATACTAATCCTTGGTTTTATGACCTACATATCAACTCAATTAGTAGTGAATGCGATCTAGAAATTTGGGATACGTGGAAATCATTGTGTGAAGAATGCCCTTATTTAATAGCATTTGAGAATACTTGTATAATCATAGAACGACCAACAGAACTGTATCTAGATCGAGAACAGCTAGCTCATGCAGAAGGTAAAGCGGCAATTAAATTTGTAGATGGCTACCAAGTTTATTGTAATCATGGCACTATCATTCCAGCTAAGTATGGAGAAATTCATCCTACAAATTGGCAGTCATCATGGATATTAGCAGAAGATAAATCTTTGTCTAATAGAGAATTAATTAGTATTTTACTATGTAACATTGGCTACAAGAGATTTTGCCAAGAACTTCCCAGCGAGAAACATCGATACTGGGAGAATGATCAAACCTTAATTGCTGTATCAATTGACAAGGTATTTTATTGGCTATTGTTTTACCATGATGATATTTATAATTATCTCGGCTTATACAATTTAAATGACCTCTCAATCCCAGAACAAACATCCCAAATTGAGCGACTAATCAATAATTTTTCTTTTAAACTCTCTCAAGAGTTGCGGATTCTTTACAAATATTACAATGGAGAATGTCAAATTGCTCCAAATTTGTATTTCCATCCCCTTCCACAAAGTATCCAAGCTTCGACTATAGGATCGAGCAACCATACCATACTGCTATTTCATGGCGATCGACAGGAAATATATTACGTCCTCTGCGATAATGTAGAAAGAATGATTTCCCCTGTTTACTGCCAATTCCCAAATGAAGAACCAGTAGTTTATGCAGAATGTTTCACTAGCCTAATTGTGACGATCGCGCAGTGTTATCAAGAAGGAGCTTATTATATCGCCATTGATGAAGAAACAGGAGAGCGCACAATTGAGCAAGCTGGTTGACTGACAAAAGTCAGTGAAGATAGCAGAAAAAGCAGACCCAGAGTGGATTAGAGAGGAAAAGAGTGGGTAAACTGTTTTTAACCAAAAAACCAGTATGAATCGAAATGCTCGAAAACCCCTCTCACCTTCA
>JBGSPI010000076.1:0-5069 GCA_041738715.1 Chamaesiphon sp.
ACATCTGTCTTGCGTTCACCTCTATCTATTGCTGCTATTACTTTTTGACGAAGATCTTCACTGTAAGGTGCTGGCATCCTGATTTCGATCGCTAACTTCACCTACTATTATATGTCCTAACTGAAGCTCGTATTGCTATACGCGGAGATTGACAGGGATAAATGGGATATCTACCGTAGCAATTGGAACTTCAGTGGGTGTATCTCTAGGTATTTGAATTGATTTAGCTCTGATTTTAACTTTCGGAATAACAGCTACCCGAACATCCGGTTTTGGTGCGAAAGGTACGATTTGAATTAGTGCTACATGCGGCTTAGGATCGTTTTTTCCAAACAGTTTAAGGGTGAAAATGTAAGTGTGCTTTTGTCGATTGGCATCCAAACTAACTACTGTCAATAAAGATTTATTTGCTGCTTGTTTATTGACACGAATAACCCCTGGCAATTCAATCTTATCGATTAAGGAGAGATGAATTAAAGTGGGGGCCGAACCAGGCGGACATGTCCGTTCAGTTGGTAAACAACCATTGGTATTCATTGATATATTAGATTGGTTGTCTAAAAATATAGTCTCAACCGTTTGATTCACCGCATCAAAACTAATATTCGTACCTAAACCAGGATGCAAATTAATTGTTAAAACTTCTTGTTGAGGCGACTCATATTTGACAATTTGAGATGAAGGGGAGCCAAATGCTGGAGTGAGATCGGCTATCGATAAACCAATCATAGCAATCGAGGTCAGGCAAGTTTGATAAATATTTATGTTACTTGGAAAGTTCATATTGCCTGGAATTAACATCTGTTAACTCGTTATAACTGTCACAACTAGCGATTGTATGGGCTAGATTACCGATCTTTGGGTTAAGTAATCTAGCCCATATCATCTAGGAATTTAACTGTTATGAATAGAAGGCTACCTACTATGTATATCGCTCTAGATGTCAGATTCCAATCAGTTATCAGTCTTAAATATTAAGAAAAGATCGCCCAAATCTGGATCGTTACAAGAGCAAGAAAAGAATCTCGTCGCACTCTGTTCTTTGATAACTTTAGGGGTATCAACTATCGGGCTATTCATTTCGGTTTTGGCTTTAAATGCTGCTAATACCATCGCCGCAAAGCCAATGCCTACACTAGTTCAGACGCTCAATGGGAAGACGATTGAGATTAAGGCGATGGATGGTAAACAACGCTCTAACCAAATCCTCCAAGATTTCACAGTCAAGACTTTAACGGATCTATTTACATGGCGAGTCTATCTAATGCCAGCTTCACCAGCAGAAATTCGCACGCCAAAAGTAGATCCAGGCGTACCAATTGAAGCAGAAGGGCGCACAGATCTAAAAATACCATCTCCAGTCTGGGCAGCTTCATTTGCAATTTCTGACGATTTTCGCAAGGAATTTTTAAGTAAGCAGCTCGCACCATTAACTACCTCGTTGAAAATTCTCCAAGGTTCTTCAGATGTGGCATTCATTCCCGTGTCGATTCAAGAGCCGATTGAAGTTAAAAGTAATAAACCCGATGAGAAGTTGTGGAAAGTCAAAATAGTTGCCAATTTAGCCATTAGAACCGCACCTAATGTACCGGAGACATTAGTACCGATTAATAAAGATATCTATCTCAGAGCCATAATCCCACCTGTGATGCCAGATGTC
This sequence comes from Chamaesiphon sp., assembly GCA_041738715.1. Lineage (GTDB taxonomy): Bacteria > Cyanobacteriota > Cyanobacteriia > Cyanobacteriales > Chamaesiphonaceae > Chamaesiphon. The sequence goes on from JBGSPI010000076.1 coordinate 1,661, forward strand.
AGCCGTCTGGATACTAAGGCAGATCTTCAAGCCGTAACAGCAATCGCACGAGCTGCGGGAGTAGAAATTTATGGGATGGAGGATTTTAGTAAGCAAGACTTGGTTAAGTAGGGGAGGAAGGGAGTGGGGGAGTGACGGAGGAAGAAACACCTCCACACGCCTTCCCTTTACCCTTTACCCTTTACCCCCTTACTCCCCACACCCCAACTCTCCCCAACACCCCAACTCTCCCACTCCCCCACTCCCCCACTCCAACTTATGAACAATCAAGAAGACAAAAGCGAAGTATTCGAGCAAGGAGAAATCTTATCGGAAATCAAGTCTCAAACCCAAACTCAACCACCCGCTGGAAACAAGGTAATACCTTTCAACCCGCTAGATATGGCAAGTTTAGCCGGATTGAAGACTCCGAATCCAGCCGAATCAGCCCTCGCAATTACCGAGCGGGAGGAGAATATTGCCGAATCAAAGACTAAACTACCCATCTACAAACAGTCTTTGTACCAATTAGTAACAATCGGCGGCGCATTATTAATCGCGACTCTAGCATTGGGAGCTATTGTCTTTGGGGGGCAAAAACAAGAAACAGTCGCAGCGACAGCCACAACTGCCCCTAACCCGCCGGAAAAGTCTCAAGCGGATTTTAAACCAGATCCTCGGTTTGGAGTCGTCAACTCCAAATTAGCAATGGAAGGGCAACAGCGAGATATTATTGCCGCAGCAGTCGCTCAACAAAAGGCTTCTGCCGATAAAACTGCGGCTGACACAGTGGCTACGGTGGCTCCAGTTAATAGTTTAAGTGCCAAAAATACTACCCCTCCAACGACTGGAGATCCACAAGTAGTAACTAATGCCACTCCACAACCAGATCCTATCTATCAAGCTCCACCGCCTGTTACCATCGCTCAAGCTCCACCCCCTATTAGCCCTCAATCTCTACCACCGATTGCAAAACCAGCCCCAGTTGCTCACATCGAACCCATCAAGCCCCACCCTACAACAATTGCGCGGCTCGAACCAGTCAAGTCTCTCCCGATAACAATTGCGCGAAGGATCGAACCTCCTGCTCAAAAAGTCGCACTAGTCGCACCAAAACCAACTAAAGTTATTGCTCCTAGCCGGATTGAAGTAGTCAGACAGCAACCGAACAATTCATCAACAGCGATTACTCGCATCCCACCCGTATCCTGGGAAGTCGCCAATCGTAACGCTGTAGGTGTCTGGGGACGGACGAGCGGGGGCGAAACAAGCTCAACGGTGCCCACTACTGTTACCCAAACTAGACTCGCTCAAGCGAATGCTAGCAGCAGTAGCGTTGCAGTTGTCGGGCAGCAAATTAAAGCCAAAATGATTACACCATTCCAAATATCTACCGCTGTCTCATCTCAACCAATCTTTCTGGCGTTAACTGCACCCATCCTCGATAGTGGTGGTAAAGTTCTCCTCCCAACTGGTAGTCAGGTGATGACGGAGGTTTCAGCATTAGATAACGGGATGCTCCAGGTGATTAGTGCCAAAGCATCTGTTAATGGGCAACTGGTGGAACTTCCAAAACAAGCCCTAGTACTCCAAGATGCCAGCAAGCAACCACTTGTAGCCCAAGTTAAGGTATTCGGGCAAGGAGAAGTATTCAATCGGGATCTGATGTCATTTTTCGGTGGAGCACTCCAAGCAGTCGGTAAAAATCTCACTCAACCACAAACCCAAACCATCGCCACAGGTGGAGGGTTTTTACAAACCAGCAATCCCCAACAAAATATCGTCGGTTCGGTGTTAGACGGTGGTTTTAGTCCACTGGTATCCCAATGGATGGAGCGAAATAAACAGGCGACTACTCAGATTAATTCCGCCTCAAAAATCTGGTTTTTACCTACGGGTACTGAAGTTAATTTAATCGTCGCTCAACCTTTCAGTCTTTAGCCAATTATGAAAAGCCAGCACCAAATTCAAGCTGAAATAGAATCATCTTCACTGTCACCTATATTCACCAATTTCCCCGCAGTCATTGAATGTTGGAACGAACGCGAATTAATGTGGCGGACTGATAATGGACGCAGCTATGCCCATATTGTCGAGACAAGTCAGTATCAATATCATCTCATCTATTTCGACGGACAGTTAGTGATCGTCGAACGAGATGGAGTTACTTTATTCTCTCATCTTACCGATCGATTGACTGAACTGATGAGCAATGACACTCCCACAGTTCTATTAAATCGAGACAAAATATCAGTTATTTCTGTAGACGATCTAGTCAGTCTGTGCAAACAAAAGTAGGGTGCGCTTCGCGCAGGGTGTCGGGTGTCGGATACTCCGCCTTTACCCTTTACCCTTTACCCTTTACTCCCACACCCCACACCCTACACCCTACACCCCTTCCCCTCCCACACCCCTTCCCCAAATATGCTTGAAACAAACAAAGATGATAAACACAGAGACATCGAAAAAGTCGATGAGTACTGGCATAAAATTGGCTACAAAACTGGATTACTTGCCACAGGTCTTTTAGCAGGGCTAATTGTTGGTGCAGTCTTAGCAATTAGAAACACTAAGAACGCGATTATTGGCAAGCAAAGTGAAAAAGCTTTAGCAAGTGTCCAAACAGATAAAATGTCTATTCGAGAGCTGGACGGCTTATCTCGAAGCGAGAAATTAGCAGATACCGAACATCGACAAATTGCGATTTTTATCGATCGACTAGAACAAGTATCTGGCTCGATCGAACAGGGACGACAAGTTGCAGAAGATTATATTTTCACCAAATCTGTCAATGATTCAGGGCTAATTAATTACACAGTTACAGATGCCAAATCTCAGCAGCAGATCCTTGATTTCAATCTGGATAAAGATGGCAAAGTATCTGTTCAACCAATTAAGAAAATAGCTGGTTCTCAAGCACGGTTAATGACTTTCATTAGAGCGACATCTAACCAAATAAACCTCGATCTAGAAACCAAAGATCCGGTTGCGATCGAATATGAAGACGTTCCCACAGCACTAACCAAACTTACCAATGAAGCAGCGGAAGTTCAACGGGCATTAGAGACATTAAAGGCGATTGAATCAATCGATACAACTGAAGAAAAGTTGCAGCGAGTAGAGGAGTTATCAAATCAATCCGATAAATTGTCAGCATTAAAAATCCAAGCCAAAAGACTTCAGAATTCGATCGATACAGCCGCAAATGCCAATGCCAAATTACTCGAACAAGATCCATCAGCCATTGGTAAGACAATTAAAGTTTCTCTATTAGCAGATAAATTAGCAGATGTAACTACTCAGGCTGAGGGATAGGAGATTGAGGATGACCAGAGAAAAGGGAAATTAAAGTGTCCAAAACATTCAAACCTTGTTTCCTCAACGTAGAAATATAACCACGAATCCGACAGAACATCCGCGCTCCAGATTC
>JBGSPI010000086.1:0-38676 GCA_041738715.1 Chamaesiphon sp.
AGAACAAGATATACAGATTTTGAGTGCATTTGGCTGTTGATGGCTTAGATCGTTCTCTCACAACTGGTTTCAGTTAGCATTGCTTCCCCTATCCTACCATCTCCACCTTTTTGTTCTTCTGTCAATGCGTAAGTCCTATAAGTTAATTAACGATCTTAGAAATCATAAGAAAATAGTGGGAAGTTGGGAAACCGCGTCGATTCATCGCGCGGAGGAACGACGACTCAAGCGAATTTATTCGCCCGAATGCGCCTAGGATACTTACTAGTTGCGTCACTAGTATGGATGAGTTACAATCAAGCAATGACTCAATCTATATCTGTAAAATGCAAGCTTATAGTCCATCAAGAGATGCGGCGAGAAATTGACCGTACACTTGATGGATTTGCGGATGCTTGTAATCAGATTTTGACAACAGCCAAAGATGCTAAATGCTGGAATGTAACTAAGTTGCATCACCTTGTCTACCATCGGGTGCGGCTGTCTACAGGATTGAAAGCTAACCATGTCTGTCAAGCAATTAGACGAGTAGTTGGTAACGCCAAAGCAGTTAAACAGGTTCACGCCTTCAGGCCAACCTCGATTAGTTTGGATGCTCGAACATTTAAGTATGACGAGGCTAAACAGGTTGTAGGGATAACTTTGATAAGTGGTCGAGTTAACTTGCCGCTGAAAATTGGTGGGTATCAAATCGCATTGCTCAGAGGTCAAACCCCGACTAGTGCAACTCTCAACAAGACCAGACAAGGTGACTACTTTATCAACATTGTTGTAGAGATTGAATCCGAACCAACGGGTAAAACCCCGAAGGTAATTGGAGTCGATCTCGGTCGGACTGACATTGCTACTACCAGCACTGGTAGGGCTTGGAGTGGTAAACATATCCAAGCGACTAGAGATAGGTACAGTAAAACTAGATCTAATATTCAAAGCAAACGCACTCGTTCGGCACGTCGCCTGATGAGAAGGCTTCAAGGCAGAGAAACTAGATATCAAAAATGGCTCAACCACAATATCAGCAAGCAACTGGTTCGAGAGGCAAAACAGCTTAATGCAGCATTGGTTTTTGAGGATCTGACTAACATTAGACAGAGTTTAAATCAACAGCCGAGAAACAAAACTGAGCGGCGTAGAACGAACAATTGGGCGTTCTATCAACTTAGAATTTTTGTTGCTTACAAAGCGATTATTGCTGGTGTTCCAGTGGTATTTGTACCCCCCGCTTACACCTCGAAAAGTTGCTCTCGATGTGGGCACGTCCACCCCGAAACCGATCGGAAAAAATCCTATCGGCATGGGAAGAAATTTAAATGTGGGCACTGTGGATTTGAGCATGATGCTGATATAAATGCTGCGTGTAATATCGCCGCCTTGGGGAGATCCGTAAGTTCTCCCGAAAGCCCAGGGTTTAGTTGCAGGTTAGAAGGTCAGCTTGACCTCTTTCCAGTAGCTATGCTTTGAGGCTAAAGCCCCCGAATTCTATTCGGGGGTATGCTTACTACTTCTTACTTATTACCTAATTATCCCCTCGGTCTCACAATTGCACCGATCTTCTGCACTGTCTGAATATATTCTAGATCTTTACCTTGCCGGAGATAAATTTCAGCGGCGGCAGTATAATCAGCGACAGCCCCTTGGCGATTACCCAGTGCCTGCTGTGCTAGACCGCGACTAGTATATGCTTCAGGGTAGGATGGATTGATCCCGATCGCTAGGCTATAGTCCCGGAGACCACCCTGACAATCCTTCAATTGACACCGAGCAATCCCCCGCCCCACATAAGCAAAAATATTCCGAGGATTGAGAATCAGGGCAAAATCAAAATCTAACCTTGCACCGCGCCAATCTGCCAGGATATTCCGAATTAGGCCACGATTGGTATATGCTTCCGCATGATCGGGCTTGATTGCCAGTGCCTTAGTATAGTCTGCCATTGCGCCTTGCCAATCTCTGAGGACATTGCGCGCCAACCCACGCCGAAAGTAAACTTCGCCAAAGTTGGGATTTAAACTCAAAGCCCGATCGTAGTCAGCAATTGCGCCATAATAGTTACCTTGCTGAGATTTGTTTTGAGCTGATACAAAAAAATCATCAGCGGTTTGGGTCTGTGGATCCGATCCGATCGGTTTTTGAGCTACATTTACCGCTAAGTGGCTGGCAACTTGGGTAAATGTATTAATCGGAATGGCAAGACCACTGACAGGTTTGGAGTTATTGCTGCGACCATTTTTACTCTGCTGTGGATCGATCGTTCCAATACTTTTACCATTAATCCCGACTAAAGCACCTGATTGATTTAGTAATGCACCACCGCTCATTCCCGGCAGGATATCCGCATTACCAATGACTAAACTATAACCGTTTGCTTGGGCTTGACGAGCGATCGCCACAACTTTACCCGGGTAGAACTGTAATGCTTGCCCTTGAAATCCAGCCGCAAAGACAGTCTGCCCCCTGGCAATAGTATTAGAATCACCAAGTCGGGCAATTGCATAATCCTGTTGACTTTGAAATGTCACCGTCGCCAGGTCGAGCCTGTTGGGTGAAATCTTGATGCTGCTGGGGTCGATGGTATACTTCTGCCGATCGGCTGCAATAATTGTTGATGGTGGACTATGGCGATCGTTAATCACATGAGCCGCCGTTAAAACTGTATAAGTATCACCAACTTTTTGAATTACTACGCCTGAACCATATCCCGATCGAGTTTTAATGAAGACGACAACTTGGTTAGCGATATTACTTACTTGCGCTGGTTGTAGAGCTTGGGCACTCGATCCTCGCACGAACGGAATGGTGATGCTAATACCTAAGACAGCTGGAATCAACTTATTGAGCATGAATAAAAATTGGTAAGTGGTGTGTGAGGAGAATATAAACACTGGTGCAATCAATTCACACTGACGACCGTGCTTACATCCAATCAATCTGAAATAATTAGTTACCCACTGTTTACCCAATTGGTACTCGGTTTGTGCCGATTCTACCGTAGATTCACAGTTTTAGCATTCTTATACCAATTTGAAAAGCAAATTCGACTCAAAGTGTCGCCATCTGGCGTAGACATGTTCGATCGAGTGCAAAATGGGATCGTGCCAATTGGTGCGCTAAACTGTCAAAGGATCCCAAAAGTCGCGCATCCGTATAACTCACCAAGCATAATTTAATGACTGAATCCACAGACAATCAGACACCCATCAATACGGAAGAACTCCTGCTAATGTTGCGGCGAAAGGAGAGCAACTGGGTAGAATGGGGCAAGGCTTGCCAACAACTGCAAAAATCAGGACTCACGACCCAAGCTATTTTTGAAGCAACTGGATTTGAACCAATTCAGCAGAATCAAATTATTGTTGCCGCACAAGTCTTCGATAGCATGATGAAAGTCGGTATTGCTGAAGCCACACAAACTCACTACCAACGGGTGGGTAGTGATAGTCTCTACGAACTTCGGATTCTCAGCCAAGAGGATCGAGCAGTAACTGCTGACTATCTCTTCAACCGCAATATTGACTCAGAAGGCGCGAAAGAAGTCGCGAAGGCATTTAAAGAATTTTCTCATATGCACCAGCCTCCTGAGGGTTTTACCCATCACCCAGGTGATGCGGTAGCCTATCAGTACTGGCGGTATGTTAAACAAAAAGCCGATTTGGCGGAGAAGACTCGGCTGATTGCCAGAGGACTGATGTTTGCCCACAGCCAAAGTGCCCGCAATCAAATTGAAAAATTACTGACTGAATTAACCGCACCACCGGAGCGAAAAGCACCAGCCTTGCCCGTTTATCGGTTGGAAGTAGACGATGAATTACCCCGCACATTCCCTGTCGCTGGTTCTTTCCCTCTTGCTAGTAGCGTGTTCGCCAGCGTGCCAAAAACCGAAGATAGTGGGGCTTTTCACATCACTCGTCATAACTGGAATGGTGACTGGGTAAGTTTACCCGGCTGGAAAGTGATCGCTGCCGCAGAAGAACCAATCGGTATTATCGCCCCCAAAGATAGCTTGCCACTCAAAATTTCAGCACAATCTCGGGAAATGATTGTCGTCGTCGATCGTGGTATCACTGAGTGGGATCAATTTCATTATTTCGCGATCGATCGGGATGGGCAACTAGCGATTGAATGGTTTGATGCGGCACCTAGTCTTCCGCTACTAGGTAGGTTAGTTCTGATTATCCATCCCAAACGCCCGATCGAGCCAGGGAATCCACAGGATTTATGGGATATGGAGGATTAGGAGTCGGGAGCTTGCACTGAGTGTAATGCCACAGGTAAGGCTGTGCGTCCGGCAGGCTACACCAACGCCAACGCCTAGCGTCTGCCTGCACAGAAGTCGAAGTGTTGCGAGTGGGAAAGAGCGATGTGACTACTCTAAATCTCTGACATCTCAGCTAATTCGGACATTATGCTGATGGATTAGATCCTGTCCAAAAGTTAATTTAGGGAGTAAGGATCTCCAAATAATTCGGAGAACATTAATAGGTAGATCCGACTAGATGATTGAATTTACCTTTGTTTGTGATGAATATTTCCATCGATCGGCTGCTACCTGAAATTTATGCCAGTGCGATCGATCTCTTACAACAATTTGTGACTCGAACGAATTTTTTAGATCAGTTACGGATTAGCTTCGGCGATCGGTTTGATCCAGATATAGCGATCGATATTCATCACAGTTTACTGGCAGGCGATCTGAACTTTTTACCCCCGATCGAAATTCGGACTAGTGAAGAATTAGCAGGTGCAAATGGGGCATACGATCGCACGCGAGATCGAATATTTATTGCTCAAGATTTCCTGATCGAATCACTAGATCGACCAGATTTATTACTTAATTTATTATTAGAAGAAATCGGGCATAAATTTGATCGACTCTTAAATGGAGATGTCGATAGTGCTGGTGATGAAGGGGCGATTTTTGCAGCGATCGTTCAGGGTCAAATTTTATCTAGCGATACTCTAGCACAATTACGTGTAGAAGATGACCATCAGGTATTAATCATAGATGGGCAACTAGTTGCTGTCGAGATGGAAACTTGGACGGGTAGCAATGGTAATGATATTCACACTGGTACTTCCGATGAAGATATTTTGAATGGGCTAGCCGGAAATGACACCATCAATGGGATTGACGGTGATGATACGATCGATGGTGGTTCAGGCAATGATATTTTACTCGGTGGTAATGGTAATGACCGACTGACTGGGAATGCTGGTACCGACTACCTCGATGGTGGTGCTGGTGATGATGATTTAGGTGGGATTGCACCCCAAGTTGCTAGCTCACCGCAAATCTCTACTGATGGTGATATTTATATTGGTGGGGATGGTTTCGATCGGGCTGTGCTTAGATCCGATCCTAATGGCATCACGATTAACTATTCAGATATTAATAATGGCAATATTTCTGGCGGTGGCAGCATTAAGGAAGTCGAATATGTCTTCATTTATGGCCATAATGGCACTGATATCGTCAACTTATCTGCGGCTACTAGTCGGATGGATGCTGGTGGCGGCGATGATATCTTGATTGGCGGGGACGGTAACGACATCCTGATTGGGGGTGCAGGTAACGATACTATGACAGGGGGCAATGGTGATGATGTCTATGATATTGATAGCTTAGGTGACATTATCATTGAAAATGCCAACGGCGGGATTGATTACGTTAATTCCAGTATCAGCTACACTCTGCCTAATAACGTTGAATTTTTGACGCTGACGGGTACTAACAATTTTAATGGTACAGGCAATAACCTCGATAATGCTGTCTATGGTAATAGTGGCAACAACATACTGACGGGTGGAGCGGGGAATGATTTCCTTAATGGTAGAGCGGGTATCGATACCCTGATTGGCGGAATTGGCGATGATATCTACGATGTGGATAATTTAGAAGATCTTATCCTTGAAAATACCAACCAAGGCATCGAGTTGGTATATGCAAGTGTGTCTGGCTATACCTTGGGGGCAAATGTCGAACGATTGCAACTCTATGGCACTGCGACGAGTGGGAATGGTAATTCACTCGATAATGCTCTCTATGGCAATTTACTCGATGACACGCTTAATGGTGGTGCAGGCAATGATTTCCTCAATGGTGGTGCGGGTATTGATACGCTGATTGGCGGAATTGGGGATGATATCTATGATGTCGATAATTTAGACGATGTTATCGTTGAAAATGCCAATCAAGGCATCGAGTTGGTCTATGCGAGTATTTCTGGCTATACCTTGGGGGCAAATGTTGAACGATTGCAACTCTATGGCACTGCGACGAGTGGGAATGGTAATTCACTCGATAATGCTCTCTATGGCAATTTACTCGATGACACGCTTAATGGTGGTGCAGGCAATGACTTTCTCAATGGTGGTGCGGGTATCGATACCCTGATTGGCGGAATTGGAGATGATATCTATGATCTGGATAATCTAGACGATCTTATCGTTGAAAATGCCAATCAAGGCATCGAGTTAGTCTATGCGAGTGTTTCCGGTTACACCCTGGGGGCAAATGTCGAACGATTGCAACTCTATGGCACTGCGACGAGTGGGAATGGTAATTCACTCGATAATGCTCTCTATGGCAATTTACTCGATGACACGCTTAATGGTGGAGCGGGAAATGATACTTTGGTGGGAGGTGGCGGCAACGACATCCTCACTGGCGGTATAGGGAATGATATCTTTGTCTTCAGTAATAATGGTTATACAACACTAGCCACTTTAGGCATTGATTCGATCGCTGACTTTAGCGTCGGTCAAGATAAAATTGAGTTGAGTAAATCGATCTTTAGCAACTTAACTACTAATTCAGGCATATTGGGACAATCTGAATTTAATGTTGTGACTAGCGACGCTGCGGCAGCAATTAGTAGTGCGGCGATTGTCTATAACCAAACTAATGGTAAGTTGTTCTATAATGCCGATCTGACTGCGCCAGGATTGGGTACAAATGGTGGTCAATTTGCTCAACTTGCCACTGGTTTAGTATTAACTAATAATCAATTTGAAGCGATCGGTTAATTAACAAATATTCACGATCTGCACTCGATCGAGTATTGGCCACTCGATCGAATTTTGCTGTATAAATTTAGTGGCTCCAGTAGCGGCGATCGCACTGCACTAAACACGACTACTCACCTCGATCGAAATTAATCCTGATAAAAACATATCGCCGAATCTCAGTATATTTACTGATTATTCAAATCTTTTCGATACATTTAACTCTATACTGAAACCTACATCTGGATGTAATCTGTAAACTATACAACTTCCCATTTTTGCCATCTGTCAAATGTATTAATTATGACGGAAAAAAAGCCTTGACGATAGACAAGGCTAGTACCAGAAATTCGATTAATTTGAGGTAAACAGAGATGAGTAGTCAGTGGATTCAATACGATCGTAGCCAAGGCAGCAATTTGACAGACAGTAGCGACACAACGTATTACGTTGTTCTCAACAAGTTTGATGCCACGCAGTCACTCTTGAAGATCGATCCGACCAATGGTGAGATCTTACCAGTAACAGAGATTGCTCCAGGTGTGCGAATTTCTAATCCACCAGAGATAAATACTCTTTTAGGCAGTGAAGAAAATTGTATTGAGATCGATGGAACTCTTTACTTCTTTGTTCGGAAAACGGGTGTTACTAATGTAGAATTATGGAAAATAGATCCAGCTTCACACACTCCAGTTCCGGTAGGGAATACTGATGAGAGTAGCCAAATTATTAATCCATCGAATCTGACCGATGTCAAGGGTACTCTCTATTTTATAGATAACGATAATATTAATAATCCTTATGTTGGAAGATTGTGGAGCATCGATGTGATGACTGGCAATCTAAACCAGGTGATAGACCAGAACACCGGCTTACAGATTGACGATATATCAAGTCTAACTAATATCGATGGAACACTATATTTTAGTGTGAATATTCTGGGTGCTGAGAGTAGTGAGTTGTGGAAAATTGACTTCACTACAGGCACTCCAGTGCAATTGAGTAATAATCTTCCAACCGGATACTTTCTTAGGGAAGATTTGAGTAGTGTCAACGGTAATCTCTACTTCACAGGTGCCGAGCCAAATTCCGATCTTGCTGTGTGGAAGCTAAATCCGAGTACTGGAGATTTAGTCAAACTACATACTGACGGACTATCATCCAGTCTGACTAATGTCAACGGCACCCTCTACTTTACCTCTTATCTTTCTGGACTGTGGAAAATAGACCCGGCTACTGATAGTCCAGTCCTGGTGATGAATATGGGGCGATATGGCGAACCATTCAATTTAGAACTGCTAACTAATGTCAATGGTACTGTCTACTTCTCTGGTCGCGAAAACACGGGCAGTAATCTAGAACTTTGGAGAATAGATCCAACTACTGACAATCCAACCTTCGTATGGGACATGCCCCCAGACAGTGTTGACTTTGGCACAAGCGTTTTGGGATATAGTAATGGCGAATTGTATGTTGCTGGCGATTCGATCTACCCTTATGAGTTGTGGGCGATCGACAATCCTACTGCCGATAGTGTAGCAGTTCAATTAATTGGGCGTAATAGCGACGATCGCTATAATGTGAATAATTTGAACGATGCGATCGTCGAAGGGGAAAACGGAGGGATCGATACGGTTTACGCTAACATCTCTGGCTACACCTTACCAGATAACGTCGAGCGTCTCTACCTCGAAGAGACTGTGCGGATTGGCAAGGGTAATCTGCAAGATAACGCTCTCTATGGCAACCAGTGGGACAATTTTCTCTATGGTAATGATGGCAATGATTACCTTTCTGGTGGCGCGGGTAAGGATGTAATGGCCGGTGGTAGGGGTGATGATATCTATGATGTTGATAACTTAAACGATGTTGTCATTGAATATGGAGATGATCGTTCTGATTTGGAGGGTGGCGGTATTGATGAAGTATATGCCAGTGTATCTGGCTACACTTTACCCAATTATGTCGAACGTCTTCGCCTCTATGATCATGCCACCAGTGGGACAGGTAATGAATTCGATAACTCTCTCTACGGTAATAATCTCAACGATACCCTCGATGGCAAAGAGGGTAATGATTACATCTATGGTGGGGCGGGTAACGACACCATGATTGGTGGTTTGGGTAATGATATCTATGATGTGGATAATCTCAACGATGCGATCGTCGAAAATACTAATGAAGGCATTGATGAAGTCTATGCGAGTTTCTCTGGCTATACTTTAGGCGATCATCTCGAAGTTCTTCGCCTTTATGGTATTGCCACCAGTGGGACAGGTAATACGCTCAATAACTCTCTCTACGGGAATAATCTCAACGATACCCTCGATGGGAAGGAAGGTAATGATTACATTTATGGTGGAGCGGGTAACGATACGCTGATTGGTGGGTTGGGTGATGATATCTATGATGTGGATAATCTCAACGATGCGATCGTCGAAAACATTGGTGAAGGAATTGATGAGGTGTATGCGAGTTTCTCTGGCTATACGTTAGGCGATCATCTCGAAGTTCTCCGCCTCTATAATGATGCCGCGAGTGGAAATGGTAATGCTTTAGATAATACCCTCTATGGCAATCACCTCGATGACACTCTCAATGGTGGTGCGGGTAACGATATTCTGATCGGTGGTGCGGGTAATGATATCCTCACAGGCGGAAGCGGCAATGATATCTTTCTGTTTAGAGCAGATGCTTGTCTGGCATTAAGTTCGGCTGGAATTGACACCATTACCGACTTCACTGTTGGAGAGGATAAAATTCAGTTGGGTCAGTCAATCTTTAGTAGCTTAACTACTAGTGTGGGAACTCTATCAGCCGATGAATTTAGCATCGTCATGAGTGATGTAGATGCAGAAACTAGCACTGCGGCGATCGTCTATAACAGCAGTAATGGTAAGTTATTTTACAATGCCGATCTAACTGCACCAGGATTAGGGACAAATGGCGGTCAATTTGCTCAACTTGCCAGTGGGTTAGTATTAACTAATAATCAATTTGAAGCGATCGGTTAATTATTAAATATTCACGATCTGCACTCGATCGAGTATTTGCCACTCGATCGAATTTTGCTGTGTAAATTTAGCGGCTCCAGTAGCTGTGATCGCACAACTACTCGTCTCGATCAGAATTCAACTTGGTAAAATCACATCTCCTTGACTCAGTATATTTACTGACTATTTGAGTCTTTTCAATACATTTAACTCTAGGCTGAAACCTCAGTCTGGATGTATTCTGTAAGCTATACAACTTCCCATTTTTGCCATCTGTCAAATGTATTAATTATGACGGCAAAAAATGTATTGACGATCGACAAGGTTATTAACAAAAATTCGATTAATTTGAGGTAGACAGAGATGAGTAATCAGTGGATTCAATACGATCGTAGCCAAGGCAGCAATGTGACAGGTGGTAGTGACACGACATATTTTATCGTTCTCAATGAGAGTGCTGCCAAGCAGTCACTATTTAAGATCGATCCGACCAATGGCGAGATCTTACCAGTGACAGAGATTGCGCCAGGATTAGAAATTTCCAATCCATCTCCAGCAACATATAGTGTTCAAGGTGTAAGAGTTATTAATCCACCTAATTGTATTGAGATCGATGGCACTCTTTATTTCTTTGCCCAACAAACAGGTCTTACCAGTGCAGAACTCTGGAAAATAGATCCCATTACTCACACTCCAGTTCAGGTCACGAATACGGGTGGAAATAACCCAATTATCAGTCCGTCAAATCTGACCAATATCAACGGTACGCTCTATTTTACAAATTACGACGGTAGTAATCATAATGCTGGGTTATGGAAAATCGATCCGACTACGGGCAATCCACAACAGGTAACAGAAGTCACCACAGGTACACAGATCTACGATGCCTCCAATCTCACAAACATCGGTGGCACACTATATTTTGCGGCGCATAATAACGGCACAAATAGTACTGAATTGTGGAAAATAGACCCCACTACTGGCAATCCGCAAGTGTTGACACATATGTCACTACTGAGAACAGATTCTGTTCCCTTAAATTTGACCAGTGTCAATGGCAATCTTTACTTTACTGCCTCGGACAAAGGTTTCGGAACTGAATTGTGGAAGCTAAATCCAACTACTGGTGATTTAGTTCAAATACCTGCTGTCCGGCCATATAATTTGACCAACGTCAACGACACTCTCTACTTCACCGCTTACAATTCTGGATTGTGGAAAATAGATCCTGCTACGGATAATCCAGTCCTGGTGCTGAATATGAATCCAACTGATTCTGGTCCTAATTCCAATACCCTAACCAATGTCAATGGTACTCTCTACTTCAACGGTAACGACAGTGGTGCCAATTCAGAACTGTGGAAAATAGATCCGACTACAGGCAATCCGATGATAGCCTGGGATATGCCACAAGACAGTAGGGATTCTGATGCCGCAGTTGTCGGTTATGGCAATGGTCAGTTGTATGTTTCTGGTTTTATCAGACCGCTTGGTTTTAAAGTATGGGTGATAGACGATCCTCAAGCCAGTCAAAATCCAGCAGCCTCTTTTGTGGGTGGTGATGGCGACGATCGCTATAATGTGAATAATTTGAACGATGCGATCGTCGAAAATCCCAATGGGGGAATCGATACGGTTTACACTAGTGTCTCTGGCTACGCCTTATCAGATAACATCGAGCGTCTCTACCTCCAAGAGACGGTTAATATTGGCAAGGGCAATAAGCAAGATAACGCTCTCTATGGTAATCAGTGGCAAAATCTTCTCTATGGGAATGATGGCAATGATTACCTGTACGGTGGAGCGGGTAAAGACACCATGATGGGTGGGAGGGGTGATGATATCTATGATGTTGATAGATTGAACGATGTTGTCGTCGAATATGGAGATGGTGAATTTTACAATTGGGAGGGTGGAGGTGTCGATGAAGTGTATGCTAGTGTCTCTGATTACACCTTGGGCTATGCCGTCGAACGTCTTCGCCTCTACGGTAATGCCACCAGTGGGACGGGTAATGAGTTAGATAATGCTCTCTACGGTAATAATCTCAACGATACCCTCGATGGCAAAGATGGTAATGACTACATCTATGGTGGGGTGGGTAACGACACCATGATTGGTGGGTTAGGTAATGATATCTATGATGTGGATAATCTCAACGATGTAATCGTCGAAAATGCTGATGAAGGCGTTGATGAAGTCTATGCGAGTTTCTCTGGTTATACATTAGGCGATCATCTCGAAGTTCTTCGCCTCTATGGTAGTGCCACTAGTGGGACAGGTAATGAATTAGATAACTCTCTCTACGGTAATAATCTCAACGATACCCTCGATGGCAAAGATGGCAATGACTACATCTATGGTGGAGCGGGTAATGACACCATGATTGGTGGTTTGGGTAATGATATCTATGATGTCGATAATCTCAACGATGTAATTGTCGAAAATGCTGGTGAAGGTATCGATGAGGTGTATGCTAGTTTCTCTGGTTATACTTTAGGCGATCATCTCGAAGTTCTTCGCCTTTATAATGATGCCGCGAGTGGGAATGGTAACGAGCTTGATAATATCCTCTATGGCAATCACCTCGATGATACTCTCAATGGCGGTGCGGGTAACGATATTCTCATCGGTGGTGCGGGGAATGATATCCTGACAGGTGGGAGTGGTAATGATACATTTCTGTTTAGAGCAGATGCTTGTCCAGCATTAAGTTCGGCTGGGATTGACACTATTACGGACTTCACTGTTGGACAGGATAAAATTCAGTTGGGTCAGTCAATCTTTAGTAGCTTAACTACTAGTGTGGGAACTCTATCAGTCGATGAGTTTAGCATCGTTATGAGTGATGTAGATGCAGAAACTAGTAGTGCGGCGATCGTCTATAACAGCACTAATGGTAAGTTGTTCTATAATGCCGACCTGACTGCGCCAGGATTAGGTCAAAATGGCGGTCAATTTGCTCAACTTTCCACTGGTTTAGCTTTAACTAATAATCAATTTGAAGCGATCGGTTAATCTAAATGCCTATACTCAAAGTGGTTAAAACCACTCCACGCGCAAGCAATGTCGGCCTACGCAGACTTCGCATCACTAGCAGAGATTTAGTCTCTAGGCAACTGTTGGCGATGAACCAGTGTTGGTGTAGCTTGATCTGTTGGTACAAGCAAAATCTCGCTGATATTGACGTGAGGTGGACGAGTGATACAAAATAAAATCGTTGCGGCGATGTCTTCAGCCGTTAGTGGTGTAAGTCCTTGATAAACTTTGGCGGCGCGATTGGTATCGCCATGAAAGCGGACAGTACTAAACTCCGTATCTACCAGGCCAGGATCGACGGATGTAACCCGAATGGGAGTACCCAAGAGATCGATTTTTAGTCCTTCGGAGATCGATCGAACTGCCGCTTTTGTCCCACAATAGACATTACCTTGGGGATAGGTTTGATGACCAGCGATCGAACCTAGATTGACAACATGACCCAACCCCCGTTCTACCATGCCTGGAACTACCGACCTAGTGACATATAACAGTCCCTTAACGTTTGTATCGATCATTTCCTCCCAATCTTCAATTTCCCCCTCTTGCAGCTTATTTAAGCCGCGACTCAGACCCGCATTATTGATCAAAATCTCAATCTTCGACCAGCGATCGGGTAATTGAGCCAAAGCTGATTCTACCTGTAGTCTATCGCGGACATCTACTGTTAAGCTGTACAAATTTTCTCGATCGATCCCAGTTGTCACTAGTTCATCTACCAATCCTTCGAGCCGTTCTGCTCGTCTAGCTAGTAGAATCAGTTTGGCACCCTCGCCAGCAAATAGTCGGGCACAAGCAGCACCAATGCCACTACTGGCTCCAGTGATCAGGACAATTCGATCGAGCATAAGTTAGGAAATTGAGAAGTGGGAATTAAGGTCCAGCGAGGACTGCGTTTTCAATGTCTTGACGGCTGAGAGAGTATTTAAAAGTGCGATAAATACCTTGATAGTCTGAATTAGATGATGAAGCTTGTTGGCTGTTTGATTTTGTAGAATATCTGACTGTCAGTTCCTCGATATCCAAACACAATTCTGCTTGCCAGTCAGCATTGCTAATATGCCAACAATGCAATTCATTACTATCTTGTTCGCCACCGATCGAGATCAACCATTGTTCGATTTCTGGCAGTGGATGATTGTACAGCGGGGTATCAGTAGGTATTAGGGTCATGGATACTATAGGTCGGCGGAAGACTAGACAATTGCACTGTCTGAGAAGATGGCGCATCAAATCAGTTACTATTTTAGATCTTTTAGCTGTGAACTGTCGGGTCGATCGACCGATCGATCTGTCGTAATTCCGAGTAAATCTGCTGGGCTATTGCAGTTTAATAGGCATTGCCGATCGGCGATCAGCAATTCGCTCACGCTATTCTTTGCCAGCCAGCCTTGAAAGGATGTCCCACTAGCACTAATGTATTCCAAGAGTGAATCTAGACAGCTTCGCCGATAAAAACCACATAATGGCTCCCAACCCTTGCGGGGATTTTTAGGTAAATAGGCAATGCTCTGGGGTGGAACATCTTTTAACCCAGCGATCCAGTTTTGGATAACTGGGGTTGATAAATTGGGCAAGTCACAGGCGACGAGAAAAATCCAAGTGGAGTTAATCTGACTTAATCCTGAGGCAAAGCCCAGTAACGGGCCTTGAGGGGGCTGTTGTTCGAGAATAAAATGACAACTGATGGGTAAAAGATGCTGATATCTGTTCACCCACGGGGTGACAACATAGACGTTCCCGATCGGTAACGTGGAACTGTCGTCACAAGCTGCCACCACATCATAAATGCCACGAATTAGCGGTTTGCCAGCAATCTCGATTGTCGCCTTGTCCTGTCCCATCCGCGAACTACGACCACCCGCCAAAATCAGTCCAGATAGATGAACTTCCTCTTTCTGTCTCCCTGTTTTCTCACTTCCAGACTCACCACAACTCACAATTATGTTAGTATCCTTGCGGCGGTTTTGTTACTGGAGATAGTTTAGATTGGGTAGAAGGCAATGATTTAGTGGGGCGAGGCTGAACACTAGGAATCACGACACTCTGTTGCGGATTAGGTTCTTGAAACCGTTGTCGATCCTGTTCGGCGATCGCAGCGGTTTGATGCTTGAGGATTCCATCCATTACATCTTGTTGAGTTCCCTGTTGGTTTAAGCGGTGAAATTTTCCATATTGCTGTTTCCAGGTATTTTGAGTCTGTAGAGTATAACCATAGGCAATCGCACTCAAAATCAAGACAGTGCCACACAGAATTGCGGAACCTTTTTGAATTGTCAACAGGGATTTCAGCCAAGCTGGGATTGGCTTGGTTGTCGGAAATTGACTAACTTTTTCCGTTGCTCGACTTGCATGATTCAATTTAACTACGTTTGCTCTTGTTTTTAGCCCTGCTGGAGTAGAGGGTTGAGCAGGAGGTTGAGGTAAATTGCTTTGATACATAGTCTGGATACGGGGAATGGTAGATGAGCTAGTTTTTAATTGACTATTTTAGTATCAGCGATTTTGCCGTTGTACGACTGAATCGTCAGGAAAAAATTATCAAATCGCGATGGTAGGATTGATCGCTTGACTTGGGATTATTCTAGCCTACCCATCTGGATAATGTGCAATACTCCTACATTTTGGCTAACTCATCTTCAAGCTGCTTAATTTGCTCGATCGTCCAACCAGGACAACCACGCCGAGTTGTATTGATTTGAGAATTGATTACTTGACCGCGTCCATTTTTCAAGACTTCAGTTTGAGTAACTAGATCGCCTTGTTTTAGATATTGATTTAACGTATTAACAGCTTTAAGTTTAAGCAATTGTTTCCGCTCAGAAATTGAGATTGGAGCGGGTTGGTTTGTCGTGGGAGTGACAATGGGTGTCGAGGATTCAACCATAGGCTTGTCCGACTTTTCAGGGCTAGCTGGAGAAACAATTGTGGCGGTAATTCGGGGTTGGACAGTTGCGCCGCGATCTGCTGGTCTTTCGACTATAGTTGCTTCGAGTTTAAAACTTGGTTTTGGTGGTGCAGGTGGTGGTGTTTTCTCCCCAATACCGACAGTTTCATTGAGTAACTCCGAAATATTATAGATGCCTTCAATGCGATCGATATCTTCTGTATCTTCAGTATTAAAGGTACTTAAATAAGATTCTAGATCGAGATCTTCTTCTTGTTCTGGTAACTCAACTTGTTGTGTACGATCTGACGTGTGTGCATTTACTGGCGGACTAAACTGCATGATTGGTGAATCTGAGATGGGGATAACTTCAGTGGGAATATTTATTTCAGACGGAGATGCCTGCACTGCTGGCGATGGGGTCTGTTTTACAGCTAATGGTGATGACTTAGTTGATGTGGTTTGAGGATCAGCTTGATCAATCCAGACTACGAGATCTTCTGCGAGTACCTTTAGTTCACCTCGATCGGTTTTGACTACAAAATTGCCTTGTTTGGGTTGCAAGTCTTGGACTGGGCACCAATTACCTTTGGAGAACACTAGTATATCGATCGGTAGGTTGTGAGCATTGAGTTGATATCTTTTATTATTCCACCATATTTTCCATAATTGAAGAATGTCCGTATGATTTAATTTATAGCCATGAGGAACTTCATAATAATGATGTTCGGTAAAGTCAGGATGGGATGACTTTTGTTTTTTAATAAACCCTCTATCTGTCAAAAGTTCCACAATACTTGAAGTGTAGGAAGAGTTGTGATTAATTAAAACTTTTCGTTGCCATTTGTTTGTCTGCTTACTAATGCCGATTAACTTACCATTGTTACTAATCAACCGAATTGATGTCTCAGTAGACTCTAATCTCAATGTTTGGCTGGAGACGTTAGACCTTTGACCAGTGGCAAAACAGCCAATTATTTCTAGTTCTTCAGTTGTCAGTTTGGGATATTTACCTGCTCTATTGTTTATGCCTGCCATAGGATCACACCAGCCAACATTTAGCTATATGGAGTTTTATGTATTACTAAGATTGTCGTGTGGTAGCAGCTAATTTTGATGATGAACAAATCAACGTTCATGCCTAAGCCTATTCTATCTACCTCACCTAGCAGTCTGTCAGTGGGTAGCTAAATTTTGAGCATTTCGACTTAGCTAAAATGTGCAATCATAGTAATCATCGATACTTTACACACAAAATAGGGGATCTAGATTACAGTCTTTAATCAAAACTTGAGTTAATCACTGATAGAAACCATGTCAGCAATTCAGCCCTAAGACAACGAAATTTCCGAACTTTTCACTACTTTCTAATGACGGGAAAATCAGTATTGGAGAGCTTAAATACCCCATCATTGCGTAGATTCGATTTTCTTTCCCTACGGCAGAGCAACTTTCCCCGAAATAGTTAGGGGGTTGCTGATTTAGGTGCTAGTGTTCAATAACTAAAGTGTTTCTAAATAACTGAGCAGATCTGCCATCTCCTGAGGTTTCGGCTGGAACTGAGGCATCGGTGGGGTGTTGCCGCTAATCACTTGTTCGATCAAACTGTGGGGAGACTTGCGTTTGGAAATTTCGAGCAGGCTAGGTCCGACCCGTCCTGATGCGTCTAGCCCATGACAGCCACTACAATTGATCTGAAAAATAGCATGTCCTAATGTGGGGTCGCCGGTTCGAGCTAAAACATTGGTAACGTAGGGATTGGCTTCCTGGAATGAGTGCCAGCCGACGATCGCGCATAAAAAGAGCGATAAACAAGCCATAACAATCGCTCCAAGCTGTTGTGGCGATGTTTCCCTGAGTTTGGGTAGTCGGATATCCAAGGCGTGCCTGCTACTTGTGAATTTAAGTTAATTATAGAAAACGTGCAGATTTGGCACTAAAGCTTGTATCCACGTTTATAGTTTATCGATAAATTTCAGATTTGAGATACATTTCTTCAATATCTTAAGATTTTTTTCCGTTTGTAAAGTTTTTGCTGATCGGCTAGAGCAAGAGAAAATTCCCGACGCATCTTGCGTCGAACCCCCGAAACCCGATACTCTAGTAAAGCTTATGTCAACTAATTGTGGAGTATCAACGTGGTAGAACCTTTACTAGCTGGGATCGTCCTTGGTCTGGTTTTTATTACTCTCAGTGGCTTATTTGTAGCTGCTTACATGCAATACAAGCGTGGGAATCAGCTTGGTCTGTAGGGAATTTAGGGAATAGGGATAGGACTAGATTTCCAAATCTCATATTCCCAACTTCTGGAGTCGATAAAAAGAAATTGCCGTATTTCCATAGCATTTGCAACGCAACAGTTCTAGTGTATCGAGAGCATCTGGTAAATGACTGATAGTTGGGTCTGGACTGTGTTCTACGGCGAGTTCTCCAGATGGAGCTAGTAGTTCTAATTGCTCGATCGATCTCAAAACTGAATTGTATAAATCTCCTGAGTACGGTGGATCGAAGTAAATTCGATCGAACTGTTGTCCAGCTAGCATGGGTAATTTAGTACAAACATCACCGCGCAGTAATTGAAATGTCTGGGATGCGCCGACGACTTTTTCCCAGTTTTGGTGAACAATATCACACGCTGCATTCGATCGTTCGATCCCAATCACCATGCTAGCACCGCGACATAAAGCCTCTGCACCCATTGCCCCACTACCACTACAAAGATCCAACCATCGGCAATCGACAATCGATCCTTGCCAAACATTAAACAATGCCTGTCTGACTTTGACAGGTGTCGGTCTAGTTGACAGTCCGGGCAACGTTTTTAACTCACGATTGCCATAAATTCTAATACCCATTACATCTTCGGTATAAGTCCAATTCGTCTTGTCATTACGCCCGATCTAAACTACTCGCGAGCAGATATCTCAACTGTTAACTATGCCCTAAAGTTTGACCTGGGCAAAATGATTGCGCGGGTTCGAGGTACGAGCCATCCGAATCTGTTCGTAGAGGTCGCGTTCCGTGGGGGTAATATTTTTGGGCGTAGCGATAATAATTTTAGCTAATTGATCGCCCCGATCTCCACGCGGATTCATCCACCCTTTGCCTCGGAGTCGGAGGGATTGACCAGATCTGACCCCTGGTGGCACGTTAACTGTCACCATGCCTTCTGGGGTGGGAATCTCGATTTGGGCACCGAGAACAGCCTCGTCGGGGGTAATGGGGACTTCACAGACGAGTTGTTCACCATCAAGTCGGAAGAAGGGATGGGGTTGCAATTCGACAGTGAGATATAAATCACCGCGCTGTTTGTTGTAGGTATTGACATTTCCCTTCCCGCGCACCCGAATCCGGCTCCCAGACTTGGCACCACCCGGAATCCGCACCTTGATTGTCTCGCTACCTAAATTAAAGCTTTTTTGGGTGCCATTAAAGGCTTCCAATAATGTCAGCGAAATCGTTGCCTCTCGATCGCTGCTAATATTACCAGTCGTGGTGTTGGTCGTAAAATCATCAAATCCACTACCTGTTGATGTTGTCGTCCTAGTGCTGGTAGTTTTAGCACCCTGGGGATTAGCTGCTGTCGTACTAAAGCGACCTAAAAGTTCATTGACGAAATCATCAAAATTATTGTATTGACCAAAATCAAACCCACTGAAATCGCTATTAGGTGTGGTACCAGTAGTACTCGATCGAGTGCTAGATTTAGTCTGTTCGGCTTGTTTCCAATACTGGCCAAATCGATCGTATTGACTCCGTTTATCCACATCCGAGAGGACTTCATTTGCCTCAGTGATTTCTTTGAACTTCGCCTCAGCAGCTTTGTCTCCTGGATTGAGGTCGGGATGGTACTTACGTGCTAACCGCCGATAGGCTTTTTTGATATCGTCCGCGCTGGCATTTTTAGGCACACCTAAGATTGCATAATAGTCCCGAAAATTTGTCGCTGCCATAAAAATGGTTGGTAGATAGTGGATGGTGAATGGTGGCTAGGAGTTGGAAATAACTGTTCTTTGTTCGCCAAAATAGCTATTCACTGTTTACTCCTCATTATTCCCTTGTTGTCTGCCAAGTTCATAGATCCCTGCAATTACACTGATAATCAGCCCAATACTAGTTGTCCACTGAGAACCGAGGGTATGCTCGATCGAATAGTTACACAAAATACCACAGCAAAAGAACGGGATAATGCTAAAAATTGAAGCGTAGAAAGCATTTTGAGATTCACGAGCCAACCTCGTGCGCTCATATTCCACTTCCGTAGTGTAAAGTGACCGTTCGGCAAAATTAAACCACCGTTCGAGTTGTAAAATTACCCACTCGCGGGCACTGGTAAATCCCCAACATAGAGCTAGCGTCCACAAAGCTGCACTAGCGATCGTTTCTGGCTCGATCGAAATAGTGAAGGGGATAATGTCTTCAAGCATGGATAGCATAGTGGCTAGCGACTAAAATTGGGCGGCGGTAATTGGAACGATTGTTAAAAAGAGATGAGAGCGTGACACTATTCATAATTTAACAAGATTTCGGCAGAAGTCTTTCGATCGGATAACCCTACAAAAAACAAAACCCCATAATCGGGGTTAGGAGTTGAGAATAAGGGAAAAGAGAGTTTTTACCAGAAACCAAACTACTGTTCTAGGGGAAGGAGAAAGGGTTTATTTGCGATCCACCCATTCACTCCTTTAATCTCTACTTGTGCAAAATTAATGCTACATCTTTGGCAAAATAGGTGAGAATTAGATCCGCACCAGCACGCTTCATACTTAAGAGAGTTTCCAGGATAATTTTTTTCTCATCAATCCAACCCAATTGAGCGGCGGCTTTGATCATCGCATATTCTCCACTGACATTATATGCGGCAACCGGAACGTTACAGTTTGCCTTCACTTGGTGAATGATATCGAGATAGGCAAGAGCCGGTTTGACCATGACCATATCAGCACCTTCAGCAATATCGAGTTCAATTTCGGTCAGAGCTTCGCGAGCATTAGCTGGGTCCATTTGGTAGGTTTTCTTATCGCCAAATTTAGGAGCAGAACCAAGGGCATCGCGGAAAGGACCATAATAAGCAGATGCGTATTTGGCTGAATAAGCAAGAATACCTACATCCGTAAAGCCATGAGCATCTAGAGCCTGCCGAATCGCACCGATTCGTCCGTCCATCATGTCTGATGGCGCAACCATATCGCAGCCAGCTTGTGCTTGAGAGACGGACATTTTGACCAGGATTGCCACAGTTTCGTCATTCAGAATCGTACCCTCTTCGTCAATAATCCCATCATGTCCATGAGTAGTGAAGGGATCGAGAGCAACATCCGTAATCACTACCATGTCTGGAGTTTGCGCTTTGATCGCTTTGACAGTAAGTTGAGCTAATCCTTCGGGGTTATAGCTTTCTGTACCGTTATCATCTTTTTTCTCGTCAGGAACGACAGGAAATAAGGCAACCGCTTTGATGCCCAGACTATAGATCTCGGCAATTTCTTTGAGTAGTAAATCGAGGGTATAGCGGTAGCAACCCGGCATGGAAGCAATTTCGACGCGCTCATTTTCGCCTTCCATGACAAACATCGGATAGATCAGGTCGTCAACGGTAAGTTTAGTTTCTTGAACTAGGCTGCGGATGCTGGGATTACGGCGCAACCGCCGGGGGCGTTTAGTAAGTTGGAGTTGATTATCGGTATTTTGATTTGATAGGGACATAATTATAATAAGTAGACCGTAATAGCCCCTGATTATAAATTCTTTAGGTAAGTTGGGTCGAAAAGGTTGCGGATTGTAAACTAGCCAATCCAAGTTCACTGAATTGATGATGGCATTTTCGGCGTTGCTGATTTAGCTTTTGATGTAGATTAAGCAACGCCATATTTTTCCCTAAAATCGCAAGCCAGCACCTAAAGTTACAGAAGTACCGGCGTTGTTACTGCTAAGAGGAATCGCGACACTGCCTAATAGGGCAAATTGCTCGTTGATGTTCAAATCCGCCCCAACCTGGGCGAAACCAGTCGTCATACTATTGTTACCGCCAGTCTCAATATCAAGACCTAAGCCGATGAACGGGGTAATGGGTGTCGGTGACTCGCGCAGATCCCAATCATAGGTAAGACTGCTACCAAAGTTGGTCCCGCCGGAGGGAAAAATCACATAAGGACGCAAGGAAACATGATCGGCAATTCCAATTTTACTGTCCACGCCAAAAGCAGTCGATCCACCACCAAAAGTTACGGAAGGAGCGATGTAGTTATTGCCAATTCCCCCAGCCAAAGCCTGATTGGGCGACTGGATTGTTGCCGCAGTGATTGTTGCAAAAATTGAGAGGATGGTTAAAAACTTGTGCATAGATATGTAGTATTTAAGTGTTGATTTTTATGTTGCCCTAATTTAATGACTACCACCAAGCTATAAATGTTGCCCCAACAACTTTTTTGCAGATTGAGGAGGGATTATTTTGAAGATCGAACATTAAATAAATCATTTACGATTAAGTCTTTCAGCTAATTTCGATGTGTGCATCGGGTGTTAAGATGGTCTAGCGATCGAGGTAAATTCGATCCATCTATTCAGAAAATCTGTGTGTGAATAGTTACAAGTCAGTATTTATATACTAAGATTAGAACTAAGCCTTCAGTCTTGGCTCTAGTTTCTAACCTGAAGATCAATTAGAACAGTCTGAATATTGCTGTGTTGCTTGGTGCAACATGGTAATAGAGGAAAAATTTAGAGCGTGTATCGCTAATCCCTCAACCATCACTACCTATACCTATGAATAGTTGCATTTTAATGGCGGAGATTATCAAAAATCCCGAACTGCGCTATACCGCTGATAATCAAATGGCGGTAGCTGATATGTTTGTGCAGTTTGCGCCCCCAGTGGGTGGTCGTCAAGATGATCCCCATCCGACCATCGAAGTAGTCGGATGGGGTAATTTGGCAACCGAAATGAAGGAAAATTATAAACAGGGCGATCGAGTCGCGATCGAAGGTCGTCTGGAAATGAATACGATCGAACGTGATGGTTATAAAGAAAAACGTGCCAGGTTAGTTGCGAGTCGTCTCCAACACGTCAATGGGACTAACTCCACCACTGCAACAACTCCAAGTAGTCCGGCAACTAGTTCACGGAACACTGCGCCCGTGCCAACAACATCTTCCAGTCCGGTTCGTGCAGATGAGCCGCCAGTATTTAATGATGCTGATGCCGACCAAATTCCCTTCTAGTTCTAAATCAATCTGGGGCAAGAAGTATGTTCTGGCAACTTATTCTCTTAGTGATTAAAGCCATCCAATCCGTCCTAATACCCATTTGTTTTGGGTGTGCTTGGTTGTTGGTGGCTTTATTTATTTGGAATATCTGGATCGGTGCCAGAAATACATTTGCCAGCGCTAGACAAATGCACCAGATTCCCTGTAGCAATTGTGTATTTTTTACCAACGATCATCGACTAAAATGTACAGTCCATCCGCAAATTGCTAATTCTGAGAGTGCGATCGGTTGTCGAGATTACCAGCACAGTATTAACTCCAGTTGCTAGTTACAGATGATCGCGGTGGTTGAAAAATTAATAATATAGTAGAGTAAATATCGATGCAAGTCAAAGCCGCAGTTGCCTTTCAACCAGGACAGCCCTTAGAAGTTACCACCGTCACCCTCTCACCACCGCAAGCTGGGGAAGTATTAGTTGAGATTAAAGCTACTGGAGTCTGTCATACGGATGCCTATACATTGTCTGGAGCCGATCCAGAAGGACTATTTCCGGCAATTTTAGGGCATGAGGGTGCGGGGGTGGTTGTGGAAATTGGCGCGGGTGTCACGAGCCTGCAAGTGGGCGATCACGTGATTCCTCTATACGTACCTGAGTGCCGTAATTGCGAGTACTGTCTCAGTCGAAAAACTAATCTGTGTCAGTCGATTCGCTTGACTCAAGGACGTGGGTTGATGCCAGATGGTAGTAGCCGTTTTTCCCATGAGGGCAAAATGTTACACCATTATATGGGAACTTCTACGTTTGCCAACTATACGGTAGTTCCAGAAATCGCCTTGGCAAAAATTCGCCCTGATGCTCCATTTGAAAAGGTTTGTCTGATCGGTTGTGGGGTGACGACTGGCATTGGGGCGGTAATTAATACGGCTAAAGTTGAACCAGGTTCAAATGTCGTAGTGTTTGGCTTGGGTGGTATTGGGTTAAATGTAATTCAAGCTGCCAGAATGGTGGGAGCAAATATGATTATCGGGGTAGATATTAATCCCGCCAAACGTCCGCTCGCCGAAAAATTTGGCATGACTCACTTTGTCAATCCCCAAGAGGTGGAAGGTGATTTGGTTCCCTATCTGGTAGATCTCACCAAAGGTGGTGCAGATTATAGTTTCGAGTGCATTGGTAATGTCAAGCTGATGCGTCAAGCCCTTGAATGCTGTCATAAAGGCTGGGGTGTGAGCGTGATTATTGGTGTTGCTGGCGCAGGGCAAGAAATTAGTACTAGACCATTTCAATTAGTTACCGGCAGGGTGTGGAAAGGGACTGCATTTGGCGGAGCCAAAGGGCGCACGGATGTTCCTAAAATTGTCGATTGGTATATGGATGGGAAAATTAATATCGACGATTTGGTGAGTGAAATTATGCCGATCGATCGAATTAATGATGCTTTCGAGGCGATGCACAGTGGTAAAGCAATTCGATCGATTTTGACATTTTAGAAGACGAGGGGACTGGGGGACTGCGAATTATCAATTCCCTTTTCCCTAACCCCTACTCCCTAACTCTTCCCCCGCCGCAGCATCCAACAGCCAGAGTAACTCGCCTGCCGGCTGAATCAAACGCGATGGGTAAGTACTTGCATCACCAGTCGGTGCAAATACCTCGGCTAACGCTGGACGCTTACTAGCACCAGAAATAAGGAAAATCACACTCCGAGCGTGATTAATTAGCGTTGCAGTAAAAGTTAAGCGCGGTTGTCCATCCTTCTCACCCACAGTCACCAATCGATTGACGACTGATAAAGCAGCCGTGTGGGGGAATAAAGAGGCTGTATGACCATCATCACCCATGCCCAGAAGGATAATATCAAAAGTGGGAATCGAGCCGGCTTCTAGCCCAAAATTAGACCGGATCTTTCGATCGTAAGTATCGGCAGCTAGAGTTGGATCTGCCAGATTAGTGGGCATTGGGTGGATATTTTCCGGCGGAATTGACACCAAATCGAGCCAAACTTGCTTCGCCATTCCATAGTTACTGTCAGGATGTGTCGGTGCCACATAACGTTCGTCACCCCAATAAATCTGGATCTGGTGCCAGGGTAAATCTGTGGTGGCAAGAGCCGCGTACAATGGTTGAGGAGTTGAACCACCGGATAAAGCGATCGAGCAAGACTGTCGCTCGGCAATTGCCGTTCGCACTCGCTCTACCACCAAATCAACCGCAGCAGTAATTAAAGCTGGACGATCGACATAAATCTGAACTTGCTGTGTCATAGCGATTACATCCGGTAGGCTAAGTCAACGAAAAATAGCAGTTGTACTGAATAACTAGATTTTAGGCGATACCTTGTAACTAATGATGGGAACTTACCCAAAATAAGCTAATCTAGGTTTTTGTCTCCTTCACTACACACTCGAATATCACCCACTGGTCGGGGTTAATATCCTAACATCCCCATAATATTAGACTATGCAACCTACCACTAGCAGTTTCCTTACCCCCCTTGCCCTCAAAACCGCAGGCGCAGTGCTGATTCTGTCCTCTTTCATCGATTTAGTTTTTATGCTTGTGTTCCCGCCCGAAAACTTAGGGGCAGATCCTAATCAATGGTGGCTGTATGCTACCAGTCAACTGGTCGATCGCGGTTTGTTACCATTAGTTGGGATTGCTTTTGTCGTGGCGGGAGACTGGATCAAAATTGTCTCAACAGAAGATGGTGGTAGTTATGGAAACGTATGGCGAATCGGTACTTTTAGTTTAGCGAGTTTATTAGGTTTGATTTTTGTGTTAATTATTCCGTTTCAATTGCTCACAACGAACACGTTTAAAGAGAAAGAACTCAAAACAATCGTCGATCGAGTTACTCAAATTGAAAATGGCTTGAAAAATGAAACTCAACAAATTAATGCCCAGAGTAAAGATACAATTAGACAACAAATTAGTCTAATTGATAAAGAGTTGAAAAGTGGCGCAGCCCAAGGACAAAGAGGTGCTGAACTCCAACTCAATAAATCTAGATTAGAATTATTCCTCAACGATCCGAAAAAATTTGCCCAAGCCTCAGAGCAAAATCTCGAACAATTGCGTAAACAAAAAGATAAAGCAGTATCCCAAGCTAATGAAAGAATGGTGAAAACTGGTGTCAGAACTAGTTTGGCTAGTTTGCTCCTGGCAATTGCCTACGTTACTATTGGCTGGACAGGATTGAGACGGGTTTTGAGGTAGGGAGTTAGGAGTTGCTTAGCACCTGATGGGGGTTAAAAGTTGTCATACTACTGTATAAGAGACAAGAAATCAACTTTTGCCGTTTCCCCCTTTCCCTAAGCGATCCCCCTCCCAAGATAGACCAAAGCTTTGTATAGTATGAGTAGACAAGTATCACCTTGCTAGTTGTAGTAAAAGTCGGAGATTTGTGTTCCAACATTTCAAGCAGGACTTAAAAAACGATTTAATTGCTGGGTTGCTGGTAGTGATCCCACTCGCTACGACGATCTGGCTGTCGATTAATGTGGCAACCTGGGTTGTCAATTTTTTGACTCGAATTCCGAAGCAGATTAATCCTTTTGATGGGCTAGATCCGCTGCTAGTCAATGTCTTAAATTTATTGGTTGGATTGGCAGTTCCGCTGCTGGCAATCTTGCTCATCGGTTTGATGGCAAGAAATATTGCCGGTAAATGGCTCCTGGATGTGGGGGAACAACTCCTTCAGGCAATTCCACTAGCGGGGGCTGTTTACAAAACACTTAAGCAACTGCTCGAAACCCTGCTCAAAGATTCGGGGAATAAATTTCGGCGGGTGGTATTAGTAGAATATCCGCGTCGGGGGATTTGGGCACTAGCATTTGTTACCGGAAATCTCGATGGGGGAATTCAGGCACAGATGCCTCAAGGAATGCTCAACCTATTTATTCCCACGACACCTAATCCAACTACCGGTTGGTATGCAGTAGTGCCAGAACAGGATGTAGTAGATTTGGCAATGTCGATCGAGGATGCTTTTAAAGTTGTCATCTCTGGTGGTATTGTCAATCCAGGGAATGTCAGTGCTGTAGCTGCACTGGCTCAGAATTCAAACCCCTTGGTAGTTGAGCCGCAAAGTTCTATTAGCGTATCTACGCCGATTCAGCCGATGGAAAAAACCTAAATAATCAATTATTGCTCACCACATCATTCATAATTTATAATGCCTGATAGTGCAAGCCGCTCCAGTAGTGGGCTGCCAGCAGACGATCGCCGACTTCCGCAGCACGATCTTTATCTGAAGATAGCCACCGAAATTAGAGATTTTTTTCAGGACGATCTAAGTAATTTCCCTCTAGAAATAGAGGGTAAAATTTTGCGTGTAGAAGTCAAAATTCCTCAACTGGAGCCATTAACCTGGTTGGCATGGCAGGAGTCAGATGTCAAAACTTATTGGGTCGATCGACAAGGTAAGTTTACTATGGCTGGTGTGGGAGCGTTAGATATCATCACAGGGCATGTCCCGATCGATTATCCCAGTGTTTTCGCTCAAATCCGCCAGTCGCTATCGCCATTATTTCCCCAGGTTCGGTACTATGGGGGGGTGGGATTTAGTCAAGAACGATCGATCGATCCCAGTTGGCAACTATTTGGTAACTATCGGTTTATTGTGCCAAAATTTGAAATTTGGCTAGATGGTATCGATACATATTTTGCCTGCAATTTTAAATTAGAACTATCGGTAAGTTCACCGATCCAACGCCAGCAGAAACTCAATCTAATTTTAGAAGAGTTAGCTCAACTAAATCTAGCTCCAGGAGACGTAGCAAATTCGTCACGTTCGATTGATTTAGCTCTACCCAAGCTGCGTGAACGGGTTGACAGTCCAGATTTTATCGATTGGCATCAGAATATTAGCACAGCATTAAATAAATTTACCGATCTTGATTTGGATAAAATTGTCCTGGCTCGACAGTCGAAACTAACCTTCACAGCCCCACTACAGCCTCAATCAATTCTACTGGCACTGAGATCTCACAATCCACTTAGTTATCATTTTTGTTTTCAAATCAACCCTACCACGGCGTTCATCGGTACATCTCCAGAGCGGCTATATCACCGCCAAGATAGATTGCTCAAAACTGAAGCGATTGCTGGAACTCGTCATCGCGGCAGATCGATTCAAATCGATCGAGAATTGAGTGACAATTTACGGAATTCTACCAAAGATCTGCGCGAACATCAGTTGGTAGTTCAAAATTTACGTGGTATTTTAGCCGAACTATGTCATTCAGTGACGATCGATCGACAATCAACCATCCTCAAGCTCAGTAAAGTGCAACACCTCTATACTCAATGTCAAGGAGTCTTAAAACCAGATCTAACTGATGGTGACATTCTGCCTCAACTTCATCCCACACCTGCGGTGGGTGGTTTCCCCCGGGAACATGCGCTCCAACTGATCCAAAAACTTGAACCATTTGAGCGCGGTTGGTATGCGGCTCCAGTCGGTTGGGTTGGTTATGATGCTGCTGAATTTGCCGTTGCCATTCGATCGGGGTTAATCAATCGCGATCGATTATTATTATTCGCTGGGGCTGGGATCGTGCAAGGCTCTCAATCCAGAGAAGAATGGGCAGAAATTGAAAATAAAATTTGCCACTTTACTGATTTATTTACTGGTGCAACAGTACAGGCAATCCCCGATCCATCGATCGCGATAACATAGATCGAAAAGACCGAATTAATTTCATGAATCATCTGTGGGGATATCTGATCGTCGAGGAATTAGTCCGAAATGGGATTAACTATTTTGTCATTTCGCCCGGTTCTAGATCGACTCCACTCACAATCTCTGTCGCACAACATGCCGAGGCAAAGAACATTATTTGTTTCGATGAGCGAGGTGCCGCATTCCATGCGGTAGGTTATGCCCGCGCCACGGGTAAACCAGCCGTATTGATCTGTACCTCTGGTTCGGCTGCCGCGAATTATTTTCCAGCCGTAATTGAAGCCGCAACCGATGGAGTACCCCTAATTATTTTATCCGCCGATCGACCACCAGAATTGCGCCAGACAGGGGCAAATCAGACGATCGAGCAGGTCGATTTGTACGGAACTTATCCAGTCTGGAAATTTGATTTACCATGCCCCACAGTCGAAATTAGTCCAACAGTGGTGTTAACGACGATCGATCTCGCCGTATATCGCTCGCGCCGATGCGCGGGTGGCGTAGTTCATCTCAATTGGATGTTTCGCGAACCCCTTGCGCCGACTGATGTACCGATTGAAATTCCGGCAACTTTAGCTAAATGGCAGCAGCAGCAAGCACCCTATACCAGTTATACCCAAAGTCTGATCATTCCATCATCAACTGAAATTCGATCGCTACTTGAAACTATTCGGCACACGTACAAAGGTGTATTAGTTGTCGGACAATTAAAATCCGATCGAGAAATTATTGCCGTCACTCAATTCGCGGCAAGATTGAATTGGGCCGTATTTGCTGACATCCAATCAGGGTTGAGATCGAGTGAAGATCTGCCCAATTTAGTTCATTACTTCGACCAACTATTATTGACTGATGCGGCTGTCCAACTAGCCGAGATCGAGACAGTCATTCAAATTGGGACAAGAATTGTGTCAACCCGATGGTTAAAATGGTTGGAAAAATATCCACCAGATCGCTACATTGCGATCGTCAATGATGGCGAACGTCACGATCCGAGTCATTTGATATCCCTGCGGGTAGAATCTGATATTACCTATTTGTGCCAGGAATTATGTCAACAGCTACCTCAACTCGTTGGCGATAGATCTGCGTGGGTGAATCAACTATGTGCCGACTCACGCAAAATCGGGCTTACAGCCGATAAATTTTTAAAAACCACGATTGAGTTAACTGAACCGCTAGTGGCGCGGACTATTGGCAGACTCATTCCCCGTCAGCATGGCTTGTGGGTAGCTAATAGTATGCCCATTCGCGATCTCGATATGTATGCCACGCCCGTAGCCAAAGTTGGCGCAAATCGCGGCACGAGTGGCATTGAAGGTTCGATCTCCTCAGCCACTGGATTTGCGATGGGTTTACAAGCTCCTGTAACCGCGATCGTGGGAGATTTAGCCAGCCTACATGACTTAAATTCCTGGGCACTATTACCACATAGTCTGGAGCCTGTAATTGTGGTAATTATTAATAATGATGGTGGCGGCATTTTCTCCTTCTTACCGATCGCCAAATCTACTGCTATCTTTGATACTTATTTTGGCACCCCTCATGGGTTAGATTTTGTCCATGCCGCAGCCATGTTTTCACTTAAGTACTACCATCCCCAATCCCTAGTAGAATTGATACAAAACTATACTCAAGCATTGGCCGATGGACAGAGTGCGATAATTGAAGTAACAACCGATCGCCATGACAATTGGCAATTACATCAAACCCTTCAACAAACAATTCAGCAGCAGTTCAACAATCAATCGGATTAATAATTCGGCTTTGCTGACTGGGGGACTAGGGGACTGGGGGACGAGGGGACAAGGGGACTAGGCTTATTTGAACTTGTATTTACTGTTCTCAATTCTCAATTCTCAATTCCCTAACCCCTAACCCCACACCCCACACCCCACACCCCACACCCCACACCCTAAAAAATGACCTACTGCCTTGGTATCCTCACTCGTTATGGCTTGGTGTTTGCCGCCGACTCTCGTACAAATGCTGGAGTTGACTATATCTCTACATATCAAAAATTGTTTACATTTTCACTTCCAGGAAATCGGGCAGTTTTCATCTGTGTATCGGGAAATTTATCGATTACTCAGACAATTTTAAATGAGATCGAGCATGACGTAAAACAAGGAGAAGGAGCTAATATCTACAATATCCCTACTCTCTTCGATTTGGCGAAATATGTTGGTGAAAAAGTTCGTCAAACTCAGACAAAAGAGCGTCCTTGGTTGGAATCAGACAATATCGATCATCATTGCACACTGTTGCTAGGTGGACAAATTGGCAAATCAGACCCAGAACTGTATATGATTTACACTCAGGGAAATTTTATTCAAGCGACACCAGAGAAACCATTTCTTCAAATTGGCG
Organism: Chamaesiphon sp.; assembly: GCA_041738715.1. Classification (GTDB taxonomy): domain Bacteria; phylum Cyanobacteriota; class Cyanobacteriia; order Cyanobacteriales; family Chamaesiphonaceae; genus Chamaesiphon. The sequence continues at coordinate 31,183 of JBGSPI010000086.1, forward strand.
AAATTAAATATGGAAAGCCAATTCTCGATCGCACGATCGACTTTAATACTTCGCTCCAAGATGCGGCAAAATGTGCGTTAGTCTCGATCGATTCGACAATGAAGTCAAACATTTCTGTCGGTCCCCCAATTAATCTACTGATTTATCATCGTGATAGTTTATTGGTCCGTCATCAACTCAAACTAGGGTCGAGAGATCCCTATCTGGCGAAGATTCGTCAATTGTGGGAAACTTCACTTCGCCAAGCTTTTGAATGTATGCCGGAAATTGATTGGAACATTATACCTAGTGAAACAACCGATGAAATAATTGGTAAATAAAACCATTCGGAAAAGCACATTAATAATTTATATTACGATTCGCTGAGTTAAGATTCGATTTATCAATTAAAATTATTTTAAGGCTATTTGCAATCTTAAATTTGACAGAAAATATCGAGTTTCTTTCCAAATATTGTCAAACACTCAATCGACTAAACCCACAATTAGTAGTTAATTAATAGATATGCTTAAACGTCGCTCATTCCTTGCCTACTTTAGTATTGGTTGGTTAGCTAGCTGTTTTCCAGTAGTCCTCGCAGCCTGCACACCTACATCGAGTACCGAAGAGTCGATTGCCGATGATAAAGGCAATACTAAAAAATCAACACCTTTAGTTAAAACAGCAGAGGGGTTCAGCGTCATTGGAACGGTCGCCGATTTAGACAAAACCGGACGACTTCAGACGGAACAAGTCGCGGTTTCACGAGATCCTGCTAACCCCAAAAAGTTAGTCGCGATCAACCCCAAATGTACTCATAAAGGTTGTACCGTTGACTGGATAGCTACAGAAAAAAAATATGAATGCCCCTGTCATCAAGCTAGTTTTGCTGCCGATGGTAAAGTCTTGAAAGGTCCTGCCGATAAGCCTTTAGGTACATACCCCGTCAAAATTGTTGGCACTCAGGTGTTAGCAAAAATCTAAAAATAAATCTGCCACTCCACATAAATAAACTAATGGATATTTTTCCCGCAATCGATCTTTTGGATGGTAAATGCGTTCGATTATATCAAGGTGATTACGGTAAGTCACAGATATTTAGCGATAATCCCGCAGAAATGGCACGCTCCTGGTTCGAACAGGGTGCTAGCAAATTGCATTTAGTCGATTTAGATGGTGCAAAAGCAGGACAACCAGTGAACTTAGCTGCGATCGCGAGTATTGTAGAAATGGTAAAAACAACTGCTAATCAACCAGTCCAAATTCAGGTTGGCGGTGGTTTAAGGACAGAAGAGAGTGTCCGACAGTTATTGACTTTAGGAGTCGATCGAGTCATTCTAGGGACGATAGCCGTCGAACAACCGAACCTAGTCAGAGACTTGTGTCAAAAATATCTGCACCGAATTGTCGTTGGTATCGATGCCAGAGACGGTAAAGTTGCCACTAGAGGCTGGCTAGAAACCTCCGAAATTATGGCGAAGGATTTAGCGCAGCAGATGGCAGATTTTGGCGTAGCCGCAATTATTTATACAGATATCCACCGCGATGGTACACTGTCAGGGCCAAATTTAGCGGCATTACGCGAACTAGCCAGCACGATTTCCATTCCCACGATTGCGTCTGGAGGCGTGAGCATCCTCAAAGATTTGTTCAATCTGCTTGCACTTGAACCACTTGGTGTGACTGGCGCGATTGTTGGTCGCGCCATTTACACTGGAGAAGTGAACCTTACTGAAGCAATTCGCGCCGTTGGCGATGGACGATGGCAAGATGTGCCACCAGATTTAGGTGCGACTAGTTTTGCTTAGGATTAGAAATGACTCGATGCAGTAGAACAACCAACTCCGTCACTTGCTGACGACTGAAGTTCTGTAAAATTCCTTGTGCTGCACCGCGCACATCGAGGGGAATTGTAATTTGTGTCACGGGTGTTGCTGCAACGGGAGCAACAGGAGCCTGAGTTAAAATTAGCTGCTTGAGTTGAGCCGAAATCGTCACATCCCCATCTCGCTGTGCTGCCAATAAATCACCAGCTTGTTTCAATTCGCGAATCACGATTGGAGCTACAGCATTATAAGTGTTGTGGGGGTTCGCGATTGCTTGTCCTGTGGCGGTGATTAATGCTTGCCAATTTTTTGCATCAGTCTCAACTGTTGCCAGAGATTGAGCAATACTGACTAGTTGTTGGCGATTAGCTGGAGTATCAACCTGCTTAAACAAAGCTAACATTTGTTGGAGGGTATTCGTAACTGTCGCAACAATATTCACAGGCGGAGCCAGAACTGCGGTACCACCACCCACAGATGCAATCGTTTGAGCCGGAGATTCTCTGGCGTATTCTGGAGTATGAGTGTTCATATTGAGTAGTTCTTCAAGATACTCTTGTAACTCTAAAAAATTTGCTGCCGAACCAGATAACACACTATCAACAATTTCCTGGCGGAGACTGAGAGTTGGTGAATTAGCTAACTCTTCAACCAGTGCCTTGAGGGCATCATATCCTTTCAGAAACAGTGTTTCTAGTTTTTGGTCGATCGGCACAGGATGATCGCGTAAGATTTTGAAACAATCTTCTAATTTATGTGCAGTTGATTGAATGCTATCGAAACCGAGCATCGCTGCGCCACCTTTAACCGAATGAGCAGCTCGAAACATTTCATTGACACGTTCCGCATCGGCGATAACTTCCGTGAGGTCTAATAAACCTTGTTCTACTGTCTCTAGATGTTCCTGCGCTTCTTCGATGAAGTAGTGGATAATTTGCTGCTTGTTATCGTCCATTTTCCTGTTCCTAAACAGATATTTGCTATAGATCGATCTGAGAAAAAATGAAATCAACTACAAGAACTAGTGGCTAATTGCAACTTAGATTGAGTTGGTTAAATTTCGGCTGCTGCCTCAGACTGTTTGCCCTTAGAGTGAATCTGACATCGATCAGATTTGATTTAATAGATAGATTTCGCCGTCAAAATGATAAATAATGATTTACTACATATTGATTAGAAGCAACCATGCTAACCCTATTTTACCCAGATTATAGGTAGGGCTATCATTCCGTAAATTTACTGAGTTTATCTCTGCTAAACCTTACTAACCATGATTGGATAGATGTTCTTTGGAGAATTTCTATCTGGAGATTTCGGCAATTGCAAATTTAGTGCGGCTACCAGAAATCTGACTCAAAGATCTAAATCAAACTAATTGAGTTACGACTATAATTCCCTCAAACATCCAAAAACGATCGAATTTCCCGAGAGTACGGTCGGCGGACAATTTTCTAGCAATCGATTCGATGTTCAGCTTGACTTTTGCAAAAATCGCTACAATAATACTATTCTTGGATCTCTACATGCTAAATAGTAATGCTCGACCTCGTAGATATTAAACGCGAAATTGGTATTTTGCACGATCGCCTGGGGAAAACCCAGGAGTATCTTTGACGTTCCAGGACTGACCGCCAAAATTCAAGATTTAGAGCAAGTCGCCGCCCAGCCAGAGTTTTGGGAAGACCAAACTACGGCGCAGGTTGCGATGCAAGAACTGAATGATTGCAAATCCCATCTAGAACAGTTCCGCCAGTGGCAAACAAGCGTAGCAGATGCCCAAACTGCCCTAGAATTGATGGAAATGGAACCGGATGAGGTTTTATTCCAAGAAGCAAAACAGAACTTATTACAGGTCAATACAGAACTTGATCGCTGGGAATTAGAACAGCTATTATCGGGCACCTATGATGCTAAGGGTGCTGTATTGACAATCAATGCGGGGGCTGGGGGGACAGATGCCCAGGATTGGGCGGAAATGCTCCTACGGATGTACACTCGCTGGGCTGAAGCCCATCAATACAAAGTCCAACTCGCCGAAATTTCCGAAGGGGAGGAAGCGGGCTTAAAATCCGCGACGCTGGAAATCGAAGGGAAGTATGCTTATGGCTATCTCCGCAGCGAAAAAGGCACCCATCGGTTAGTGCGGATTTCGCCATTTAATGCCAATGATAAACGGCAGACGAGTTTTGCTGGAGTGGAAGTAATGCCGTTGATTGATAATTCGGTGCAGTTGGATATTCCCGACACCGATTTGGAAATCACGACTACTCGTGCGGGGGGTAAAGGCGGACAAAATGTGAATAAAGTCGAAACCGCCGTGCGAATCGTTCACAAGCCGACGGGGGTAGCCGTGCGGTGTACTCAGGAACGCTCCCAATTGCAGAACAAAGAGAAGGCTCTGGTCATTCTTAAAGCTAAGTTATTAATTATCGCTCAAGAACAGAAGGCGAAAGAAATCGCTGAGATTCGGGGTGATATGGTGGAAGCTGCTTGGGGAACACAAATTCGCAACTATGTTTTTCATCCTTATCAAATGGTCAAGGATCTACGGACGAGTGTAGAAACAACGGCGGTGACAGATGTGATGAATGGGGAAATCGATGACTTTATCGAAGCTTATCTGCGTCAGGAAAATCAAATGGTGAGTTAATAATGTTAAGTTGCTAGTTGCTTTTGAGACGGGGGACTGGGGGACGAGGGGACTGGGAGTAACGGGGTACGAAACACTCCCACACCCCAACACCTTTCCCCACCGATAACTTAATAACTAGCAACTTAGATTAATGGTGGCAGATTTGATCGACAAAAAATGGTTATCGGTAGTGGGGATTGGCGAGACTGGATTGGTCGGATTGAGCCAATCTGCACGAGGATTAATCGATCAAGCCACCATCCTCGTTGGTGGTCAGCGTCATTTAGCTATGTTAGATCCAAACGATCTTCGCGAACGGATTGTTTGGTCATCACCAATTGCCGCATCGATCGAGCAAATCCTCAAATATCAGGGTACACCAGTCTGTATCCTTGCCAGTGGCGATCCTCTCTGTTACGGCATTGGGGTGACATTACTGCGGTATATTTCGATCGAGCAAATGACCATTATCCCTGCTCCCTCTACATTTAGTTTGGCTTGTGCTAAATTAGGCTGGTCGTTAACCGAAGTCGAAACATTGAGTCTGTGCGGGCGTTCTCCAGATTTTCTGGCGGCGATTTTAGCTCCAGGGGCAAAGTTATTAATTTTAAGTGCGGGGGCACAAACGCCCCAAATAGTCGCCGATTTGTTGACTCAGCGCGGCTATGGCGATAGTCGAATGACGGTATTAGAACATTTGGGGGGTACAGCAGAAGCGACAATTTCCGGTATCGCCCGATCGTGGTCAAAAACGGACGTAGCGGCGTTGAATGCGATCGCGGTTGAATGTGTAGTCGAATCCGGTACAACCCCCTTAAATCGCCTTGCAGGGCTACCTGATAGTGCATATCACCACGACGGACAACTGACTAAAAGGGAAGTGCGGGCAATTACTTTAGCGGCACTGGCACCGATGCCAGGGGAATTATTATGGGATGTGGGGGCCGGATGTGGTTCGATCGGGATAGAGTGGTTGAGGAGTCATCCTCGGTGTCAGGCGATCGCGATCGAGCAACACGCCCATCGGTTACAATTTATTACCGACAATATGGCGGCTTTGGGTACACCCCATCTCCAGTTAGTTCAGGGCAAAGCACCAGCAGCCTTACACGATTTACCGACTCCCGATGCAATTTTTATCGGTGGTGGCACAACCGCAGCCGGATTATTCGATACCTGTTGGACGGCATTGCGATCGGGTGGTAGACTGGTGGCAAATGCTGTAACAGTCGAAAGCGAAGTTCAACTCCTGCAATGGCAGCAACAAGTAGGGGGCGAACTAACCCGCATTGCGATTCAACGAACTCAACCCATTGGTAATTTTCTCGGCTGGAAACCACTAATTCCCGTCACTCAATTAGTCATAGTTAAACACTAATCAAATAATCGCTGGATATCTAATTGAATATCAGGAAAAGCGATCGCCGAAATCGTACCACTATTGAGATGAATTTCCGACTGATAGCCATCTTCACTTAAATCTCGAAATACAACTAGATCCATTGCCTGTAAATTCATCACCCAATATTCAGGTATACGAGATCGAGCATACAGGTCTTTCTTCACCCTCAAATCTATTGCTAAAGTACTATTAGAAATCTCAATCAACCAGAAGATATCATCGGGATAGGGGTGATGGGTACGATATCGGGAAATGGGCGGTTTGAGAATGGCAATATCTGGTTCTGGTTCGGAATCATTGGGTAAAGTAATCGGGTGCGCTTCGTGAACTCGCACGCGATCGCCAAATATCGATCGTAAATAGTCCCCTGTATTACTACAATAGAAAGAATGTTCGACTCCTTCTGGTGCCACTTCAATAATCTCTCCACTAATTAATTCTACCGATCGACCGTCTAGTAATCCACTATCAACCATTCGATGATAGTCGTCGATACTCCATTTAGCCACGATGAGAGTCATGAGCATTCACCTACTAACTAGCCCTGCTAACCAAATTGTAGCAATCCGATCGTCAGTAGCACCAGCGCATGATTTCCGAGTATCCTAATAGATATAAAGTTATGTAAATTTTCATGAAATGTATCGTCAATCGTCGCGCCCAGTTTTCGGCTAGTCATCGATACTGGTTGCCAGAATTGAGTGAGGCGGAAAACCAAGCTCAATTTGGTTTGTGCGCCCAACATTATGGACATGGACACAACTACGTCCTATATATATCCCTCTATGGCGACATCGATGACTATGGCATGGTGCTAAACCTCTCTGATGTCAAACATGTAATCAAAAAAGAAGTTACTGGACAACTTGACTATAGTTTTCTCAATGAAGTGTGGCCAGAATTTAAACAAACTCTGCCAACGACCGAAAATATTGCGCGGGTGATTTGGCAACGGCTAGCTCCCCACTTTCCACTCGTCCGCATTCAGTTATTTGAACATCCCGAACTCTTCGCAGAATATTTAGGCAACGACATGGAAGCACATTTGACCATTGGTACTCACTTTAGCGCGGCTCACCGTTTGGCTTTGGATACGCTAACGCTAGAACAAAACAGCGAAATCTATGGCAAATGTGCGCGAGTCAACGGACACGGACACAACTATCATTTGGAAGTAACTGTGACAGGTGAAATTGACGAGCGCACGGGGATGATTGTCGATTTGGTCAAACTACACCAATTAGTCGAAACTTATGCCGTTGAGCCACTAGATCATACATTTCTGAATAAAGATATCCCCCACTTTGCCAAAGTTGTCCCCACCGCCGAGAATATTGCCGTTTACATCGGACATCTGCTCGAACAACCCATTCGCGAACTGGGAGCCAAGCTACACAAACTGAAACTAATCGAGAGTCCGAATAACTCCTGTGAATTGCTCTGGAGTCAAGATTTTAGCTCTTTGGCAACCCGTCAATTGGCAGTAGCTAGGGGTTAGGGGAAAGGGGAAAGGGGAAAGGAATAGTTGACAGTTGACAGTTGACAGTTGACAGTTGACAGTTGACAGTCCCCCAGTCCCCCCGTCCCCCAGTCCCCTCGTCCCCCCGTCCCCCCGTCCCCCCGTCCCCCCGTCCCCCAGTCCCCCCGTCCCCCCG
>JBGSPI010000109.1:0-7269 GCA_041738715.1 Chamaesiphon sp.
TTATCCAGGTGCATTTTATCCAGAGGTAAGATATATCTGTGTTGCGGGTAAATCAATCTATGGCAAAAAACGGTTCGGACATTGCTTGACTTATAGTAGCTATCAAATGATTTGTGGAAGAGGAAATACTTGGGGTGATGGAATTACTCCCGTCACAGCGGCACATTTAGCTGGTGCTAGGAATATTACAATTGAGGGAGTTAAACATTCGCCAAATACTTCGAGAATTTGGTATGGTTCGCCAGAAGTTCGATCTCAATGGGTGGGTTATTTAAGTTGAATATATCTCTTCCTATTGACTCGTTGGCGGAGCCTACCGGAGGTAATAGATCTTCCCAAAAATCACTCATTTGATAGACGACATCATCTGTACTCAATTGATAAAATACAGATGCAATCAATCAATGGACAGATATTTGTATGCAAAGTAAAAAACTCATCGTTATTCTACCAATAATCTTGGTTAGTATACTAGCTAACGAAGTCAACGCGCAGGTCAAGCAAAACCGATTCCGAAATACACTCACAGGCGCAGATACTTGTTTGGATATTATCGAAGATGGTAAAAATAATCGACTGACGATGACTAAGTGTGCCAATATCGCTGGACAACGTTGGAGTATGACAGCTAGTGAAAAAAATCCTCAAGCTTATCAGTTGAAAACTCCATTCACAGGGATGGACAAATGTCTAAATATTATTGATGACGGTGAAAATAATAAAGTAACAATGGCTAAATGTAGCACCCTGCCTGGACAACTCTGGAGCGTTACACCAAGCAAGACACTTCCTGGCAATTCCGGCTATTATTTTGTGACAAATCAGCTTACAGGTGCGAGTAATTGTTTGAACGTTCTCAATGATGGTAAAAATAATAAGCTAACGATGGCAAAATGCAACAACATTTCTGGGCAGAGCTGGAGAATTACCAGCACTCCTTAATATACTGCTAATTAAAATTACTTAAAGGATAATTTTCTTCACAGGTTCCTCATCTTTTTTTAATACTATGAGGAGTATTCACTTGTCTTAGTATTATCTAGGCTAAAATCCATGAAATGGCAACAATTAATTTTGGCATTTATAGCTACAATTTGCTTAATCTTTGCGGGGAATGCACTAGCACAGACTGATATTAATATTAACAATACTAACCTAGTTCGTTTTGGTGGCAGCGTGATTGTAGCAGCGAACCAAACTGTCGAAAATGCTAGTGCTTTTGGTGGGAGTGTGACGGTATTACCTAATGCTAGAGTTTTGGATACAGCAATCGCTTTTGGCGGAGATATCATCCTCAAATCAGGAGCAAGAGTCGATGGTGATGCTTACTCCTTTGGCGGGAAAATCATCCAGGAACCAGGGGCAATTATTGGTGGCGAGAAGGCAACGTTTAGCGATAGACATGGGATGATGTATGGCTCCTATGGTAGACAAAGCTTCTTTGCTCACTATTTCTTCAGTGCGATGTTTAGAATTTATGCTGCTGTTGTCGCCGCCATTCTCGGACTGATTATTTTGCAAACCAATCCAACCTTTTTGGCAGAATTGGCGGAAAAATTACGTCAACAGCCCAGTTTGACAGCACTTTGGGGCATTGGCGGGATTTTTGCCATTCTCTTTGGCACTGTGTTTCTGGCAATTACGCTGATTGGGATTCCGTTGATTCCACTATTGAGTTTGAGCGCAGTTGTCACTTCTTTAGTCGGCTCGCTTGGCGTGGCTTTGTTTGTCGGGCAACGTTTGGATAGAAATGCGATGCAGCCAACATCGCAGCAATTCTTAATTGGTTTGGCAATCTTGACAGTTTTGGCATTAATTCCGTTTTTGGGTGGAATAGTAGTTTTCCTAATCAATCTATTCGGTTTAGGTGCGATCTTGCTCTGGAAATTTGGTGGCGCACAATCGCAGATGACTGCTTAGACACGCTAGATTTGTTAGATCCAAAGGCTTCTCCTTTGAAGCCTTTGGATCTGTCCACACAAAATATTCCCAAATCATCATAACTACACATAAAAATAAAGGAGTTTCGATCGATGAATTATCGATAATCGATCAATTTATCAGTAATCAAAAATTAAAGTACTAATTAAAAGAGATTAGGTAATGAGATGATAGAACCGACTACTTCAACCGATCGAGATCGTCGCAACCGTGACGTTGAAAGTCGCAAGCAGGATTTGCCAACTATTGGGATACCAGTATCAACCGAGCCAGAAACGCAAACAACAATACCTACACTAGAACTGCCAGCAAAACCAGTACCACAGCGCAAAAAACGAATCGCGTTAATTGTCGGCGGATTGGGTATTGGTGCCATTATTGCCAGTGTTTTTGGCTATCGTTACTGGCAATATACTTCTACCCACCAAACCACAGATAATGCTGTAGTTACTGGACATATTCACCAAGTGAGTAGCAAGATTGTCGGCACTGTCGCGGAGGTACTCGTCAAAGATAACCAGCAAGTGCAAACGGGACAATTATTAGTCAAACTCGATCCCAGAGACTATCAAAATAAACTCCAGAAAGCTGAAGCTGCAATCGTATCAGCAAGCCTGCGGGCAAATGCAGCGCAGGCAACTATTAGTTTGGCAGCTCAAACCACCAACGGTAAGACAACTCAAGCCAAAGGAGACATCAGCACCGCTCAAGCGGGAATTGTCACAGCCCAAGCAGCAGTACAAGAAGCAGTTGCGGGCATCCCCGCCGCTCAAGCCGTTGTGCAAGAAGCATTTGCCGGAATTGCTGTCGCCCAATCTCAGGTAGCCCAAGCCAATGCTAACCTAGCTAGAGCCAAATCTGACTACAATCGTTATAATACATTGTATCGAGAAGGTGCAGTTGCTCGTCAGCAATTGGATACCGCCAGAGCCGCCTATGATGTCGCCCAAGCACAACGTAGTTCCGCACTCCAAGGCGTACAACAAGCCCGCGCACGGCTAGCCGCAGCCAAGGTGGGAGTTGCGAAAGCCCAATCTCAACTAGCCCAAGCCCAAGCGGAAATTACCAGTGCTCAAGCCAAACTTGCCGCATCTCAAGGCGGATTGCAACAAGCTACCGCCAGCGGACAACAAACGGCTGTTAATCGCAGTCAGTATGCTACAGCACAATCGGCGATCGCACAAGCTCAAGTATCTCTCCAAGATGCACAATTACAGCTATCTTATCTCAATATCACCGCCCCTAGTGCTGGAATAATTGGCAAGAAAACGGCTGAAGTTGGCAACCGGATTCAAATCGGTTCACCATTAATGGTAGTTGTCGATCGTGACTATTGGGTAGTAGCAAACTTCAAGGAAACCCAACTAACTAAAATGAAGGCGAGACAGCCAGTGGAAGTAAAGTTGGATGCTATTCCCGATCGAACTTTCAAAGGTTATGTCGATAGTATTGCACCCGCTTCTGGTGCTCAATTTTCATTATTACCACCAGATAATGCTACTGGTAACTTTACCAAAATCGTCCAACGGATTCCAGTCAAAATCATCTTAGATCCTCAAAGTATCAAAGGCTATAACTCACGAATTGCTCCAGGGATGTCGGCGGAAGTGACGATTGAAGTTAACTAAATATAGCAACTGCCAAAGCGATTAGGACAGATCAGATCCCCGACTTCTCGGAGAAGTCGGGGATCTAGCCTCATATTCTCAATTCTCAATTCTCAATTATTTTAACCAGAGTTCAACTTGTGGCAAATTCCAGTGCAATTATCAACCAAAATCCACCAGATTATGTGCCGCTGAGAACCTGGATTGGGGTCTCAGCTAGTATGTTGGGTGCATTTATGGCGGTGCTAGATATTCAAATCACCAACTCATCACTCCAAGATATTCAAGCAGCTTTAGGTGCAACATTGGAAGAAGGATCTTGGATTTCTACCGCCTATTTAGTAGCGGAAATTGTGGTAATTCCCCTGACTGGTTGGTTATCACAAGTATTTTCAATTCGTCGCTATATTTTAGTAAATGCAGCGTTATTTATTGTCTTCTCAGTTTGTTGTGCTTCTGCCTGGAATTTGCCCTCAGTGATTACCTTCCGCGCTCTCCAAGGGGCAACAGGTGGAATTTTGATTCCGATGGCATTTACGAATATGTTGATTAGTTTACCGCCATCTAAACAACCGATCGGCATGGCATTATTTGGGATTACCGCTACCTTTGCACCATCGATCGGGCCAACACTAGGTGGATGGTTGACGAATAATTTAAGTTGGCATTATATCTTTTATTTGAATGTCATTCCTGGACTATTATTACTTGCTGGTGTTTGGTATGGAATCAAACAACTACCACCTAAACCAGAACTACTCAAACAAGGTGACTGGTGGGGAATTGGCTCAATGGCGATCGGACTAGCATCATTACAAATCGTATTAGAAGAAGGTTCTCGCAAGGATTGGTTTAGCTCATTATTTATCGTCAGTCTCGGCACGATCGCCATAATTTTCTTGTCAATCTTTTTCTGGATTGAATTAACTCGCAAGCAACCATTTATTAATTTGCGATTATTACGCAAGCGTAATTTTGGACTAGCTAGTATTATCAATATATCAATGGGAGTGGGAATGTATGGTTCGATTTATCTCTTACCTTTATATCTAGTCCAAATTCAAAAATACAACGCGCTCCAAATTGGTGAAGTGTTAATGTGGGTCGGATTACCGCAACTATTTCTGATTCCATTTGTTCCTAAGATTCTTCAGGTATTTGATACTCGATTGGTGATTGGGGTGGGGGTAAGTTTATTTGCGATTAGCTGTTTTATGAATGCCGATCTGACTAATCTGACTGGGATCGATCAATTACGTTGGTCCCAATTAGTTCGAGCGATGGGACAACCACTAATTATGGTACCCTTATCTGGTGTCGCCACGGCGGGTTTAGCAGCATCTCAAGCTGGTTCAGCGAGTGGATTATTTAATATGATGCGAAATTTAGGTGGTTCATTTGGGATTGCAATTTTGGCAACTTTATTAACTCAGCGGGAGCAGTTTCACTCCAATCGCTTAGGCGATGCTGTCTCGTTGTATAATCCGGCGACTCAACAGCGGGTGGATGAATTAACTCAATTATTCGTCAGTCAGGGAGCCGATCTAAATACAGCCCAGGCTCAGGCATTTAGATCGATCGCCAGGATCGTTAGTCGAGAGTCTTATGTGATGGCTTTTAATGATTGTTTTTACTTTATCGGCTTTGCATTGCTATTAAGTGGTGTGGCAATTCTATTCATCGAGAAAGTCAAGAATGATGGCAGAGCTATTGCGGCTCATTAAATCAATTATTCAGTTTTTGAGAATCGACTCAGTATCGTCTCCACTATTTGGCAGCTAATAAATGATTGGTTGTAGATCTTCACAATTGGGATTGTTTAGACATAAATTTATACTGCAAATATTTTAAATCTAATTATGACCTTATCCTTATTAACTCACCCTAAAACAAGCAAGCTGCCAGTAGTTACCGAGCTAAAACCTACTTGGCAGACGCTGACTATTGCTCAGACGTTGACACAACTCGAAACAGACGATCGAAGAGGTTTAACAGCGCAGCAAATAATCGATCGACAGCAAGAATTCGGTGTAAATGAATTAGTTACAGCGGCTACTCGTCAATGGTGGCAGATTTTACTCGACCAATTTACCAATATTATGTTGATGATTGTGGCGGTGGTTTCTGGTATCTTTGACTTCATGGAAATTCAGGCGGGAAAAACGAGCGGATTGCCGTTTAAAGATACAATTGCGATTCTCTCGATCGTCATCCTAAATGGTATTTTAGGCTATTTCCAATTCACGATCGATTCGATCGATAGGATAGCTTGAAAAGAAAGAGGGGCAGAAAAAGTCCCTCTCTCTTGATTTGAGCAACTGAGAGATCTTGCTATCTACGCTGCTTAAATGAATAAAGTCGAGCTTAGGTGTAGCCATACTTCCTGATGAACCAAGTTTTGACAAATTGAGTCAACACGCAATAGCAAGTCAGGATGCCAGCTAACCAGAGGAAATAAACGGCTGGTAACGGTACAAATCCCAAACTAGACGCAAGTGGTGAAAATGGCAGATACATACCGATACACATCACAGTAGCGGTAATTAGCAGCATCGGTAAAGAAGCCCGACTTTGGAAAAAAGGCACCTTAGCTGTCCGAATAACATGGACTATGAGAGTTTGAGTCATCAGGCTTTCGACAAACCAGCCTGTTTGGAATAAGGCTTGATGTTCTACAGTTGTCGCTCCAAATACAAACCACATGATGGCATAAGTGGCATAGTCAAAAATAGAGCTAATCGGGCCGATAAAAATCATAAACCGCTGAATATTCTCAATTTTCCATTTAGGTGGCTTGACTAGATCTTCTTTATCTACATTATCGAAGGGAATGCCTGTTTGGGAAAAATCATAGAGGAGATTATTGATGAGGATCTGGACTGGCTGCATCGGTAAAAATGGCAGAATCGCACTCGCACCAAGAACGCTAAACATATTTCCAAAATTAGAGCTAGTACCCATTCTGATGTACTTTACTATATTAGAAAAAGTCTGACGACCGATCGTGACTCCAGATTCTAGGACTAATAAGTTTTTTTCAAGTAAAATGATGTCTGCCGATTCTTTGGCAACATCGGCAGCGGTATCGACTGAGATACCCACATCTGCTTCTCGTAAAGCAGCGGCATCATTGATGCCATCACCCATATAGCCGACAATATTGCCTGCTTTGCGGAGTACCTGAATTACTTTGGCTTTTTGGGTAGGCGAGAATTTAGCAAAAATGGTGGTAGATGCAGCAACTTCAGCTAACTTATCATCTGCCAAAGAATCAATATCGCTACCTAATAAAACATTTTGAACGGGTAAGCCCACATCTCGACAGATTTTCCGTGTAATAACATCATTATCCCCTGTTAAAATCTTGACATCGACTCCATTGCGCTTGAGAGCTTTGAGAGCTTGAGCGGCGGAATCTTTGGGCGGATCGAGAAAGGCAATATTACCGAGTAGAATCAGATTACTTTCATCAGCGATCGCGTAATGAGATTGTTCTGGTAAAATCGTTTTATAGGCTACTGCAATGACTCGTAACCCATCAGAATTGAGCTTTTGTTGTAAATCGGCAACTCTGGTATGAACCATTCGTGACAAGTTAAGAAGTGATCGCAGTTGTCAAGCGGGTTTGAGAAGATGGCTTAAAGAAGAATTGGTCGCCACTTCGTACATGTTCAGGAAAAGGGGCAATAATCAATTTGACGTTGGGTTTACGAATAGATTT
>JBGSPI010000121.1:0-23074 GCA_041738715.1 Chamaesiphon sp.
AGAGCATATAGAAAGAGTATGATTGCTTAAATTGAACCAATATTTTCTGCGTAGGTTGGGTTGAAGCATGAAACCCAACCTACAGGGGGTAATTTCACTGGCAGGTTGTTGTTGAATTAATGTCTTTGTCTCCACACAAACTCCCTAATTATCAACAAGGCTTAAGAGCTATGAGGCTTATTCTATAAGCGTTATAGGCGACTTGTCGCCCCGACAGCGACAAAATAGGCGATTTAACCCCTGGCATTAATATGCCGAACTGTATCATGCATATATTGTAAAAATTCTTGACTAATCAGGGACTCGATTTGACAATAAATGTATAATCCATTACGACATAGCTAGGCTAATTTGTGGTACTGGGAGGTTCTGCGACCGCCCATACAAGATCAAACAAGCTACCATCCTATAAATCGAGTTTTAATATGTCTGTTGCTTTAAATAAAAATAGTTGGTTGCTCACTGCTATGCGTGTGCGTGGTTCGGTGATTCCAGCTATCTATTATCGGGTGCTTTTTTGCGGCGCATTCGGGCTGATGATTTCGATTTTATATCATTATAAATTCCCCGTCGATCGCAAGATTTTAGCGAGTGTTGTTCCAAGTATCGTTTTAGGTTTGTTATTAGTATTTCGGACGAATACCGCTTACGATCGCTTTTGGGAAGGGCGTAAGGGTTGGGGGACAATCGTTAATAATTCGCGCAATCTTGCCCGTTGGATTTGGATATCGGCAGAGGCGAAGGAAGAGCCAGAGATCGAGCGCAAACAAGAAGCAATGCGATTAGTTTCTGCCTTTGCCATTGCCACTAAACTACACCTACGAGATGATCATCGATCGATCGATGTCGAACTTGGTAAATTGGTATCACCCGATCGATTGGAACAACTCAAACAGAGCAATCATCTACCCCTAGAAGTTTCTCTGTGTATTAGTGACTATATTAATCAGCAAAATATCGAAAAGAAATTGCAAATTCCTGCCCACGAGTTGCAGAAACTGGTTAATTCTCTAGTCGAAGCTCTCGGTGTATGCGAACGGATTTTGAGAACGCCTATGCCCATAGCCTACGGCATTCACCTGCGCCAATTATTATTACTGTACTGTTTGTTATTACCCTTCCAAATCGTGTCAGAATTAAACTGGTGGACGGCACCGATTGTCATGTTAGTTAGCTTTACCTTACTCGGTATCGAAGCTATCGGTGTGGAAATCGAAAATCCTTTTGGCACCGATCCTAACGATCTCCCACTAGATCTGCTCTGTCGCAACATTGAGAATAATATTGAAGATCTGATCGCAGATTCTCAAACAACATCCATCGATTTTAAAAATTACGACAGTTTAACAACAAACTCGCAACAGGCAAATCGTAGCGTAAAGATCTAATCTGCATTTACTTTTTAATAGTAAGATGTAGGTTGGGTTGAGAGAAGCGAAACCCAACAGCATCAACATCGAGGATCTACAGTAGGCTATGCGATCGAACAGGATTGAATGCTCTAAGATATTCTTGATTACCTGCGGTATCCTACGCCAACGGGAAAATGTATCGGTACTCGATAATTTCAATCGATCGTTTTGTTAACGCTGGGGTTGTTGGGTTTCGCTTCTCTCAACCCAACCTACAACTGCTTGCTCGGATTGAAATCGTGCAAAAATTATGTGACTATTTTTTGTTACCAACGCCTAGTCCTTTGACTGCGGCTAGTTGGGTGCGATAAATGTGGACTTGATCCGTTAAACCAGGAATGCCAGGAATATCGGTATCGTAGAGCTTGAAGCCTTGCCCTACCGATTTGGTCAACACATCAGCAGCGAAACCTTGATAATAGACCGGAACAGGCAGATTGGTATGACTACCCCAGCCGTATTTTCCGGTTTCTGGTAACTCTTTGCCTGTTGCATCTTTGAGGGCGACTGGTTGGGAACCCCAATAATGACCGGATTCAACGGCGGTATCTACATCCGTCAAAGCTTTTGCCCCCTGGCGGCGTAAGCGAGTGGGGAAATCATCATTGAGCGTGAAATAATGATCGTGGTCGGCGGTGACGATGAGTTGATTGCGCTCCCAACCGCCATGAGTGTTAATCCAGCGAATGACAGTACCGACAGATTGATCGAAATCTAACACGGTACCGATCAGATTATCTAAGTTATTATCATGGGCTGCCCAGTCGATGTCCCCACCTTCAATCATCAGCCAGAAGCCTTGTGGATCTTTTTCTAATACTGTTAAAGCTGCACTGGTAAGCTGATTGAGGGTTGGATTTTCATTCCGTTCCCGTTGGATAAACTTAGCGTCAGTTTCACCAGGTGCGAGGGGACGTTCGGTGTCGGGGTTTAAACCTCGTGTGGTATGGACGGTGAAGATATCTAAGCCAGTGGTCTGATAATCTCGATTTGCCGAACTGACGGGAAGATTGCCATTTTGTCCTCGTGCGCCATAGATGCCGAGCAGCCGTTGACCGCGATTGGGGTTAATTCTGGCGGCAGTTTGGGCTAATTTTTGTGCGGCATTGGGACTGCGTTCGCGGAAGGTATATTGATAGATATTCCGATCGGGTTTGGTGCTAAGTTCGCGATAAGTTGTTTCACTGATATAGGTATGGTCTGGTTCTACGCCAGTGGGCAGGCGTTTTTTGACGTTGGCGAGTGGATGTCCGCCGCCGAGGAGGACTGTGGGCTGATAGATTCGTAGTTGCTGTTGGAGAATGTTATCGAGGGGGGTCGCTCCAGGTGAGTGGAGATCGTATTTATTCCGCCGATTGACATTGGCGGCGGCGGCTCCTGGTGTGGCATGATCGATCGGGACTGATGTAACGAGTCCGGTGGATTTACCCTCCAGGGCGGCGGTTTTGAGGATGGTGGTGAGGGGGCGTTCGTAGACATCTACCCCGATCGCGTTATTATAGCTTTTCACGCCTGTGTAGAGGGTGGTGGCGGTGTTGGCGGAGTCGGGATAGCTGGCTTTGATATATTCTTTATCGGTACCAGGAGTCCAGGGAGTCGCACCACCGCGCAGCGGATCGTAACCGACCAAATTTCCACTCATTGGCATCGTTGGTGGCGGGTTGGTCTGGCTAGATTGACCAGGATTGAATGTCGGGTCAAATTTGAAGTTGGGGCGGATGGCACTGGCTCCAGTGAGCTTATTGGTGTCATCTAGGGCACTATTATTGCTGCTATACTTACCCGTCTCATCGGCGATCGTGGTGCCGTAAGTCGTGCTGAGGGCAAAACCTTTAAGGGTTTGCATATTTAGCCCAAAGCCGCGACCTTGGGTATAAAAATCCTGGAGGGTGCGACCGGATTTGCCCGATGCGATGGAATTTTGGATCGCTGCGGCTCTGGCAATTTCCCAACCCATCCCATCGCCAATCATCAGGATCGTATTCCGTTGAGTGGCGGGAGTGCGCGACCAGGATGGCGAGATCGAGACGATGAGGTAGCAGGCGATGGTGCCGATGATAAACCACTTACTGACGATCCGGTGGAGATGATTCACGATCTACTCTGACGTTGGCCGAAGCCTAGTTTACAACATTGACTCGATCGAAAATGTGACAGATTTTTCAACGGGAACAGCAGGAGTCCCCACTCTCAGCGAAGTGGAGTGACGAGCGATAGCAATACACATAAAGTAGCAGGGTGGGGTCGGACAAGCGAACAAATACCATGATTGCACCTTGCTATCTTTATCTTCACGCGATACAATAAGTATCAGCAACTCGTGAAGAATATGCAAGTCATCACCGCCAAGCTAAAACTAAACCCCACAGCAGAGCAAAAAGACGCTTTGCGTGGGGTTTCTTTGGCTTATAGAGATGCCCTAAATCATGCTTCGCAAGTCGCTTTCGATCTGAATAAAACCAGTAGTGGCAATAAGCTACAAAAGGCTATCTACAACGAGTTACGCACTAGATTTGGACTTGGAGCGCAAATGGCTTGCAATGTTCCAAGACAAGTATCTGGAACTTACAAAGGACTCTGGAATAAGGTTAAACAGAATGTCGCGGCAATTAAAGCTGGACATACCAAGAAGCGTTACAAGGGACTAGATAAAGCTCCTAAGTACGTTTCCCGCACTGTTACCTTGAACTACCAGCGAGACTACTCATTTAAAACCGAGCAACGAGTTAGTATTAACACGCTGAATGGTCGAGTAGTCTTATCCTACGAAGGATACAGTAAGCATCTTCAGTTAATAGCTAATTGCGCCAAGATTGGTGCGGCTAAAATTGTCTATCAGCGTTCTTCCAAGACTTACTATTTGATGGTAAGTCTAGAGATTGAAACCCCAGTTATCGAGTCAACTAACATTACTAGAATTTCTGGTGTAGATGTCGGGCAAAGATATTTGGCGGTAGAAGTAGACTTGCAAAACAAGGCTAAATTCTATTCAGGTTCATCCGCTAGACATAAAGCTAACCGCTATCACAAAGCACGTAAAACATTGCAGCGTAAAGGCACTCGATCAGCAAAGCGAAGACTAATTGCTTTGTCGGGTAGAGAGAGACGGTTTATCGCTGACACTAACCACCAAGTTGCCAAACAGATTGCTAAACCTAATAGCTTGATTGGACTAGAAGATCTAACCGGAATAAGGGAAAGAACTAAGTCTAAATCTGGTAAAAAGGCAAGCAAGAAACAGCGTAGAGCTAACCGAAATAAGGCTAAATGGTCATTTGCCGAATTGCATGGCTATATCGACTATAAAGCTAATCTAGTTGGGTCACTAGCAACTAAAGTACCCGCTCACTATACTTCGCAAAGTTGTGTCAGATGTGGGCATACAAGCAAGGCTAATCGACCCAATAAAGGCTTATTATTCAGTTGTGAATGCTGCGGTTTTAAACTGCATAGCGATTTGATTGGTGCGCGTAATATTGCATTACGAACGTTGCTCCTCCGACAAGATTGGATGAGTACGGGTGCCTTGTCAGTGCGCCCTAATGGAACGAAGGATGAAACCAAAGCTGAGATCCTGCAAAGGTTTTCTGAATTGCGGTGGACTTCAGTTCCAAGCCCCACCCTCGCGGATGAGTGCGTCAGCACGAAGTAGCAGGGTGGGGTAATTGACCCATACTTTCCACGGCAATCTCTCACAACACCGCCAATGCTCAACATCTTTGGGCGGTTTAACTAGCAACCTAGCCTGTGATTAATTTCCACTGGGTAAATCGGTGAAAACTTCTTGCACCGCTGGGTGGATAATTTTACCAGCTTGAATATTCAAACCCTTAGCAAGAGCGGAATCTAGGGTGAGAGCATCTATCCCTCGATCGGCTAATTTTAAGACATAGGGCGCGGTACTATTATTTAATGCTTGAGTTGCCGTCCAGGGCACGGCTCCGGGCATATTAGGTACTCCATAATGGACTACGCCAGACTCGACATAGACTGGATTGGTATGGGATGTTGGGTGTACTGTCTCGATACAACCCCCTTGATCGACGGCGACATCAACTATGACGGCACCGGGCTTCATTTGGGCGACAAGTGTACTAGAAACGAGGGTCGGCGGACGTTTACCAGGAATCAATACAGCCCCAATTACGAGATCGGCACTACGAACGACTGATTCGATATTGTGGGCATTACTATAGAGATAGGTGACACGGGAACCAAAGATCGTTTCCAAATAGCTCAAGCGATCGACATTGACATCGAGAATCGTTACCTGTGCGCCGATTCCGACCGCGATCCGCGCAGCTTCTGTCCCCACAATCCCCCCACCGAGAATAGTGACTTGTCCAGGTTGTACGCCGGGAACACCGCCCAGCAGGACACCGCTACCCCCTTGTTGTCGCTCTAAAAATCTTGCGCCAAATTGAACTGACAATCTCCCGGCGATGATGCTCATTGGCGTGAGCAGGGGGAGGCGACTATCTGGTAATTCTACTGTCTCATAGGCAATTGCGCTGACTCCACTCTCGATCAGTTGTTCGGTGAGCGGACGATTGGCGGCGAGATGGAGATATGTGAAGAGGATTTGCTCTTTGTGGAGGTAGCCATATTCAGTTGGTAAGGGTTCTTTGACTTTGACAACCATTGCGCGCTCCCAAACAGCGGCTGCGGTGGAAACAATTTTCGCACCAGCTTGGATATATTGAGTGTCTGTAAAGCTAGAACCTAAGCCAGCATTTGTTTCTACATATACAGTATGTCCGCGTTCGCTCAGGGCGCGGACGATACTCGGAGTCAATCCGACCCGAAATTCTTGGTCTTTGGTCTCTTTGGGTACCCCAATTTCCATTTTTTACCTACTATTGGTTCTATATTTTCGATCGTACACCTCAAGTCAGGATTTCGGGGACACATCTGCTACTTTTCGGTCAATATGGTGATGGCGATCGAATTTGGAACCAAAAACTATCCACTTGAGTCTGGAAAACCAGGATTATCACAGCCGCATTATTTCTAATGAAAGTCATTGCTCTATTGGCGGGTTTATCCCTTGCCCTGTCTCCCATCTCTCTTGCGGCACAACCCGCACCCACGACTAAAACGATCGTCAATAATGCGACTGCGGCAAGACAATTATTAGGCAATCACAAGTTGAACTTACAGTGGATTGGTTGGGATAAATGGAGCGAGTTTGGGAATGCCAGAGTTGTCAACCGTCGCGGTACGCTATTTATTAAAGGCAAGCAGAGCAAAGGTGATGAATTGCTAACAATTGATGGTAAAATCCTCCAGGTCGATGCCAAAGAGTTCAAGTTCAAAGGTAAAATTATCACCCAAGTTAGCCATAATAATGGTGGTCAACCATGCGAACGGGATGGTGAGATGGTCTTTAAAATTACCCAAAATCGCAAATACTGGCGATTGCAACAAATGCAAAGTCCGTGCGGTGTAGAAACAGATTATGTGGATCTGTTTATGCGGTAGTTAGGCAGTGCTGATTTGGAGAAATAGAATTTCCCATTCCCCTAATTACTATTTTTCACCAACCATTTCGTAATTGCATCAGCGATCGATTTTGCCATTTTTTGCTGTTCTTGGGGATTGGAAATCAGTTCAAATTCGCTCGGATTGCTCATAAATCCCCACTCCAGTAATATGGAGGGCGCAGATGCGGGTCGAGCGAGGGCGAGATTGTCCCAGAATACCCCATAGGAAGGACGACCAGTATCTTTGACCACGTGATTGTGGATATCCATGGCTAAACTTTGGGCTTGAGTGTGATACCAGAACGTGGCAAAACCTTTGATATCATTGGGATTACCGCCATCAGGGATCGAGTTGTGGTGGACAGAAAAAGCGACGGTTGGCTCTAAGTTATCGATGATTGCTTGTCGCTCGTCGAGTTCGAGGAATTTGTCCACTTCTCGCGATAGATAAACTGCTGCTCCCCGCATGGCTAGTTCATTCGCCAAGAGTTTGGACGCATACAGATTAGCATCTTTTTCAGTATAACCATTTGGGCCTACTGCCCCAGAGTCTTTGCCACCATGTCCGGGATCTAATAAGATTTTTGTTCCAGCTAGTGGTTTATCAAAATTGTTTTTCGGAAGTTTGGGTGGATGGCGGAGAGATAAAACGAGGGTGGTACCTTGGTATCTAGCCTTATAACCCCACTGTTGGTTGGATTTGAGGTTAAATACATATTTAACGACTCCAGGAGCCGTCTGCTTCCAGTCTAGGCGAGAAACAACGGGGTTATCATTGAAGCGAATAATATCGGTTTGGGCGGTAGTATTATGGAGGGTTAGTGTGAGCGTATTAGTACCTTGCTCGATCGCAATTGGTACGGGTACCTGCAACGGAAACAGGACATCAGTAGATCCCTCTCGCTCTTTACTCATCACACTTTTGATGATCGTTTTCGGCGGTACTGTCGCCCCACTCGTTACATTCACCTGCTCGGCAAGCATCCACGCGCCATAATCCAATCGCACCCAGTTTGCCTGTTTACCGTTATTATCTCCCGTCTGGCGACCAGTAATTGTTGCCCTAGTACCCTTGGGTAAAGGGGTGAGCCGACTAAAATCGGAACTTGCTCCGGTGCGGGTAATTCCGCTCTCGACTTTGACTTCGGCAATATCCAAATTCAGCGGTGATAAAATCTGCAATTTGCCTGGTGCCGCTTGGGAGATACTAATAGGTGTCGCTGTCGGATTGGATTTGGGCACTTCTAGCTTATAGGTAGGATTGCCTAACTCCGCTGCCGCTGCGGCGATCGCGCAGCCTAAATACTGCCCCGCGCCATACATCGCTTGGGGTTGATTGCGATCGATTAGGGCTGCTTTATTATCGGGTAACTCGACTCGATTTGCCTGTTCTTGGAGCTTGATATCCTGTCCGGCTATGTTTACTTGGACTTTGGCTTTGGGGGGTGCTGACGCGCCAAAACAGACCATTTCCCCAGGCATTCGGGCGAGATCTCCTTGGGGTTCGAGAGAGCCTGGGGCGAAGTTGTCTTTAGGGATGGGTGTTGAAGGTTGCGATCGAGTGACGGTAATTGTTTTATTCTGCCCTTTATAGTTAATTTTAAAGGTGTTCTTACCGACTTTTAGATTGAAGACAGCCGCAAAATGTCCTTTGGGGCTACGGGGTATCGGCTGGCGATCAATCGTTACTTCGCCTGATTTTGGCGCACTGCCAATTAAGAAAATTCGATCGGCTTTTGTTTGATAATTGGTCGGGGGATAGGAGATGTATAGCGATTCGGTGGCGACAATCGGTGTCGGCATCATTTGAACGATTGCAATGCTACCTAAGAGTCCTAACTGTGAATAATATTTGCCGAACATGGGTTTTTGGTCAGTTAACAGCGGTCGATGATTACTTGTCAAGAAAAAGCTGATGCCAGTAATTAGTGCCCTGAATTCGATCGCAGTAGATGAGTAGCTAATCCATCGATACTGGTTTGATTGTTTTGAGTCTGATATTCTCTAACTCCGGTTGCCCCTTTTTTTTCTGCCCAATCTATTAGCGTCGAGCGTTCTTCTTTGAGTTCAAAGACAGGTACTCCGAAGCCACAAGAGGTTTGAACTGATTCTATATGTATCACAATTAATTGGCGTTTACCAGGCAAATCGGGAAATTGACCACCAAGGGCGGTTTTACTCAAGTCCCACAACTCATCCCAGCGTTTTGTATCTGTAGACACAACTTCTCCCTCACCATATAGTCGGAGGATCAATGGTTGCTCGGTAAAACTACAAAACATCACTGTCATTCGGCCGTTTTGATATAAGTGAGCGGCTGTCTCATTTCCACTCCCCGTTAGATCCAAATAAGCGACCTGTTTTGAGTTCAAACAGCGAAAAGTATCGATCCCTTTTGGCGATAGATTGATTCGCCCTGCGGTTGGTGCGGTAGCGGTAAAAAAGATCTTTTGCTGGTGAATGAATTCACACAGTTTATCGTCAAGTTCTGGATAGAATTTAGCCATTGGATCTGAAAGTTGTTGGCGTTAAACTGAAGAATCGATTTTATTTTGTCTCGATCTAGCGATAATACCGTGTTTAGGGGCAAAAATCATCGCGATGATAAATATGAAGGTTTGCAGCACCACAATACATCCACCGGTGGAGCCGTCAATATGGTAGCTAATATAAGTACCAAAAACGCTGGAAAATACCCCTGATGCCATCGCAATCGGCATCATGCGATCGAAACTATCGCTCAATAAATATGCTGTTGCGCCTGGAGTGACTAACATGGCGACGACTAAAATAATTCCCACTGTCTGAAGTCCGGCTACCGCAGTGAGGGAGAGTAAGGAGAGGAGGACATAATAGAGAAAGGTGATATTCAGACCGATCGATCGAGCATGGGTCGAGTCAAAACAAAACAGAATTAAATCCTTGCGTAAAATTGCTAGGGTAACTAGGGTAATGACGCTAATAAATACGGTTTGAATAATATCACCGTCAGAAATACCTAGCACATTGCCAAATAAAATATGTGTTAAATCAATCGAACTTTTTACTTTAGAAATTAATACCAAACCCAGGGCGAAAAATCCGGTAAATACTAACCCAATTACTGTATCTTCTTTGACACGAGTTTGAGCCTTGATAAAACCGATCGCCATCACCGAACCCACCCCAAACACAAAGGCACCAATGGCTAGGGGGATATTCAACATGTAGGCAATCACCACTCCCGGCATCACGGCATGGGAAACAGCATCACCCATTAATGCCCAGCCTTTTAAGGTCATGTAGCAAGATAGAGCAGAACAAACGAGTCCGACTAAGGCACTAATTAAAATTGCCTTCACCATAAATTCATATTGCAACGGCGCAATTAACCACTGTACTAAATCCATAATTAATCTTCCTGTTGGCGATGACTAAACTGATTTTCGATTGGGGACAAATCACCGACTGCGCCGCCAAATGTCCGCGATAAATTTTCTGGAGTAAAGACATCCGCTGTATCCCCATATGCCAGAATACTGCGATTGATTAATACCACTCGATCACAGAATGTTGTAATTGAGGCTAAATCATGGGTAGAAATCAAAATTATCTGTCCAGCTTGGCGCAATTCCATCAGCAGATCGATCATCAATTTTTCTGTCTTGATATCCACTCCGGCGAAGGGTTCATCTAATAGTAAAACACTTCCGCGTTGGGCTAAGGCTCTAGCAAAAAAGGTGCGTTTCTTTTGTCCGCCGGATAGTTCGCCAATTTGGCGATCGCGTAAATCCCACATTTCTACTCGTTCTAAGCTCTCTCTGACGGCATCTCGATCGATCGATCGAGGGATGCGGAGTATATTCATATAACCATACCGCCCCATCATTACGACATCATGGACGCTGACGGGAAAAGTCCAGTCTACTTCTTCTGACTGCGGTACATAGGCGACTAAATTACCTTTTTGGGCTTGGCGAATGGGCAACTGATTAATTAAAATTCGTCCACTTGCTGGTTTAACGAACCCCATAATTGCTTTGAATAGGGTTGATTTTCCCGCGCCATTCATGCCGACTAATCCGCAAATGCTGCCTGCTTGGAGTTGGAGTGAGGCACTGTGGAGGGCGACTTTGCCATGATAGGCAACTGTTAGATTTTCAATGTCGATTTTCATGGGGTTAGGGGTTGGGGGTTGGTGAGCATTTTTATTTTGTTTGATCGGGTGCGTTGTTGTTTAATTGCTAGTGGGGAGAACCCGGATCTGGGGGGTGCCCTCCCCCCAGACCCCCCCCGTTGGTGGAGGCTGTGCCTCCCCCAAACCCCCTCCAAAGGGTTTAACTAGTGGGTATCGATGTGGATATCGCGTAGTTTTCCCAGGATAGATTAATCGGGGGTTTCTAGACTGATTAATCGGGGGTTTCTAGACTAGTTCTATCTGAGGTGAGTTAGGCTATCATCTCGATCGATTAGTACAAAAAGTCACGTTAACAGGGTTATGGTTAGGGGTTAGGGGTTTGTGAATAGTTGACAGTCCCCCAGTCCCCCAGTCCCCTAGTCCCCTAGTCCCTATCCCCCTTTCAATCCAGTAATTAGAGTATTGACGTTATGTTCTAAGAGTTTTAGGTAGGTGGGTGCTAAACCGTTGGGGGGGGAGAGGGAGTCTACATAGAAGACACCGCCGAACTTTGCGCCGCTGGCTTTTGCTACTTGCAATTGTGCTTTGTTGTTGACTGTGCTTTCGCAAAATATCGCTGGAATTTGGTTGGTTTTGACGGTATTAATTACTCGTTCGATTTGCTTTGGGGTGGCTTGCTGTTCGGAATTAACTGCCCACAGGTACACTTCTTTTAAACCGTAGTCGCGGGCAATGTAGGCGAAGGCTCCTTCACAACTGACGATGTAGCGTTTGTCAGGGGGAATGGCGGTGATGGCTTGTTGGAGTTTTCGATCGATCGATCGAATTTGTTCGCTATATTTGGCGGCGTTAGTGTTATATGTTGCTGCGTTGATTGGGTCGAGTTTGCCTAACTGCTGGCGAATGTTTTCGACGTAAATTAGGGCATTTTGTGGCGACATCCAAGCATGGGGGTTGGGTTTACCCTGGTAGGCATCTTCTGTGATATTAATTGCCTGAACACCTTCACTCAGGGTAATATGGGGGACTTTGGGCAAGCTATTATAAAATCTTTCTGCCCATCGTTCTAAGTTTAAACCGTTCTCTAAAATCAGATTAGCTTTCTGTCCCCGTTTCAGATCGCTGGGTGTGGCTTGATATCCGTGAATTTCGGCTCCTGGCTTGGTGATGGATTCGACGATCGCTTTATCACCTGCGACGTTCTGAGCCATATCTGCGAGGACGGTAAAAGTTGTCAGAATGACTTTTTTATCTGTTTGGGTGGAATTGGTTGTGGTGGAGCTATCTGTTCCACTTGGCTGAGTTGGGGCTACTTGACAACCAGCCAGCCCTACACCGACTAACGCTGATAGTAGACCAATTTGCGAGGCTGTTAAGGCGATCGATCTGCCCCAATGAACAAATTTATATTTCACCTTCGTCTTTCATAATTACCTCATTATTCTGAATTCTAACATACGGGGATCGAAGAATGAAAGAATTATGAAAGGGATCGATCGAGTTTTGTTAAGTTTGTTCAAGCTAAAAAGATATTTGATGCTTTTTGAGAATAATTCTTTGTTATGATGAGCGTGAGATTAACATACAAGTCTGCCGATCAATTGTGATGACAAGTTTTTGGCCGTTGGTGCAGAGATTGCAAGCCGCACTGAGCTTCTCTGAGCGGAGGAATATACATACGGTGGAGCCTAGCCACCGCCAATCTGCCAGTCAGCTACTGGCGGAGACAATGGCAGGCGATCGAGTGCGGATTGTTGCCTTGAATTGTGCTGAAGCGAATAATCGACTGATGGGGATGGGATTGATGCCTGGTAAGGTTTTGGATGTGATTAGTCGAACAAATACTGGTTCGATCGTGGTCGCGATTCAAGACCACCGATTGGGCTTGGGGGCAGATATGAGCCAACGAATTCAGGTAACAACGGCCACAGAAACATTAACTAAAAATCGAGAATTTATAGCAATAGGTGAAAGCACAACTATGCCAACTAACCCAGAATCAGCCACCCTCAAACTCCAAGATGCGGCGATCGGTTCGACATTGAGAGTCGTCAGCTATGAACCTACCGCCCGCGATTATAAACGGAAACTTTTGGCAATGGGTCTCACTCCTGGGACGGAATTGGTCGTCAAACGCCATGCCCCACTAGGCGATCCGATCGAGGTAGAAGTGCGGGGATTTCGGCTCAGTCTCCGCAAAGATGAAGCCGCCGCCTTAATTGTGGAATCGATCGCCGGAGGTGGAGAATGAGTCAGCAAACCATTGGATTAGTCGGCAATCCCAACTGTGGCAAAACCACCCTATTTAATGCGCTTACAGGAGCCAATCAACACGTCGGCAACTGGCCAGGGGTAACGGTCGAACGCAAGGAAGGCAGCTATCGGCATCGCGATCACCAGATTACCGTTGTCGATTTACCTGGGGTTTATTCCCTCGATGT
Organism: Chamaesiphon sp.; assembly: GCA_041738715.1. GTDB lineage: Bacteria > Cyanobacteriota > Cyanobacteriia > Cyanobacteriales > Chamaesiphonaceae > Chamaesiphon. The sequence goes on from JBGSPI010000121.1 coordinate 13,454, forward strand.
GGAAGAGAGTACTACTGGGCTGGATGAGTTGGTCGCACGGGATTATCTGCTCTCTGGGGCGGCGGATGTAATTGTGAATATTGTGGATGCTGCTAATTTGGAGCGGAACCTATATCTAACAACTCAGATGTTGGAAATGGGTATACCGATGGTGATTGTCCTCAATATGATGGATCTGGCGGCGAAACGGGAGATCCGAATCGATCCGGTACTATTAGGCGAACGCTTGGGTTGTCCGGTGTTGCCCCTATCAGCCAGCACAGGTAAGGGAGTGCCAGAGTTAAAGGATGCACTCGATCGGGCTATAGACCGACCGAGCGTTCCCCAAACCTATGTTGCCTATCCACCCGTAATTGAAGAGGCACTAGCAGATTTAACGTCAACCTTAGCCGCACAGTCTGGTGAGCGATCGGCAAATGCTCGGTGGTTTGGCTTAAACTTGTTGCAATATGATGATCGCCATCTGCCGGATTTGGGGCAAGATGTCTTGCGACGGATTGGCGAACACCGTCATCTGATCCGGCAAACCTTGGGCGAAGATACCGATCTACTGATTGCTGACAGTCGTTACACCTGGATTAGACATTTGATTCAGGGGGTGTGCGAACGGACGAATATAGTTAAACAAACAGTATCAGACAAGATCGATCGAGTGGTGCTGAACCGTTGGCTGGGTATCCCCATTTTCCTGGCGGTGATGTATGTGATGTTTCTCGTTGCCATTAATCTAGGGGGAGCCTTTATCGATTTCTTCGATCTGGGCATGGGGACAATTTTTGTCGATGGTACGACACATCTATTAGAACAAGTTAATGCTCCTGGTTGGCTGGTTGGGTTGTTAGCCAATGGTGTGGGCGGCGGGATTCAGACTACTTCGACATTTATTCCCCAAATCGGCTTACTGTTCGTCTTCTTGGCAATCCTCGAAGATTCGGGCTATTTAGCACGGGCGGCTTTTGTGATGGATCGACTGATGCAGTTCGTCGGCTTGCCCGGTAAATCTTTCGTGCCGATGATGGTCGGATTTGGTTGTAATATTCCTGGCATTATGGCCACCAGAACCCTGGAAAATCGACGCGATCGATTGATGACGGTGATGATGAATCCATTTATGTCCTGTGGTGCCCGTCTCCCTGTCTACGCCCTGTTTTGCGCTGCCTTCTTCCCTACTAACGGTCAAAATATCGTCTTCCTACTCTACATTATCGGCATTCTCGCCGCCGTCTTCACCGGACTGGTGATGAGTAGAACGCTATTTAAAGGGGATGCCGCACCATTTGTGATGGAATTGCCACCCTACCACATTCCCACCTTTAAAGGGATTATCCTCCGCGCCTGGGAGCGACTCAAGGCATTTATCACCAAGGCGGGCAAAATGATCGTGATTATGGTGGTCATTCTCGGCCTGATGAACTCGGTTGGGGTAGATGGCTCGATCGGCAAAAAAGACACCCAGGATTCGATTTTAAGTGCCTTCAGTCGCACGATTACACCAGTGTTCGCCCCGATGGGCATTCGCCAAGAAAATTGGCCAGCGACGGTGGGATTAATGACTGGGGTATTTGCCAAGGAAGTAATGGTGGGAACGATGGATGCGATCTACACCTCTCTGGGCGAACAGGAAGCTGCGGCTGGCGGCGAACTACCTGCAAAATACGATTTCTGGGGTGGGATTGGCAAAGCCTTCGCCAGCATACCGGAAAAACTCGGCGAACTGACTGGTCAAATCTTCGATCCGCTCGGACTGAATGCCCTGAACGATCTTGGCGACCAAAAAGCCGCAGCCACAGCCCAATCAGTCCACACCACCACCTACGGGCAAATGGCGACCCGATTTGGCAGTACTAGTGCAGCGATCGCTTATTTATTATTTGTCTTACTCTACTTCCCCTGTGTCTCAGCCACTGCCGCCATCTATCGAGAAACCAATCTGGGCTGGACGATCTTTGTCGGCTGTTGGACAACGGGCATCGCTTACTGGGTGGCAGTAATGTACTACCAACTGATGACTTTTGGCGAACATCCGGCTAATTCGATCGCGTGGTTTGTCGGTCTTTCCCTCGCGATGCTGGGTACACTGGTGATGCTCAAGCGATTTAGCGATCGTCATCAGATTAAAACTCGCCTGGAAGTGAAGCAAAATCTCTAGTGTGGGGGATTGGGGACTAGGGGACTGGGGGAAGGGGGGACTGTCAACTCTCAACTTTCAACTTTCAACTTTCAACTTTCAACTTTCAACTCTCAACTAATTATCAATTCCCCAAAATGATGATTCTCCAACAACTTCAAGCTTACCTACGGACTCGTCCTCAAGCTTCGCTAGAGGAGTTAGCCCGTCACTTCAAAATTGATGCTGATGCGCTCCGAGGAATGCTGGCACCTTTAATTCGCAAAGGACGAGTGCGGAAATTGTCCGGTAAACAATGCGGTGGTTGTCATAGTTGTGCGCCGGAAAGTTTGGAATTATATGAATGGGTTGAATTAATTAACGTGAGTTTGTCCTATGGAGAGGCTACGCCAAAGGGATAAGAAAAGTATTTTTACTATGGAGATTTCTAGTGTGTGGAACCGGAGATCTGGGGGTACCGACCCCCAGACCCCCCGTTGAGGGGCGTGACGCCGCCCCTCAAACTCCCTCGCGTATTTTGGTTGTTGTTGCTTTGTAACGTATGCATTGTTTTCACCTAGTGGCTGCGGGGTAGGGTGTGGCTGGTGTTAGTCAAAATCTATTGTGCATACACCCTCCCCTGGGCGCAAATCTGGAGCTATGATTCTTTGACGGTAAGACTTTCCCGTACTTATGGTGATAATTTAATCTTATCGAATAGGGTAAAGGATTTTAAGAAGTTAGATTTTAGTATCCGTTTATACTATTTATCCCAAAATACCTGGAGAGCCTTATCAATTCTCAATTAATTTAAGCTGTTTTAAAAAATCTGATTAATTCGCGAGCGTGTTCGAGAAATTGTCCATCAACGGTAATTTGGGAGATTGCTTGTTTCGCCTCTTGCGCTAATTGTTGATGTTCTAGTTGATTAGTTGCTTTGAAGTTGGCAATTTCGGCGGTAATTTTGGCGATGTCTGCGCGGTTAGTTTCCCAACGTCGATTTTGATCGTTCAGCCACGATGTATCATCATCAGCATCTAGTTGTGTGGCTAATCGATCGACTCGATATTCTAATTGTTGAAACCTGCCGCGTAATTCTAAAATATCCGCGCGGGGATAGGCAAACTGTTGGCGTAAGTCATTTAATCTGGCGGCTAAATACTCATAAGTACTAATTGCTGGACGCAGAAATGTGAGTAATAATACTGCGCCAGAACTTAGATAACCGATCGGGGTAATTCCACTTACGGCTAACCAATACAATCCTGCGGCTGTGCCTAAATGTAAACCGATCGCCACCATTAGCGATCGAGTGGCTATATTACTAGCATACCGAATCTGGCGATCGTCTACGCTAATTCCTTGCGCTTGAGATTCTTTGCCTGTTTGGACTGCGGCTTGAGCAGAAAAATAAATATTCCACGGTACAGTTACAATAATAATTGCCCACTCAAAAATCCCAATCCCGATCGCCCAATCAACAAAACTTCCTGTGGGAATCTGGAACCATTTCAAGATTCCAAAGGCAATTAATGCAAAAAATATCAGCCCGAAATTATAACCGGCAAATCTACTGCTCATAATTTTTTATTGATTATTTGTTATTTATCTGCTCCTCTATTATCGACAAATATCTGATGTCTAAGTGATGGGGTTGTGCTACTTTCTCAACTGTACTGAGTTAGGAGATCGGGGACTGTTCACTATTCACTATTCACTATTCACTAACCCCTAACAGCCGTTGGCATAGCTTACCGGAGGTAATCGATTGTGTGTAAGATCCGCTGATAAGTTTGGCTATCACCGGCATCGAGGTAAAGATTGGCAGCCTGATGATAATCAGCAATGGCACCTGTGCGATCGCCAAGTTGGGTGTGAACTTTGGCTCGTTGATAGTAGGCTGGGGCATAATTGGCATCTAGCTCTAGAATGGAGTTGAAATCTGCCAATGCACGAGATCGATCGCCTAAAAGCTGACTGGTGACTCCATGCTGATAATAGGCATCAAGATAACCTGGATTGAGGGTAATTGCTTGTTGATATTGCTCCCGTGCTAATTGGTGTTTCCCAATTTTTGCTAACACCCAGCCGCGTTGATAATACGCTTGCGCGAATTCTGGTTGTAATTCGATGGCGCGATCGAGATCCATCATTGCCCCCTGGAAATCGCCGATTTCGCTGCGGGTCACGGCTCGATTATAATGAGCGTTAACATTATTTGGATCGAATCGGATCGTTTGGGTATAATCAACGATCGCACCGCGTTTGTCGCCTAGATATTGACGAGCATTGGCTCGATGGTAATAAGCATAGAAATATTGCGGATCGAGGCTGAGAGTTTGGGTATAGTCGGCAATTGCCTGTTGATGATTGCCGCATTGTCTGTTACAAATACCGCGATTGTAGTAGGCAATCGTCAGTTCGGGACTGATATCAATAGCGCGATCGTAGTCGAGCATTGCGGTGGGCAGATCTCCGAGGATCCGGTGAATATTCCCCCGATTGCTATAAGCAACGGCAAAATCTGGCTGAAGCTCAATGGCTTGGGTATAGTCGGCGATCGCGGCTGGATATTCGCCTAGATTGCTGTAAGCATTGCCCCGATTATTATAACCACTGGCGAAATCTGGTTGAAGTTCGATCGCGTGGGTATAATCGACGACTGCTTCTGGATATCGACCTAAATAAGCGTAAACGATCGCTCTGTTGTTGTGGGCGATCGGCGATTGGGGATTGATTTCGAGGACGGTGGTAAAATCGGCGATCGCCCCATCCCAATCACCTAAATGCTGGCGCAGATTGCCCCGATTATTATAGGCGAGTACCAAGCGGGGATTGAGGTTGATCGCAGTGGTATAGTCGGCGATTGCCCCTAGATTGTCACGTAATTGAGCCATCGCCGTCCCCCGCATCACATAGGCGATCGCATTTTGGGGCTGGGCGAGTAAGCTTTTACCCTGCTGAAAATCGGCGATTGCTTGCGGATTTAACGACTGTTGCAAACAAGTCGCCAAACCGCGCCCGATATAGGCAATTCCATTGTCTGGAGCCAGGGTTACTGCCAGATCGAAGTCCGCCCAGGAGCCGGTATAATCCCCCAGAAACCGGCGAGCGTTCCCCCGACCACAGTAGGCCTCTACACACCGCTGATCGAGCGCAATGGCTCGGTCATAGGCAACGATCGCCTGGTGACAATCTCCCATTTCATAAAATCCTGTCCCGCGCTCGACGAGGAGTTGAACGTGTTTGGCGATCGCGGCTTGGGTATCGACGGGAGTGTGATGACGGGTGAGCAGTTGGGACATAACTCCCGCGACGGCTTGCCAAGCAGCGGCTGTGGATGAGTAGCCAGATTCTGGTGTCGTGGTGATTAATCGATCGAGGATGGCGACTAATTCTGGTTGGTGCATTGTCGGGGCAAACTGCTGCCATTTGTCTCGATCTCTGTCCGTGAGAGGTAGTTCTGTGCCAGCCAAACCCATCGCTGCCATGATCGCGATTTCCCCTACTGTTCTGAGATTATGCTGGGTGGGTGAGAGATTGTCATCGGTTGATTCTCGGGGAAAACCTGTGGCAATTGGGAAATCAATCAGCACTAGTTTGCGATCGAGGGTGCGGCGGACAATTTTGCGAAGGGAAATCGGATCGGGAATGGATTCACAACTATCAATGTCATGCAGTACTTCCAATAGATCTGCTAGCAACATCACCACTCTAGAGGCATTCCAGGGTCGATCGGCGATTAACTCTTGAACGAGTGGACAACCGAGCACAAATTCTCGCACCAGATAAAAAAAATTATCCTCGGCAAAATAACCATAGACAGTCGGCAATTGATCCACTCGACGACTTAATTCGTAGAGAATCTGGGCTGATAGAGTCGCCCGTTCCCAGCTATAGCTATCTGGCGATTCATCCACTAGCCGATAACGATGAATTGCACATTTGAGTTGGAGATTGCCCGGAATCTGAAGATCGACAGCCAAGTAAGTAGTTACTTCGCCCTCACTGCCAAGTTGCTCCAAGATTTGATAGCGTTGTTGGAGCACAGAGCCAATTGGATTCAATTTCTGCACACCTCCGCGATCGATTTGTAAGTTAGTTAAATTCTCAGCAATCTGCATATTTTCATTATATGACTACGGGTTCGATCGCTAAATTTCACTAACCCAAGTTACTAACTAGCCACTGTCTATTTTGACACATCGGTTGTCAACGCAGCCCTGGATGCCGCTTGACAAACTACTGAGATAAGTTGCGCTATTTACTAGTTGACAGATCTGGTCTACCTCATTCTAAATTGCGATCGCGATCGCACTCGATCGATCTTTCGCCGATTAAGATGCGAGTATCAGGGGTCGAGTGAACATTTCACCAGTAAACCCAAATTACAGCAGACCGTTAAAGATAAAACACACTAACTTTTTGGGCAATATAAGTTTACGACAGCTTATTTTTTTTAATACATCCCGATCTACCGTCATTATTAGCGTACATAGTTATTAGCCATAGCTCTTGTGTCCAGAGCGACCAAATCCGCTGAATTTAATTAGACATTGGATTGCATCTAACACATCTCTAATTATAGACAATCGATAATTTCACCCCAATCTCATCCTTAGAGTAAACGACGATGAATCAGAAGACGAAACCCAACCCCACACTCCTCCAATTCATGCTGCGGGCACAGCAGTTAGCTGGCCCAGTAGCTAAGTCAGATACAGGCTACGGGATGATGATGACCTCAATTCTCTCGATCCTGATGTTCAGTATGATGGGTGCATATCTGACCATGAGCAACTTGAGCAAATCGGCTACTAGTGCATATATCAATGGTAATAGCACATTTTATGTAGCAGAATCAGGACTAAATAGCCGAGCAGAAGAAGTAAGAAAAAAATTTATTGGCTATGCCAGACCGACCGGAACTCGTCCCACGGGGAGTCAACCAACAGCGCAAATTCAATCTTGCTTAACTGGTGGATCTAGTGACAAGGGAATTGGCGACTTTGCTTGTAAAAACTACTCATATAGTAGTTCGGCTCCTAGCGGTAAATCAACACTTGAAGCCAATGGGGGGTATAACATTAGTCTCCTTGAAAAAGATGACTCGCGAAATTATGTTGCCACTACATTTGTTCAGCAAATTCCTAGTGATGGTGCACAGCCAACGGTAGCTATAATTCCCGAAGGTGATTTATTCGGTGGGATGAGTATGCAGGAGTACAGCTATCAAGTATCTTCATCCGCCAAAACCCTAAATGAAATTGATAGTAACGACACAGACAAAACAGTTTTGCAGATGAGCTTCAAGGCTAGGTTGGTGCCGCTGTTTCAGTTTGCTGCTTTTCACGATGGAGATCTGGAGATCCTGCCTGGTGCGGCAATGACTCTCAGTGGACCAGTACACAGTAATGGTAGTTTGTATCTGGGAGCTTCGCCTTCGCTGACGATTGATGGAGCAGTTAGCAGTGTTGGCAGTATTTTTAGTAAACGGAAGAATGATAACTCGACGTATGCGAATAATGTCGTCAGAATTGTCACGAGTGCCAAGGGAGTTACACCACAAGTAACTACCAGTCTGCTGGCAGCTAATGCCAATACAGCAACAACAAACGCACTAGATCCGGCGAATTTGAAAGCAACGTTTGACAAAAGAGTTCAAGCTGGTGTTAGCGAAATTACGGTACCACAGGTAGGATTTTTGGGAAAAACGGATAGTCAACAAACTGATGGAATTGGCATATACTATGGCAAAGCTGATTTGCGGATTGAATACCAGCCGAATAAAACTATCCCGCTAGCTATCACTACAATTAAAACCGGAGTGACAGGTGCCAACTCTAGTACTTGTACTGGATTGAATATCTCTAGCGATCGTAATAACAAAGATAACTTGGTTTGTGCCCAGTTGACGGCAGCGCAAGTTTGGAGTTTACAGCAACCTGTATTGGTAAAAGCACAGAATACTTACGAACGGGATCTGGCTCCTAGCGGCCAAACGTTCGCCTCATCACCAACATCAACAGATATCGCTACCGCAGTCTCGCTCCAAAAAATTATCGCCAAGTCAACAACGCAACTCAGTTTTGCTGATATCAACACTAAGCTGACTAATAGCAGCACGATACTTGCTGGATTATCATCCACAGACAAGAATCTTTTCACAAATAAAACACCCAAAGAAATTGCGAATAAAGCTGGATATTTTTACTTACCACCAGCAATTCAACTTTACAACACTTTTAATAATAATCGTGAGAGCGATCGCCTGATCCAGATGGTGCAGACGAATATTCAGTCTTTAGCATTTTGGAATCGAGATAATATCGTTGTGAATGCTAGTGGCACAGACTTGTCTCAGGATGAAGTTTTGTTCAAACGAATTCAGAATCCCACAGCCACTGGATCTAGATATGCCACTGTTTGTAATGGCGGAACAACAGATCCTCGCAAAAAATCTCTTCAGTGCCTCGGTTTAGCGGCTAACGATACAGTCGTCGAAAATGGTAGCGAAGGCGGTCTAGTGGTACATGCAACTGTCAATACGTCGGTCTTTGACTACCCTAAAACAGCAACAACTTACACTGCCAAACAAAGCCCCTATGGTTTTGCCTTTGTCGGTGGCAGCAATCTGCCTGGAGCGTTGACAATTGCTAGCGACCAAGCCGTGTATGTTCAGGGTGACTATAATTATTTTGACAGCAGCAATACAACTAATCCTAATAATACTGTTGTGACACATGCCTATAATATGTCGAACAACACCCCTGCTAGTAGTGGATTGAAAGAACCTGCTTCGATTTTGGCAGACTCGCTCAACGTATTATCTAATAATTGCAAGTTAGCCACTACCGATCGATTGAACTGTGGGATAAATAATACCGCGCCTGCGGCTAGCAATACCGCGATGAATGTCGCATTTTTAGCCGGAACAGATGTTACTGCGGTAGGGAACTACAATGGTGGTTTGGAAAACTATCCTCGCTTTCATGAGAACTGGGGTGGACGGACACTGCTCTATCGAGGCTCATTTATCAGTTTGGGCATGGCTCAAAATGTCAGTGGTACATGGGCTAACCAGGTTTATGGTGCGCCTGGTCGGAACTGGAACTATGATTTAGCGTTTAATGATGCCAATAATCTTCCGCCATTAACCCCCCGATTAGTTTATATCCGCCAAGATGTATTTGGTCGCTATTAAATTGACATTTGAGTAGCTGACACTTGCCCGATCTCCTGCCAAGTATTCGATTTCGATCGAGTACTTTTTTTCTATATCAACGTTTAAAAGCAATCGGGGGCATTGGGGAGGGATAGTTCTTGCTATTAGTGAGAGAAACTAGTAAGCTGCCATAGCTACTCAATTTGATGATATAGCAATACGAGCTTCAGTTAGGACATATAATAGTAGGTGAAGTTAGCGATCGAAATCAGGATGCCAGCACCTTACAGTGAAGATCTTCGTCAAAAAGTAATAGCAGCAATAGATAGAGGTGAACGCAAGACAGATG
>JBGSPI010000140.1:0-15760 GCA_041738715.1 Chamaesiphon sp.
GATCTGGGGGTACTGTCTTGTCTCGCTAAACCGTCGGGGAACCCGACGAGCGCGAGCCGCCGACCCTCCAGACCCCCCGTTGAGGGGCGGAACGCCGCCCCTCAAACTCCCCTGCGTATTTTGGTTGTTTTTACTTTGTGGGGTATGCCTTGCTTTCACCTAGTGGCTGCGGGGTAGGGTTTGGCTGGTGTTAGTCAAGGTCTATTATGCATACACCCTCCCCTGGGTGGCAACATGGAGCTATAACTCTTTTGCGGTACTGGAATGATGCTGATACGTTAACCCGTTGGCGTACTTGTACTGAGCGAAGCCGAAGTAGCCTCTCCCGTAGGAGAAACTCACGTTATCCACTGTTCACCATCCACGATTCACTGTTCACTATACTTTACACGGTCAAAGCTTGCACTTTTGCCAAAAACAAGATCTATCGCTAAAGCCTAAAGCCTAAAGCCTAAAACCTAATGCCTAAAACCTAATACCTAAAACCTAATCCCTAACGCTTAACTGAATATTATCAATCAGGCGAGTATTCTCAATGCGTCCGGCGATCGCGAGTAGGGCGGATCGATCGAGTGAATCGATCGATTCTAAGGTGTGAGCATCGACCAGTTCTAAGTATTCGAGATCGAATTCGGGGACGGTATTTAGTTCGGTCGTAACGGCGGCTAAAAGTGACTGAGCGCGAACTTCGCCGAGATCTGCTAGTTTTTGGGCTTGTTGTAAACTGCGATAAATGACCGCAGCCTGAGATCGACCTAGTGGCGAGAGATATTGATTGCGCGAACTGTACGCCAAACCAGAGTCTGCGCGGACAGTTGGACAACTGACAATATTCACCGGGATGTTCAGATCGGTGACGATTCGGCGGATAATTGCCACTTGTTGGGCATCCTTCGCGCCAAAATAGGCTCGATCTGGTTGAACGATATTCAGGAGCTTGGTGACGATGGTGGAGACACCCTGAAAATGTCCAATCCGCTTGCGTCCGCACAAGCCACTCAGCATCATTGGCGGGGGGATAACTTGAGTAAGGGAATTATTAATCCCCATACTCTCAACCGTGGGTATAAACAAGGCATCTACTCCGGCTGTCTCACAAATCACTCGATCGATCTCCAATTGACGTGGATAGCGATCGAGATCTTCATTGACTCCAAACTGAAGTGGATTGACAAAAATACTCACAATTGCCAGGGTATTTTCACGTCTAGCTTGATCGATCAAACTCTGATGTCCGATGTGCAAAGCTCCCATCGTCGGTACAAACCCGATCGATTGGGAACGATGGGATTGGAGATAATGACCTAATGCGTTGGGAGTAGTGAAAATTGGCAGATTCATGCTATCTAAACATACTACTCACCGAGTTATCTTCATGAATTCGCCAGATTGTCTCACCCAATAGATTAGCCACCGACAGCACTTTGAGTTGAGGGAATCGCTTATGTTCGGGAATCGGTAGTGTATTGGTGACAATGACTTCCTCAAATACCCCACTCGATAGACGCTCGACGGCTGGGGGTGAAAACACCGCATGAGTAGCACAAGCATAAACTTGACGCGCCCCTTCTTGTCGGAGGATTTTGGCACCTTCAGAAATTGTGCCGCCTGTATCGATCATATCATCGACCAAGATCGCTGTCTTGCCAGATACATCGCCGATCACATTCATCACTTCTGCGACATTGTGAGCTTGACGACGTTTATCGATGATTGCTAGTGGTGCATCATTGAGTTTTTTGGCGAAGGCACGAGCGCGGGCAACACCGCCAACGTCGGGTGATACCACGACGATATCCGGTAGTTGTTTGGCGAGGATGTAATCGATAATGACTGGCGAGCCGTAAATGTGATCGACGGGGATATCGAAATAACCCTGGATTTGGGACGAGTGGAGGTCCATTGCCAACACTCGATCGGCACCAGCCTTGGTAATCTGGTTAGCGACTAATTTAGCCGTAATCGATTCCCGCCCAGCAGTTTTGCGATCGGCACGTGCATAACCGTAGTAGGGCATGACTGCGGTTATTTGTCGTGCCGAAGCCCGCCGACAGGCATCGATCATGATGAACAGTTCCATCAAGTGATCGTTGACTGGGTTACAGGTAGGTTGGATCAGATAGACATCACAACCGCGAATTGATTCTTGGATTTGCACATAAATTTCCCCATCCGCAAATCGTTTGCGGATCATCGGGCCAAGATCGATTCCCAGGTAACGAGAAATTTCCTGGGAAAGAGGTGTATTTGCAGCACCAGAGAACAGTCGAAGACGACTGTTATCAACAATTGATGAGATTGTGGGCTGAAGCGTCAAGGTGGCAGAACGGATCACAGCAGACCCTCAAGGAGTTCTATTTTTTCATGGCAATTCTAGCACTCTGGATCGACAAAAATGTCGATCGGGTCAAAAATATCTGAGAAATAAGCGATTTGGATCGATTTAGTAAACTTTCTGACAAAAAAATTAACCCTCCCACACTATTTTTAACCAATCTTCGTTCTACTAAAAAGCCTTAAAACCCATCTGCACAACAGTTTGGCGCGAATGTGTGGAAACCTCTACACTTGTTATGCTGTCTTTCAAGAGGGGAAAGATACAATAGGATGGGAGTTGCTCTCAAACATCACAGATAATTTACTGTATACAGCCCAGATTATGACTAATTCTCAAGAAACAACGATAACAATTGAAGAACGGATCGAGCAAGCACGGAAAGATGCGCAAAACGCTGGGGAGCAGTTTGGTAAAACATCTCCTGAGTATATTGTGGCGATGGACACCTTGGAAGAATTGCACCAAGAAGCAGGGCACCAGAAAGCAATCAAGCCCAAAAATTCCCTGGAAGTCTACTGTTCTGACAATCCTGATGCTCCAGAATGTCTGATTTACGAAGACTAAAATTCTGGCAGTCGGCAGTTGGGAATCGGCGATAGAAATCCGATTCTCGACTAGCGACTCCCGACTTGTGAAATCGATCTTTTTCCACCAAAAATTCTTTCTGCGAGTGCCAGCACCGCAAACTGTGGCAAAGCCAGCATTCTCGGTAATCTCGCCGGTTCCTGTGCAAACCGATAGAGCCATTCTAAATTTAAGTTGCGAAACACCTTGGGTGCGCGTTTTTTTGTCCCCGACCAGACATCAAAACTACCCCCGACACCTACCCAGATGGCTCCAGGACAGAGATGAAACCGATCGCGAATCCAGGTTTCTTGCCGAGGTACTCCCAAGGCTACTAGGATGATTTTCGGCTGAGTGGCCATGAGTTGTCGATCGAGTTCTGCTTGTTCTTCGCTATTGATATAACCGTGCTGGATCCCGACGATCTTTAAACTGGGTAATTTGTCTTGCCAATTGCGCGCAGCTTGCTCGACAATCTCCGGTTTACTCCCATATAGAAATACTGGGTAATCATGTTCTGGCAAACTTGCCAGTTGCAACAGAGCTTCCCCAAGTTCGATCCCCGCACAGCGAGTTTGGTTAATTCCATGCAATTTTAAGGCGAAAATTACCCCCACCCCATCTGGTGTTACCAGATCCGCCTGTTGAATGATTTGCGCTAGTTCGGGCTGCTGATTGGCTTGCATGATAATTTCACCATTCATCGTCACCACATGGCTACCGATGCCCTGTTGCAGTCGGTTGACTAACCATCTGACATAATCGGTAGTCAAATGTACAGGTTGTCCCAAAATCTTAAATTGTGGGAGAGATGATCTAGATTGGGAATCGAGCATGAAAATTATGGCGGGGACGGGGGAATTGATTAATTTATGATGACGTTTAGTATCCTACGCCAAATCATTTAATTGAGCTAGCACCCACTCATCTACAGGTTGTCCATCTTTGCGCTGTAAATCGATTTTGACTGTGATCACTTGGCGCGAACCTACAGGTGCAGGCTGTTTGAGGAAGGATATATTGTAGTCAGCCGGATCTTCGTTCCTTTGTTTGAGCCAATCTTGGACTTTAGTTAAGGCAAATAAAGATTGCCCAGTCTCAAACATCCGACTGATCTGGACTTGGATACTGTGGGGGTTATGCTGTGCCATAGATTTAGCAAAGATGGGGTGTGGCGGATTGAGAATCTCTGCTGACCGATCGAGATCGCCGAATCGAGATGACTACCGCGTTAAAATCGGAGAGATTCTTAACCTAATTTTACCCATCCCCATCCCGATCGATGTTATTTATTGCATTTGTTTGTCTATTGGCGGTTTATGTTGCTTGCAATTTAGGGGCAAATGATGTCGCCAACTCGATGGGTACTTCGGTTGGTTCTAAAGCGGTGACGCTCAAACAGGCGATCGTGATTGCTGGCGTTTTAGAATTTACTGGTGCGGTATTATTTGGGCGAGAGGTATCGTCCACTCTAGCGACTAGTATTGCCAATCCCGATTTATTCAGCACTCAGCCGCAGACGTTGTTGTTGGGGATGGTTGCGGTGTTAATTAGTTGTGGATTGTGGCTGCAAATTGCTACTTCTCGGAACCTTCCCGTTGCTTCATCCCATGCAGTAGTCGGGGCAATTGCCGGATTTAGTTGGGTGGCGGCTGGTGTCCAGGCGGTAGAATGGTCTGCACTGGGGCTAATTTCACTGGCATGGATAATTACGCCCTTGGTGAGTGCGGTGGTGGCTGCTGGCTTTTATGCGCTGATTAAACACTGGATTCTCGATCGTCAGGAACCGTTAATTCAAATCGAACAATGGATACCCTGGTTGGCAGTAATATTAGTCGGCATCTTTGGCACGATCGTTTTACCAACTGTGGTGGACACACTACCCAGCACATTTTTACCCGCAGTTCCTCGTCATGATTTGACACTGGGATTGGGTGGTGTGACCGCGATCGCCATTACCATTGGCGGCTGGCGACAACTAACTCGCGAGCAAATGGTGGCAGCTAGTCTCGATCAGCGGGGGATTGTTGAGCGTCAATTAGCCAGATTTCAATTACTCAGTGCTTGTTGTGTGGCATTTGCTCACGGCTCCAATGATGTGGGGAATGCGATTGCCCCTTTAGCGACGATTTTATATATTCAAAATACGGGAAGTGTGCCTCAAACTAGTTTAGAAATTCCCTTGTGGGTATTGATTCTGGGTGGAGTCGGCATCGTTACAGGTTTAGCTATTTGGGGTAAACAAGTGATCGCCACTATCGGCGAGGGAATTATCAAACTCGAACCTAGCAGTGGTTTTGCGGCAGAACTGGCTACCGCTGCGACGATTTTAATTGCTTCTCGGTTGGGTTTACCAGTTTCGACTTCCCATGCTTTAGTCGGCGCGGTAGTTGGTGTCGGTATCATCAAAAATTGGCGAGATGTGCGTCTAGATACGCTCAAATCGATCGGTCTTGCTTGGATTGTGACAATTCCGATCGCGACGATCCTCAGTGCGGCCATCTTCAGTATGATCCGACTAGCGATCGAGTTAATTTAACCTCGAAGGCGAAGATGAGGAATTGGAAAATTTGGTTACTGTCGCTAGTCGGGATTTTGTCGGGATGGCTGTGTCATCATGACAGTGCAATTAATGTTTTTGCTGTCAATTTACCGCCAACATCTGCGATTTCGGTAAAATATGAAAATTCGGTGATTGAGCCGAAAACAAATAGCTTAGAGGGCAATTATCGATGGAATGGTGAGTGGATTGGGCGACTGATCCTACCCAGTCGGCAGGAAATTAAATTAGCGACAGATAGTGATTGGGTGTGGGTAGAAATTAAACGGGCACCAGCGATTTATCAACAGCTAATTGGCAAAACGATCAGACTGACTTGGCAGCCGAAATCGACGATCCAAGTGGATGCCGCGCAGGTTACTACAGATATCCAATTTACCCCTGAGACGATCGCCAGTCAGCGACAAGGGAACATCCACCCACAGCGACTTAATGGGCGATCTCGCGTGGGTCCAATCCAGTCCCTTGCAGGTGCCAGATCTGGAGATGATCTGTTAGTCCGCTTGAATGGGGTAGGGATGGTGAGGGCGATTCAATCTGAATTGCCAACAATCACAATCGATCGCGAACCGATCCAAATTACTGGCACACTCAAGGGATTGGTGAAAATCTTGGGCACCGATCCTCGGAGCTTAGAACCTTTGCCCATCGCTTGTCCCGGCACACAACCATGTCCGAGTGAGTATGTGCGAGTTCAGCACTATAATTTGGCTTCTCAGCAGTTTGACGGGCAAATTGAGACGGTTCGACTGCCACAAATGCCAGCTAAAAAATCGGGTTTATTTCCCAATTCGATTCGGGATTTGGATCGATCGCCAGCCGGTAGTGCTGGGTGGTATATTTATGGCGATCGAGATGTCCAGGGATTATTTACCGTCGCGGCGATCCAACCTAGATCCTTATTCCGACTGGCACCCGATCTAGAGATCGGCAAATCAGATGCTAAATTAGATTACCTCGATCGTCTGCATTGGCAAAATACGCCCCAGCAGCAAGGAAAATTAGCACAGGTAGTCTTTGATCGTCGTCCAGAACAATCGGGAACTAAGGCACTAGTCATTCATTCCTTTGGGGGAATTGGGGGCAAAACTGGCGATCCCGAGCACATTTGGCAAACTATCACTGGACATTTTGCCTACGGCATCGCGACCATCCAGCCCGATGAATTTACCCATGAATTGCAGTGGTCGATCGATTACAATCAAGTCTACGCTCATAATCCCGATGGAATTGTTGCTGGCAAGCAGGATTGGGCGACTTATCTGGGACATCTCCAGCGTGGTTGGTTGGCAACTCGCCCAGTGTCAGATCTGTTGATTAGCTATCCACCAGTGACGGAAGATTATAACTTTGGCGGAGTTGTGTTTTCACCTCTGACCGAGTTACAGCGACAGTTACACATCTTTGCTGCACGGTATCGCACTGGTGATGGTACAGGTAGTGCCAGCGTTACCCCAGCCACGTCCTGTGTTCAAGATGCCAATCAGGCTCTATATATTACAATTCAGAAGTTAAAACAGCAACTAAACTCCCAACCGCAAATTCAAGCTTGGCTGACGGATCATCCAACCGATCTTCAAACCCTCCGCTTTAGGGCATTACAAGCTTTAGGCACGGAGTTAGAAACAACCCTGACACCTTTGGGGATTGTGCGTCAAGATTGGCAGCAGAATGCCGCTAAATTAGTCGGAACAGGTGTTGAAAAGGGATTTACTAGCAGTAGTAACCCATTCTCAGGATTGACGAGTTGGCGGACAATGTTACCGCGCGGTGCTCAAGATGGGATGGCGAAGATTTTTAGTCAACATCGGACGACGATTTGGTTTTTAAATACCTATCAAGTGGGCGGTTTGCATCCAGAGATTTGGCCGATTGCCCCGACAATTATCTTGGGTCAAATGCCGTTATTATCGACAATCATTATGCGACTGTGGGCGGGTGTGATGGCGTTACCAAGTTTAACTGGATGGTTATCTATATTAGCTTGGTTAATTGGGTATATTTTATTAGCTTTAGCCATCGGATGGAGGTCTGGTTTCTTGACAGTCGATCGACGTGAACCGATCTGGGATCGATCGATTGGTTACTTATTTTTGATGCCTGCTTTGGTCGAGGAAATTGTGTTTAGATTGCTGCTAATTCCTCATCCGATCGAACTGACTGGATCTAAAAATATCTATTTATGGATGATCATTTCTTTAGCCCTATTTATCATCTATCATCCGCTCAATGCTTTAACACTGCACAAACCGGGTAATCCGACTTTTATGGATTGGCGATTTCTCTGTTTGACGGGATTGCTAGGGATTGTGTGTACGATTGTTTATCTGACGACTGGCTCGATCTGGGGAGCAGTAGTGATTCATTGGTTAGTGGTGGTCGGCTGGTTGAAGTTATTTGGTGGGGAACGGCGATTGGGTGGGGATGGTTTTTGCTAAAGCGATCGAGTTTTTAAATAGTTCGAGTGAGATGCGATTAGTCGAGCTTGAGGCGGTGGGTTTATTGCGGTATCAACAATTGTTGACGCAGATGGATGTAACCGAGGGCAATATTCAGTGTGTATCGATGTTCTTGGCGCATCCACAGCGGATGAAATTTCCCCAGTTGATGAATACAGATTTACGGGGCTTGAATTTGAGTGGAGTGAATTTTATTCGCGCAAACTTGAGTGGTGCAAATCTGGTGGGTTGCTGTTTTCAGGATGCGGATCTAATTTTTGCTAATTTCAGTGCTGCGAATTTGAGCGGCGCAGATTTGCGTGGTGCAACTTTAAATGAGACGATTTGGACAGACTCGATCGTCGATGATTGCGATTTTCGCGGTGCAATTGGCTTAACATCCACTCAGGCGATCGCGCTGCGATCGAATGGTGGCATTTTTTGATCGTGCCACAATCAAGTTGATGGTTTGTGATTAGTGACCCGAGCCGGACTTAAACTAGCGAAATATTTGCCGCCGATCGCTAGAATAAAGGCTAAATAGGCGAACAATTGAACCGTATAAAGCCGATCTCGATAGCCAAATAGTGATTTGAGGATCAACCCAGGGAAACGATCGTCAGGAAATATCTCGTGTAGATTCCAGACTAAACCGCCCAAATTGCAACTGTGTTCCGGTGCTAATCGATCGGTGTATAGGCACCAGTCAGCCGTTGGTACTTGCATCTGTGCTGCCATCGCTGTCGCCGCATCTAGATGTTTCAAGGCTGAGACAACCAATCCAGCCACGATCAACAGTAAAAATACACCCATCACCTGGAAAAATAGTCGCAGGTTAATCTTCACACCCCACTTGAATAACAAGAACCCAATGCCGGTAGCAGTAGCCAACCCAGCGATTGCCCCCAAGACTGGGGCTAATCCTTGTTGTAGTTGAGCCGAGATGAATAAGACAGTTTCAAACCCTTCGCGCAGCACTGCAATAAAAATCAGCCCAAAAATACCCCAGCCCATTTGCGTTGTCGTCTCTGCTTGCAGCGCACTGTCGATCGCCCCAGCAACCTCTGCGTTGATTCCTTTGGCCTGCTGAGTCATCCAAATCAACATCCAACTTAACATCCCCACCGCGATTGCCCCAAATCCCCCAGCCAATAATTCTTTAAATACAGGTGCAGTAGGTTGGGCGGAGGTGGAGAGTGCCTGAGTTACTCCCGCAAACAGGATGCCAATCCCAATGCTAACAATTACACCCGCCAAAATCCCCAAATATACCCAGGTATTCAGCCGACTTTGTTGCGCTTGATGCAAACAGGCTAAAACAATCCCGACAACTAGAGCAGCTTCTACTCCTTCTCGTAGGGTAATCACAAAAGTTGGTATTGCAGCACTCCAGTCCACGATCGGTAAGTTGCACTTGGCAAGTAGATACTGCTACTATTGTAGCAAATTGGCATCGCCCAACTCGATCTCCAGTCTTAACGCTGATTTAAAATTTGCTCGATCGTCACGATCAGTTGCTTGAGTTTGACTGGTTTGTTTAAATACGCCCTGGCTCCAGTAGCGTGGAGCCGCGCTGTCAGAGCATCCCCTGGCTGCGCTAAATCGGTGAGTACCACAATCGGAATCTGTGATAACAGCGGATCGCCGTTAATTTGGTCGATTACATCTAAACCATCAATAACTGAGATGGAAACATCCACTAAAATTAAATCTGGATATTGGTTGCTGCCATCTTGGAGCTTCAGCATTGCGGCTGCGGCATTAGCCCCAAACATCAGGCGAAATCCTTTAGCTTTGAGATAACTGGAAATCGTCAAAATATTTGTCGATCGATCTTCCACAATCAGGATCAGCGGGGAGCGCATTTCTGTAGTGGTATTAACAGCTAAGTTGCTAATTAATGGTCGATCGCGGTTCGGTACCAATCCATCAATACAGGGAAGATGTACAGTAAAGCGACTCCCGACATTGACAACACTACTGACTTCGATATTGCCGCCATGTAGTTCGACAATTCGCTGAACTAAAGCTAGTCCTAAACCTATCCCCGCATACTTCCGATTTAAGGCACTATCCAGTTGCACAAATGGCTGAAATAGTCGATCGATTTTGCTCGGTTCGATGCCAATTCCCGTATCAGCGATCGTCATTTGGATAAATTCAGGATCGCTTTGCCATACCTCCAACGTAATTTTTCCCTGTTCTGGGGTAAATTTGACCGCATTTTTGAGGAGATTAATTAAGACTTGACGAATCAGTTGTTCATCCCATGCCTGATCGGCAAGATCGGACTCAACCTTTAACTCTAAATGCAGAAATTTAGCCCGAGCAGACTGGGCGATCGAGTCTAAACTAGATTGACAAAGCTGGACAATCGAGGTTGGGGCAATATTTAACGAGATTGATGCGGTTGTAGATGTTGCCAAATCCAGTTTATTCAAATCGAGAATATCATCGATCAACGTCAATAAATGTTCACCACTCTGCTGAATCGTGCGGATAGAACTTTGTTGTTGTTCGTTGATTGCACCGTGAATCTCTTCCTGTAAGATTTCCGACATGCCCAAAATGGCATTGAGCGGAGTGCGGAGTTCGTGGCTCACTGCTGCCAGAAAGGCACTTTTGGCAATACTGGCTGCTTCCGCCGCTTCCTTCGCTGCCCGCAGGTCGGCAGTTTGGCTAGCTACTTGCGCTGCTAAATTTTTAGTCAGGAGCCGCAATTGCAAATGAGTTCGGACTCTGGCTAAGACTTCCGGCTCTTGAAAAGGCTTGATGATATAGTCTACAGCACCACAGTTAAACCCTTTGATTTTGCTGCTAGCATCAACCAAAGCCGTCATGAAAATTACTGGAATATCAGAAGTTTTCGGATCGGCTTTCAGTCTACGGCAGGTTTGAAAACCATCAATCCCCGGCATCATCACATCCAACAAGATCAAATCGACCGATCGCCGCTGGAGTTGTTGCAATGCCCGTTCGCCACTAGTCGCGATCGCCACATCATACCCGGCATCACTCAGTGCTTCGGATAATATATCCAAATTAGTGGGTGTATCATCAACAATCAGAATTAGTCCAGTTAAATTAGAATTGATCATTTGGCTAATTTTTGGCGGCTGGATGGTTAATATATTGTTGAAGCAAGGTTTCGATTTTTTCTGGTTGAAACTGTTTAGCTAATTGAATTAATTGCTGGTTGAAAGGTCGATATTTAGGATTGTTTTTTTCTATTTCTTCAACTGTTAAGACTAGCTTTTTGATCAACCCATCTTGGGCTAGTTCCAGGAGCATCTGTAAATCGGCGACAGGTGGCGGAATTAGCTCTGTACTGGATATTACCAGATCTAAGTTATCCAATTGGGGTCGTGTTTCGGCATAAATCCAGTTAAGTTGCAAATGCTTGGCTAGTAAGTTGAATAGCTCATCTATATGGACTGGTTTAGCGAGAAAATCATTACCGCCAGCCTGAAGGCCGCACTGCCGAGCAACTGGTGCTACTGAAGCAGAAGAAACAATTACCGGGATCTGTTGAAGATGAACATCTCGGCGCAACTCCTGCAACATTTGCACCCCAGACATTACGGGCATCAACAAGTCGGCAATAATCAGATCGGGTAATTGGTGGCGGGATTGCTCTAATCCAATCCGACCATCAGCCGCTTCCGTACACTGAAAGCCTAGTGGTTCTAGCAAGTCTACTAAAATCGATCGATTTTCTGGCAGATCGTCCACAATCAAAATATGCCGAGGCGATCCTTGGTAGCCGATAATCTGCTGATTTGTGGGGTGATTTGGAGACGGCAAAGTTGAAAATCGACCGAAAATCTCTGATTGGGGCTGGGGCTGGGTGTCAAGTTGAGCAGCAGATGAATCGAGCAGTAGTGGCAACTCAAACGAAAACTGACTCCCTACACCCAACTCACTTTGCACCTGAATATTACTACCCATTAACTGAATAATATTGGAGCTAATTGCCAACCCTAATCCGGTACCTTCAGATTGCCGCTGGCGATCGCCAACCTGTTCAAAAGCTTGAAAGATTTGGTGAAAGCGATCGGGTGCGATGCCGACTCCAGTATCGCTGACAGTGAACCGAATTTTGGCGACATCAGACTGGACTAGACGTTCAACCTTGAGAGTCACGGCACCTCGATCGGTGAATTTGATTGCATTGCCCAATAAATTTAGCAAGACTTGGCGCAGTCGTTTTTCATCAATAACTATTTGAGTCGGTAAATTGACATCTAGTTGATAAATAAATTCTAAATTTTTCGCATCAGATCGAACGCGACACATCTCCACCACACCCTGCAAAAAACTAGCTAAATGGAGCGGTTGTGGATCGATATTCAGCTTGCGGGCTTCAATTTTGGACAAATCCAAAACATCATTGATCAGTGTTAATAGATGGGATGCACATTGGTTAATTGTATTTACACCATGTCTTTCTTTGGCAAGCAGATGGGGCGATCGACTTAAGATTTGGGCATAGCCTAGAATACCATTGAGCGGAGTCCGAAATTCATGGCTCATATTTGCCAGAAAATCACTTTTGGCTTGATTGGCCGAATCAGCCATTTCCTTTGCCTGTTCCAACACACTCTGCACCTGCTGAAGATCGATCAGGGCCAGTTCCAGTTCTCGACTTTTGAGTTGTAGATCCTGTTTGGATGCTTCTAATTCATCAATCACTTTTTTGAGAAAAAACTGTTCCCGATCGTTATCAGCCTCCAGTTGAATCCGATTTGTCTCGGATCGAGCGAGTTTTTTCTGAAGCATCCGAAATGCCTTTTGTTGAGCCTGAATATTTGGATATTCATTAGCCGGATCGGGTAAGTTCATATCTGTTCTATGCTTCGCCCAACAGGAGTGTCACAAATGTTTGATTGTGAAATTGAGTCTCGCCAGATCGATCAATTGGCGAAATTTCGCCGAAGGAATATAAGCCACAACAAGGTAAATTGGCAGGCAAATTGGCTCGAATATTTTCATATTCAGCATCAGCTTGAGTACCTAGCAAGCGACGACGTGCGGCACAAGAGACCACCAAAGCCACGGTCGGTTCTGTTCCGGGGTAGGATTTCAGAGCCTGTTGGAGTGATGTTGCTGATGCCGCAATGATTTCTTCCCGTGCAGCCTCAGTAATTTGAATTGTGGCACCGAGGGGAATATCGGAGAAGAAGGTTAATGTTCCAGCAGATCGATCGTAACTAACTGGTGCTCTCATGTAGAAGTTTTCTTGGTCGGCTTCAAAAATAGCCAACGCATGAATCGCATATTCAGTAATAATCCCACCGTGACCTAGATAATGTTCGTAAAAATCTACGGCACTTTTCCCATCAATTTCCTGAATCAAATTGCCTTCGACTTTGGTAACTTGGCTCCGCTTACCGATCGGTTTCCAACCACTGGCAATACCATGTGAGTAGGCTAGTTCTCCCGCAAATAGCAACGTCGGGACAGCATCGGAGACAACTTCTGATTTAAAGAATTGATAAGTTTGTTCAAATTTGTAGTCATCTGCGGCCATTGCGCCCAAAATGGGGATCTCTGCCCCCAAGTTTTGTTTTAAGGCTGCTAGCACTGAAACTCCATTAACATTAATACTTTCAGGAAAAGTCAAGCAAAGTTTAACAGGGCCTGAAAGCTGACTGGCGGCAGTATCGATCGCTTCTTTGACGGCTAATGGTGTATCTTTAGAAACACCCCTGCCCAATCCAGCTTTGATTTCAATCCGATCGGCACAAAAGATCATTAGGGTGAGTGAATCTTCCTGAAATCCTAGAACTGAAGACATCTCACCATTAGTAGTGCTACCAATTAGTTCGATCCCTGGGAAGGTAGTTTGAATTCTGTCTAGGATCAGAACGTGGTCGAAGTCAATGGCGGCAAATAAGACTCCAGCTTGCGGAGTTTCTCCAGCTAAAGCAGTTTGACACTGTTGCAATACTTCCTCGATCGCTATGCTAGAATCTGGGTCGTCACTATGACCAACGAATGACTTAAACATTAGTGCTCCTGGGGCTACTCACCGTGATTTATCAAAAATCATTGGTTCTAGTGTGCCCATTTTTCATCGCGAACTATCATGTGATGGGCGTTGCTGAATGCAAGTATGACAATCGATCTCTAGGACAATTAAGTTGTCAAGTTCCAATCCTCATCCAACCCGAAGGCTGGATGCAACCGCCGCTCAGTAGACACGACAAAGCGATCGCCTTCCGTCGTTCCAATCCTCATCCAACCCGAAGGCTGGATGCAACTAAGTGCATATACAAAGCCATCAACACAATCATCGTGAGTTCCAATCCTCATCCAACCCGAAGGCTGGATGCAACTGCGAAATTACCGAAACTACCATCCCCAGCCAGGGGTTCCAATCCTCATCCAACCCGAAGGCTGGATGCAACGGAGTGTCTAGCGCGACACTATACAACCTAATGTTCCAATCCTCATCCAACCCGAAGGCTGGATGCAACACCGATCTCTCGATCGATTACATATTCTCCCAGGTCGTTCCAATCCTCATCCAACCCGAAGGCTGGATGCAACTCAATTGCTCGATCGCATTGCTGCTGGGAAAGTGCGAGTTCCAATCCTCATCCAACCCGAAGGCTGGATGCAACCGGTGTCAAACCCTGAGTAATTGATTGGCTGAGTCAGCAGTTCCAATCCTCATCCAACCCGAAGGCTGGATGCAACTTGGGATCTTCCACGCTCATGATGCCTCTGGGGATGGTTCCAATCCTCATCCAACCCGAAGGCTGGATGCAACGCTGAGTTAACCCTGCTCTATCGACGCAAGCAAATTGTTCCAATCCTCATCCAACCCGAAGGCTGGATGCAACGGGGGCTGCTAGTCCGAGTACGCCAATTGAGCCAGGGTTCCAATCCTCATCCAACCCGAAGGCTGGATGCAACGACGGATTTTAGGGTTGAGACGCGACGCGAACGGGTTCCAATCCTCATCCAACCCGAAGGCTGGATGGAACAACTTGTTTAATAAACTTGTTTAATAGACTCCCCTTTCTTGTTCCAATCCTCATCCAACCCGAAGGCTGGATGCAACGCAGTGGCTAAGGTGCAAACTACCAATACCCAGTTCCAATCCTCATCCAACCCGAAGGCTGGATGCAACCTCGTCAATATCAACAGGCTAATTTCCAGGACGAGAAAGAGTTCCAATCCTCATCCAACCCGAAGGCTGGATGCAACCTGAGTATCTAGCCAGCTACAAAACCGCATATCAGGTTCCAATCCTCATCCAACCCGAAGGCTGGATGCAACACAGGAAGAGTTTAGATTTGGAGTCGAACAAAAACGGGGTGTTCCAATCCTCATCCAACCCGAAGGCTGGATGCAACATCATGGGCGCGCTCAACGTCGTCCTTTGCCGAGTTCCAATCCTCATCCAACCCGAAGGCTGGATGCAACGCGATCGATACTATTTTTGTCCAGTCTTCGCTGTTCCAATCCTCATCCAACCCGAAGGCTGGATGCAACACAAGTATTATCTGCGTTTCTGTGACCATGCTGGTTCCAATCCTCATCCAACCCGAAGGCTGGATGCAACCAAGGATTCAAGCAATTTTGTATTTCTTTTGACAAGTGGTTCCAATCCTCATCCAACCCGAAGGCTGGATGCAACCTAACGTTAACTGATTGGATTAAAGGATTAGACGGTGGGTTCCAATCCTCATCCAACCCGAAGGCTGGATGCAACAGGGATTGAGCATCTCAGTCAACGGATCGATGCCCTGTTCCAATCCTCATCCAACCCGAAGGCTGGATGCAACATCAAAAAGATTTACGGGCATTCAATCGGAGCGATAGTTCCAATCCTCATCCAACCCGAAGGCT
>JBGSPI010000141.1:0-7847 GCA_041738715.1 Chamaesiphon sp.
GATCTGGGGGTACTGTCTTGTCTCGCTAAACCGTCGGGGAACCCGACGAGCGCGAGCCGCCGACCCTCCAGACCCCCCGTTGAGGGGCGGAACGCCGCCCCTCAAACTCCCCTGCGTATTTTGGTTGTTTTTACTTTGTGGCTTGTGCATTGTTTTCTCCTGGTGGCTGCGGGGTAGGGTCTGGCTGGTGTTAATCATGGTTGATTGTGGATCCACCCTCCCCTGGGCGCAAACATGGAGCATGGTGATAGAAAAAGCAGGTATATCGGAGGAATGGAGTACGTGAATATTTAGTTTGGCGGGTGAATGGAATGATGGCGGTTTAGATTGGTTTGAATTGGAAGATGGGGAGTATATAAATCTAGAGATTGAATCAGATGACTCAATTCACAGTCGAGTATTGCCAGGGTTATGGTTGCCAGTTGGTGAGTTGCTTTCAGGTGATTTGGCAGCAGTGATTGCAATGGCGAATTTGGGATTCGCATCGCCAGAGTATCAGCCATTTCGATCAACTTTGAATTAATACAAGCTCATCCGGTAAATAATTCACAGGCAATATATACTGCTGTAGATTGAACTGATTCTAGTAGATTTGCCCAACCCCAATCGTCAATTTGTTCGACACAGGTTTGATAGTTTTCGTCATCTGTCGAAATTAACGCCGCTACCATTTCGATTGCCACTTGACTGAGTATTTCGGCGATCGCATTTGCACTGACTAAATCGCCACCTTTGACTAATTTACTCTTTTTACCTACTGCCTGACAAGCTGCCATAATCGCCTGGGCAGCCGCTTGTTTGTCGGTGATGTTATTACTAGTTAACTGGGGGAAATAACGCTCGATCGAGTCCCATTCTGGGCGGAGAGAACGGATTAATAATTCGACGGTATGTAAGTAACTGGCTAGATCGACAACTAGATCGATCGCTTTTGCTTGTCTGGCAAGAAACATGCCACCAGCTAGGACTAATTGGGGACTATGATAGTTAAATGCCGAGCCGAATTTGCCCCAGCGTTGATATAAATCTGCTGGACTTAATTGCTGGTATTGAGGACTGATTTGTAATAATAAACTGACGGGAAAATAACTCGCAACTAAATCGAGATCTAACTCTTGGGTGAGGATTTGAGTACGGGTACAATTTTGTTGAGCGGAAAGTTTTGCGCCCTGTGTCGCAACGCGCTCGATAATTTTTTCACCATAAGTAGATGATTCGATGCCGATGGTTAATTCAGTTAATGGTTTGTCTATCGTCGCAATGCGTTGATACAATTCTCCAAACTGATTTCCGCCTTGTGTCAGGGCAATCAGGGGAATAGAATAGTTGTGTTTATCATCATCAGGTAATGGAAATTCATCACCCCACATGGTAAATAATAGGGGTGGACTCCAATATTCATTTTGCAACTCTCTAGCGATCGATTGAATGGCAATCGGTTGCCAAGCGGTTTCCGGGAGCCGCTTGTGGACTGCTCGGACATCCACATCCCAACAATAAGCCAACATCTCATCGGCAACTCCAAAGGGATAGGGTAATCCCGCCATCTGTCCGATTTGGGTATTGACATCGATATATAAATCCCGCTTAGGTAACGCTTTTTTCATCCCCCGATCCTGAATCGCAATTAGATCGAGTAATTCTTTCCGCGCTTGAGATTTGAAGAACCACAGGGGATATAATGACCCGATGGGTGTAGTAACAATTTGGATATAGTGATCGCTATCGAGATAGATAATCCGCTGAATCAACGAATCCCGATCCTCCCCCGTCATCTCGGCGCGTGGTGGTGTCACCCCACTCCACAGATCCTTGATTTCCGCCAGACTCGTCTGATTACTAAAACTCTCCCAACCACCATTGAGCCAGACGAGTTGCAGCGCGTAGTCCCCCCACTGTTCGAGATATCGATCGTATTTACTATCCTTCTTACCGCGCCTAGCTTCAGGTTCGATGGTTTTATGCCGATCGATCGCTATGTCTAATAGTTTATTCAACCGTTGTAATAGGTTATTCGGTGCATCCAAACCATAGAAGCTCCGACACTGGTAAATGGAATTGAGCGGACTTTCCCCTTTCTCTACCGATTTTCCACAAAACCAAATTTCCCACCCCTTCTTGGTGATGCCTACCACTGGCTCACGCTCGATCTGCTCTGTCGTCTGGGGTGGAAATAAACTGGTGAGTTGTAAATCCTGTACCAACTGTTTGACGGGATAACGATGCTCTTTCCCACCAATCTCGCGCAACTGGGCTAATACTACCATCCAGCGAAGATGATCCGCCAGTAATTTGGGGACTTGCATCAATTGTGGTTGTCTGGTATTCGCACTCATATTATGAATTCTCACTCTCAGATCGATCGTGGTAGTAGTTTGGCGAGAGTCCCGATGCTCGATCGGGAAATTTCGTCGATCGTCTTCAAATTCTAACATCTTGTGCTCAATTGCCAGTACTATTTTTTGAATATGTCTATTTTGAAAAAATATGTAGTTGTGGTTTATCTATTTAAATTAGCAAAAGTAGATCTCCAAACCAGCTAAAATATTCAAATAAAAGATCTAGATTGCTACTATGGGTCATCAAATTACCGCGATCGTGACAGCACAATCGATCGACGAAGATCGGGCACGAGAATTTGATCTACCAGTCTTTGTCGAACATGGCTACACGATCGTCGGACTGGATGTAGCGCATACTGATTACTGGACAGATCGACTAAACTTGCCATACACCGACGACAATAGTGCGATTATCCTCGACTGTCAGACTACCCATTATTTCGCCCGCCAATTGGACATCAAGCGGTATGCGATTATTCATACTGATTATTTGGGTGGGATCGGCGATCAATTTGCCGTAGTCTACGAAGCAGATCGAGTTGTCATGACAACCACAGCCGGAGGCATCAATCAAGCACTCCGCACAATCGGCGTAAAATGTTCACCAGGGTTGGATGAATTTGATTCGATTAATTTAGCTAAATATCGACATTTCGATCAATATTTCGAGAAATATTGGGATAGTGAGACGGCTTGAACTTTGAATCATCTCACGATCGGGTTGTTAACTAATGTTGTGTAGATCGATCGAATTGTTGTGAATAATTAAAAGTCGTGAATAAACTTTCTGTCTAATTTGTAAAGGGGACAGGCTTGGGTTATAGATAGTAAGTTGCTAGTTACTTTTGAATCAACGACAGGGAGATTGGCAGTTCTGCTAAGGCAGAGGCTAGTCTACAAAACCCCGATTAATCTATCCTGGGAAAACTACGCGATATCCACATCGATACCCACGATTTAAACCCTTTGGAGGGGGTTTGGGGGAGGTACACCTCTCCCAACGGGGGGGTCTGGGGGGAGGGCACCCCCCAGATCCGGGTTCTCCCACAAGTGATTAAACAACCAGCACCCGATCGAGTTCGATCGTATAAACTACCAATGCTCACCTTAACAGGGGTACCCCTAACCCCTACACCCTAACCCATGACACATCCTAAACGAATTGGCATCCTCACCAGCGGCGGTGATTGTGCTGGATTAAATGCCGCAATTCGGGCTGTGGTGCATCGAGCGATCGATACCTACGGTTGGGAAGTAATCGGCATTTATCGAGCGACACAGGGGCTAATGGAGCGTCCTGTGGGGGCGATGAGACTGACGATTCCCTTAGTCGATCGATTATTGGTGATGGGTGGTACTTATTTAGGCACCACCAATAAAGGTAATCCCTTCGCCTTCCCGATGGAAAATGGCGAATTACTCGATCGATCGCCAGAAATAATTGAAGGCTATCATCAGTTGGGGCTAGATGCCCTAGTGGGAATTGGTGGCGATGGGAGTCTGGCGATTTTACGCAAGATTGCCCAACAGGGCGGAATGAACTTTGTCGCCATTCCCAAGACGATCGATAATGATGTCGGCATGACAGAACACTCGATCGGTTTTGATACAGCGGTGAGTATTGCTACCGAAGCACTCGATCGCTTGCATTTTACCGCAGCTAGTCACTCACGCGCGATGATTTTGGAAGTGATGGGGCGAGATGCGGGACATATCGCCATTAGTGCGGGAATTGCTGGTGGTGCAGATGTAATTCTGATTCCCGAAATTCCCTACACCATTGCCAATCTCTGTGAGCGGATCCGCCTCCGCCAAATCGAGGGGAAAAACTATTCCCTAATTATCGTCTCGGAAGCCGTGAAAACGGAATGCGGCGAAATAGTCCTAGTAGATACCAATCGCTATGGTGGCATCGGGCACTACTTAGCCACCAAAATTGCGGCAGAGAGTGGGGCAGAAACCCGTGTAACCGTCCTGGGACATACCCAACGTGGGGGGATGCCCTCATCACTCGATCGATTAGTCGCGTCTGCTTTTGGTGTGGCTGCGGTGGATCTGATTGCCGAGCGGAAATTCGATCGGATGGTAGCATGGCAAAGCCGCGAAGTAATTAGCGTGCCAATCGAGGAAGCGATTTCCCGCTATTGTGCAGTCAATCCCCAGAGTACTCTCGTCAAAACGGCGCGAGGTTTGGGCATTTATTTAGGCGATTGAGGTTGAGATCCTGCTAGGCTAGACCTAGTTTAATCATCAAATATTTAGAGAGTTGTCAATGAAAACTATTGCTGTGGCTACCACCAGTCAGGTAAAAGAGGGTGAATTATTGCCAGTGAAAGTCGAAAACCAGAAAGTCATCTTGACGAGAGTGAATGGAAAAGTCCACGCTCTGGAAAATAAATGCCCCCATCTGGGAATGCCTTTAGCTAAAAGTAAAGTCTGTAATGGTGCAGTAACTTGTCGTTGGCACGGTGCCACATTCGATCTGGCGACGGGGGAGAATACTAAGTGGGTAGACTCCTTTGTCGGTGTGCCGTTACCCGAATGGTCTCATCAAATCCTCAGTGTTGGCAAGTCAGCGCAAGGGCTGAAAACTTTTGCTGTTGTCGAACAGGGCGATCAAATCTCGATTTCGATCGATTAATCTAAGTTGATGTGACGACTCTCACCGCCAAGTGGAGTACCACTCTGGCGGGAGTACCTCGGGCGCGACCTGAGATGGTCGTTTTTACAATTACTATTTTTCTATCCTAGTAAATATTTGTTCTGCATTATTCTCAATTTCCTAACCTTGGCCAAACTGCTCAGTCCGATCTAGAATCGAGGTATTATTTGCTTTCATGACAGTTGCCGTCGTCAACATAACCAAACGCCGTTTACCCGAAACCACGGCGCATGTGCGTGTCACCCAGCATTCTTGGCAATTTGGGAGAGTCACCGGAGAAGTCAGTGCTGGGGACTTTTCCTGGGAATTTCAATGGTGTTGCCGTGAAGGTAACATCGAATTAATCGTTGAACCATCCTTGGGTCGCTCGTTGATTCAAGATGCCTTGGGGCTATTTTTGAAGCAATGGGACTACCAATTAGAAGCTCAGGGCGATTATGAATTTACGGTGAGAGCTAAGTTTTAGCAAAATTCACATTGGGGGGGGTGAAAGCAATGCTCGAATCCTCCAAGATCGCTCACCTTAGCGGTGAATAGTCCCCGAAACTAGAGGTTGAAGAAAATTTACTACCGAACGACGATCGAGATCGTTATGAAATGGTTGATTTGAGTAAGTTCTCAAACATTCATAGCAACTTGTCTCGCACTTGCATTCATTGGTAAGTATATAAGCCCTCTCTAAAACTTCTGAAAATCTTTCTGCGATCCTTTTGCTATAACCTGCACCGCCAGGTACATTGTCATAAATAATAATTTCAGTAGAACGATTATTTAATGGTCTAAATAAACCATCTAGCTCATCCCGTGGAACGTCTATTACTAGAGCAGCAGCGGCGAGTAGGGCATAGGTAAGCGATCTCCAAAAATCTAAACCGCCAATAGTTCGATTGTTGTCATCTTCAACAGAAGAAATAGTCGTTCCATCTACCATATTTCTCACCTCTCCACCAAATAGGTATGGTGGATTAGCTGTATGATTAAACTGAATTTTGAGTAAATCGCTGCAAAACTCATGTCCTAAATGAATATCTTTACGAAAAGTAGTGCAAGATTTACCCGTGAGAGGATGTTGATGAGGTAGATATTCTCCGTGACTGTTATCAGATTTTTTACTTCGACCTTTTTTTGAGCTTGTCTCTCGTTGTTTTAAAACTAAATCACTCAAGTCTATTCCGCAATTTTGACAGATGGCAAAGCCTTTACCCCTTCCTAATAGTCCTCCTTGATTAGCTAGGAAAAATGTACCGCTTCTGCTCACTGTAAGATCGCAAAAGATATATGCTATATTTCTAGGATCTTGACCATCTTGGGCTAAAAAGACTTGAGATGTTGGCTGACGTTGAGGCTTGAGATAAGGTGTTACCTTAGCTGGCTTTGACCAATCTGTCATAAATGACTTAGGAATTTTATATTGTTTCATATCCTTGTTAGATGCTAACTTAGGTTCCCATTGACAAACTGGACATTCTTCAATTGGATCTGGATTAGGAGAAGAGTGAAAATGATTGCATTTTTCTTTGCAAACCCAATAATATTTATTTTCTAGTTCTTTAGGTCGAGTAATACCCACACTTCTATAAACACGATCGTCAACAACTATTTCTTGTCCAGGAGCATATTCACCCAGTGCCAAACGTCGATCGCGCTCTAATCGATGCTTCCCTTGAGATGACTTAAATTCGTTACTTTCTCCAGTTAACAAACGAACAACATCAATGGGAAAACCATAAATAGGTAGAATACTTGCATGGACTAATTCATCATGCAAGCGACGTGTCGCTATTTTCTTTAATTCAGCCTTAATATTCTTTACTTGGTTGAGAGATTTTTCTATATCTTCAAAGTTATAACTAATGTCTCTTAGTGGAGAAGCTAAATTGTTCCAATCTGCTAATTGTTCTTTTTGGAATACTACAAGAGATTGGGTAAATCGATCGAGTAATTCAATCTTATTATCAGAGCTTCCTAGTCTGTCAATCCAACATTGAGTGGTACTTCTAGCTTCATCTTTATTCAGCCACTCTTGTAATTGAACGATCGTCGATGTTGATGGAGGCGTAAAATCTGGATAATCGGCAGGGTGATTGAAAGGTAACGACAGAAAATCAGCCATCGTAATTTTTTCTGCACCTTTACCACTATAACCATACAAAAATGCTGCTAATAATTCTGCCCGAATATGTCGTTCTTGAATTTGACGATTGTTAACATCTAATTTAGGAATTTGGTTGGTACCAGCAATCAACAGATCTGGTTTCTCAAAGTAATAGTGATCGTGAGGGCGGCGTTGCCCATACATTAGCGTGATTGCAACTCCATCAGTACGTCTACCCGCACGCCCAGCACGTTGTTGATAGTTACTGACATGAGGGGGGAAATTCCGCAGCACGACGGCTTGCAAGTCTCCAATATCTACGCCCATTTCCAATGTTGTCGAACAACTGAGCATATTAATTTGTCCACGGCGGAAGCGATTTTCCCGTTTCTCTAATTCCCCTGTACCTAATTGGGCTGTATGTTCTTGCGATCTCAATGGTAAAGGAGATCGATTGAGAATAAGGTGCTGTTGATAATGTTCTGCTCTGGTGCGATCGATTTGTTCTAGAGTATAGGGCTGAAGAGTTCCTTTACATTTAAAAGCTGGACACCCTTTAATATTCAGAGTCGAATTTTTAATATCTGATAAATTGGGGATATGAAATACGGCACTGGTCGCTTGAAGAATGAGTGATAGAATGAGCTGGCCGAGCTTTAATAGTCGAAGATGAAGTGTCCAAAATGCCAGAGTGAGCAAGTCGCAAGAAACGGTAAAACTAGATTAAAAGGTGGAAGTCAAATCCAAA
>JBGSPI010000161.1:0-31780 GCA_041738715.1 Chamaesiphon sp.
AATCTGGAGCGCGGATGTTCTGTCGGATTCGTGGTTATATTTCTACGTTGAGGAAACAAGGTTTGAATGTTTTGGACACTTTAATTTCCCTTTTCTCTGGTCATCCTCAATCTCCTATCCCTCAGCCTGAGTAGTTACAAATAGACTTGGAGACACATGGAACAATTGCCCCAATGCCTTAGCTTGAGCTTTGCTAATCGATCGCTTGCCGTTAACAATCTCTGACACCACTCCTCTAGAGCCAATCACACCGACTAATTCCTCTTGTTTCATATTCCGCGCTTCCATCAAATGCAACAGCATTCGATCGGGTTCGACGTTCGGCACTGGGTAGGTAGCTTCTTCAAACTTTTCGATTAAAATAATTAGCAGTTCTAATAAAGCATCCTCTTCTGGTGTGCGTTGACGATGTTCTAATGATTCTGCCAGCATGATTGCCGCTTCATTTTCGGCTTCAGTTTCGATCGCTTTAGGCTGATATTTAGCTAAGAGATCGCCATAGACATTGCGATTAATAGTATGGATCATCTTTCCATTTGTCCTTATCGTATTCGGCGTGAGTTAATACATACTTAATATAGATGCGGTGGGTCGCATATACGATGCTAGTAATCAGCCGATAATCATTACCTTTGATATTAAAAACAGTGAAATTACTAACAATATCGGCGGCTGGATAGGTTTCCCTAACATTAGCTAAATTTACCCATTCGGCTGATTTGGCGACCCGATACCAAGCATCGAGTGAATCAGCGGCATCAGCATGTATCTCTGCAAACTCCAGTAATCTTTTACGACTGACGATGTGCATGGATGGGAATGAGTGGGCATAAGTCCATGTTCTCGTAATGAGAATAGAATGTCAAGCCCATAGCTGCGGATCGGAACATGAGCCAAAAATGGCACAATAGAGGGATAGCTACTATACTGCCGTCCCTATTTTAAAGTCCTATGTCTGCTCTCAAACTCAGTGGTGCCGAGATCCGTCAAGCCTTCCTCGATTTTTATAGCCAGCGGGGACATCAGCCGTTGCCGAGTGGTTCTTTGGTACCGGAAGATCCGACGGTGTTATTGACGATCGCGGGGATGTTACCATTTAAGCCGATATTCTTGGGTCAACGTCAGCCGGATTATCCACGGGCGACGACTTCCCAGAAATGTATCCGTACCAATGATATCGAGAATGTCGGACGGACGGCGCGGCATCATACGTTTTTTGAGATGTTGGGCAATTTTAGCTTTGGGGACTATTTTAAGGAACAAGCGATCGAGTGGGGCTGGGAAATCTCAACTAAGGTGTTTAATCTACCGCCTGAGCGGTTGGTTGTCAGCGTGTTTGAGGATGACGATGAGGCTTTTGCGCTGTGGCGGGACAAAATTGGCGTGAATCCCCTGCGAATTAAGCGGATGGGGGCGGATGATAATTTCTGGGTATCGGGGCCTACGGGGCCTTGTGGGCCATGTTCGGAGATTTATTATGATTTCCACCCCGAATTGGGGGATGACAATATCGATTTGGAGGATGACAGCAGATTTATTGAGTTTTATAATCTGGTGTTCATGCAGTACAACCGCGATGCTGAGGGCAATCTGACCCCATTAGCGAACAAAAACATCGATACGGGGATGGGTTTGGAGCGGATGGCGCAAATCCTGCAAGATGTACCGAATAATTATGAGACGGATCTGATTTTACCGATCGTCCAAACTGCTGCTGAGATCGCCGGAATCGATTACCATAGCAGCGATGAGTCCACTAAAATCTCGCTCAAAGTCATCGGCGATCACGTTCGGGCTGTCGTTCACATGATTGCAGATACGATCCGCGCGTCAAATACTGGGCGGGGTTATATTCTCCGGCGGCTGATTCGGCGGGTGGTGCGACATGGGCGATTAATTGGGATTGAGGGTGAATTTACTACTAAAGTAGCTGAAAAAGCGATCGAACTTTCCGAAGCGGTTTATCCGAATGTGCGGGAGAAATCTGAGAAAATTTTTGCCGAACTCCAACGAGAAGAAGCGCAGTTTTTAAAAACATTGGCTCTGGGCGAGAAACTACTGGCAGAAGTAATCGATCGAGTCAAACAATCGGGCGATACTGTTATTCCTGGAGATGATGCGTTTAAACTCTACGATACCTATGGGTTCCCCTTGGAGTTGACACAGGAGATCGCCGAAGAACAGGGTTTAACAGTGGATGAACCAGGCTACGATCGAGCTATGCAGGTGCAGATCGAAAGTGGGCGCGGTAGTCGGGAGACGATCGATCTTACCGTTCAAGGTGCCCTCGATACCCTTGCCGAACATATCCATGCAACTGAATTTGTCGGCTACCATGCTACCAATAGTCAGGCGGAAATCGTCGCTTTATTAGTGGCTGGAGCTTCGGTATCGGAAGCTGATCCGGGTGAAAATGTCCAAATCGTTTTAGATCGAAGTCCCTTCTATGCTGAATCCGGCGGACAAATTGGCGATCGTGGTTACTTATCGGGAGATAATTTATTAGTCCGCATTGATGATGTTAAAAAAGAGTCAGCTTTCTTCGTTCACTTTGGCAAAATCGAGCGCGGAAGTTTGCGAGTAGGCGATATGATTACCGCCCAAATCGATGCTAGTTGTCGTCGTCGCGCTCAAGCTAATCATACAGCAACTCACCTACTACAAGCAGCCCTCAAACAACTCGTCGATCCGGAAATTTCCCAAGCAGGTTCTCTCGTTTCCTTCGACAGATTGCGGTTCGATTTTAACTCACCCCGCGCCCTCACACCTGCGGAAGTTCAACAGGTGGAAGAGTTGGTAAATACCTGGATTACCGAAGCTCATTCAGCGACAATTGAGGTACTACCGATCGCTCAAGCTAAGGCTAAAGGTGCGGTGGCTATGTTTGGTGAAAAATATGGCGATGAAGTCCGCGTCATCGATTTTCCTGGCGTATCGATGGAATTGTGTGGTGGTACCCATGTGGGCAATACTGCCGAAATTGGCGTGTTTAAAATCATCACCGAAGCGGGTGTTGCTGCGGGAGTGCGGCGAATTGAAGCGGTAGCGGGAAATGCTGTTTTAGATTATCTCAATGTCCGCGATAAAGTAGTCAAAGAATTGAGCGAAAGATTTAAAGCTAAACCTGAAGAAATACTCGATCGCATCTCGACAATGCAAGCTGAACTTAAAGCTAATCAGAAGCAATTGGAGACGGTAAAAGGGGAACTCGCGATCGCTAAATCCGAGCAATTACTATCGCAAGCCCAAACTATTGGCGAGTTTAAAATCATTATCGCCGAATTGGGCGATGTTGATGCTAATGCCCTGCAAACTGCGGCGGAACGGTTATTAAATAAACTGGGAGAAGGCGCGATCGTGTTAGCTTCGATTCCCGAACCGGATAAGGTTAGCTTGGTGGCGGCTTTTAGTAAGGGGGTAAATGCGAAGGGTTTACAGGCTGGGAAGTTTATTGGGAATATCGCGAAGATCTGCGGTGGTGGCGGCGGTGGACGACCGAATTTGGCTCAGGCTGGGGGACGGGATGCTAGTAAGGTAAAGGAGGCTTTGGGGGTGGCGAAGGCGGAGTTGGAGACTGGTTTGGGTTAGTTGAATGTGTGGTGGGCGATACTCACCACATATATGATACAGTTCAAATTGAGTCAATAAATTCGCAAGGTAATCACCAGTTAAAATAATTCAGACAATGACGACATTTCAGATACTATCAATTGCAATTTCCTGCCTTGCATTATTTATTAGCATCATTACTGCCTACAACAATTTTTACACTGGCTTCAAATGTGAACTTTTTACTCAGCCGCGAATTATACTAACTCAAATTAGTGGAATGCCTGCCATCGTTATTGCTTGTAGCATCATCAATGCAGGTAGAAGGTCAGGATCGATAGATGACATTGTAATCATGCTCAACTACAAGCAGAATGCGACAAGAAGTGTTGATAGGTATACCTTTTTCCCAAAACTACTAAAAGATAGCTATAATATATTTGAGACATACACGCAAAAAGATTTTGAGCCATTTCAAACAATTTCTATTGGTGAAAAATCAAAATTGGAAAAGTACATTGTTTTTACGGCTGCTAGTGTTAGCTTTCAGCCATCAATTGGTGATATTGCCGTTAAGCTGTTGTTTAGATTATCTGGCGATCGTAAATGGGTAAGTTCTAAAAACCAACAAAATTTCACCATTGATGCAGAAAGTGTAAAATTATGGCTGAATGGAAACGTCATTATAGAATCAAACATTAATTATAAATATCGAGATA
The DNA here is from genome assembly GCA_041738715.1 of Chamaesiphon sp. Taxonomy (GTDB): domain Bacteria; phylum Cyanobacteriota; class Cyanobacteriia; order Cyanobacteriales; family Chamaesiphonaceae; genus Chamaesiphon. The sequence continues at coordinate 4,269 of JBGSPI010000161.1, forward strand.
AGCTAATGAACGAAAAGTTTTAAATAATTCTCAAATCTAAAAATATTTACGATGCTATAAAAACTGGAATATCGGAGTAATTATATGCACAATAATAATTTACATCAAACCGTTATCGCCGGAGATAAGAATATTAATATTTCTGGTGATTTTATGGTGGGTGGTAAGATAACTGGTAATGTAATTTCTGGTGATTATGTCAGAGGAGATAAAATCAGATCTCATAGTGACAATTCTAGTACTAACAACTACCAAAATCTTGCTCAAGCAGCCATTGAAATCCAAGAATTATTAGATAAGTATTCGTCTATATACAACCCAAATACTCTTCCTGGGCAAGAAAAAATTAGCAGTGAAGTAGTCGAGTTAATATCTCAAAATAGTACACTCAAAGCAAGAATTATTAATGCCGTTAGAGAAGCTGGTTATGCTGCAATAGAAGAGTCAATTAATCGTCCATCAGCAAAGATTTTAATGGCAGCATTAAAATCTTTTGTTGATAAAAAATAGATTAGTCAGCGGTTGAAACCGCCGCTCATGATGCAAAACCCGCCTACGCGGGTTAAGAAAATCCCAGTCCGCGCAGGCGGACTTCGCAACACCAGCGACGATTTCAATCGTGCGTCCTCATCGTGCAATCTAAATCGGCTCCCAATCAGGAATCAAAGACTTCCGGCGATGATGTTCCTCCTGTCGATCGATATACTCACACAAATCATCCACCCCACTCTTACTCACCGTCAAAGCACCATAACTATCCTGCCATTTAAACAAAAAATCAGGACGAATTTCATGATTGATAAAATGCGAAGAACTCCCCTTCACCTGTTTGACAAAATCCGCAATTGAAATAGTTGGATGCAAAGTAGCTAGTAAATGAATGTGGTCGCTAATCCCACCAATTCTAATTATTTCACATTTCAAGGATTTACATTCTTCCCGAATTACCTTATACGCGGCATCTTGAACTTCTGGTATTAACATCGGTTATCGATCCCAAGTTGACCAAATATGATGAATATAGATGCGGGTAAAATTTGACGGCATTTTGAGGAGAGTGAATCGCTTTAATCATATGACAGTGAATATTATCAAACAAATAACATCGAATTGATATGAAATAATCGATCGAATAATTCAGCCATAGATCGATCTGAACTCTCCCAGCGATTACATCTTCAACTACCGAGCTAAAACGAAAACTAACCGTCTTTTTTCCACTGCTCCTTATCGCATAACGTGACAACTTAAGATACTATGGGTATTCTAAATTTATTACATCTACGATCATCCCGATGAAAAAGACCAATCTCCAGGAACTAGCGATCGTCATTGCCGTTAAAGAACTCGATCCGACCTTACTCACACCAGAATTTTTAAATTATAGTCAAATTGTGCCCGCTGATTGGGTCGTCGCGGGACAACCCATGCGAAGTTTTCAAGGCTCTCAGGTAACTTTTCAAAATGGCACCAGCGTCATTGCTCAACCACAACGAATTAGCTTTGCCGAGTTAGCCGTCGATAAACCAACCGATGGACTAGAAATTCCCAAACTAGCGGCCAAATTTGTCGATGTTTTGGCTAATCTTAGTTACGTGGGAGTTGGCATCAATTTACGTGGTTATGTAGACTTTGGCGCGGACAAACGAGAAGCCAGAGATTTTATTTTTCAAAATCTGCTCTCCCCCGGAGCTTGGCAACAAATGGGGATTGCTCCAGTTCAGTCAGGAATCAATCTCAGCTACACTTTTGAGGAGCGGCGGCTGAATTTGAGTATCAATGAAGCAACAATGCAAACTCCAGACAATCAGATGAATTCGATCGTCTTATTCGGCGGCAATTTCGATTATGATATTGCTGGAACAATGCCACCTGCGGCACATCCACAAAGAATTAAACAAATTGTGGGCAATTGGCAACGAGATTTACAACTTTATCATGAGGTAGTTGATCGTTTCATGGTACCCAATTCGGTGATTTCATTTCCATCCCTGTCCTAAATTCCCTTTTAACACTGCTATAGAGAGTAAGCTCTGTCTGTGATCGAGATCGGCTAATTCAATTTTTTTCAACTAATTGGAGTCAGTATTTAAGCTGATAAATTATCCGCCGATCTCTGCCAAATTATTGAATTATGCCCAATTGATTTTAGCTGTTGTTAAGTTGGGTTCAGCGCGGTTGAACGAGGTGGTTTAACTGGCTGGACTAACTTATATTTTCAGTTGTTATGACAGACGCTCTATTAGCTCCTTTACCTGGTTTATCCGCCAATTCGACAACCGCTGCCTTGTCGATCGAACCGATGATTCCCTCATTATCCATCGGGATTGCCGACCAAAGCCAGAGATCCTTCTTCGATCCGTTGTCAGTCACCCCAGTTCAACCGAGCGATGCCCTAATCCTGCCAACATTAACGGCTGGAGTATCAGGATTACCCTTGACAGATTTGACTCAGGTACCTGCCCTAAATAGACTAGCCGAACAAGTTTCCTCCTTTACGCCACTTGCAGCCGATTTCGGCGAGTTGAAAATTTCCAGCGAGAGTGCCGATCCTTTGCTGGGTGTAGCTGCAACTAGCCCGCTTGTGGCTGAGTGGGGTAGAGGGACAGTGCGCCTCAAAGATAAAATTGCCCCCCAATTGACAGTAGGACTACTGAATGATACAGGTATTAGTCATAGCGATCGCATCACCCGCAACCCATCGATTCAAGGTACTGTCAAAGATGATAGCCGGATTAGTTCGCTTCAGGCTCAATTAGATGGCGGCAAGTTTTACAATATTACTGGGGATTTACGCCGGAGTGGGAAGTTTGTCCTCGATCGATCGGATATCGATCGAATTAATGGTGGTAAAGTCCTGACAGAAGGCGCACACACGATCAAAATCGCCGCCACCGACAAGTTTGGTAATCAGTCTCTAACTAGTTTCAATTTTACCCTCGACACGATCGCCCCACTCAAACCAGGATTTGCCCTTAGTTCCGCTGCGGATACAGGCATTCTAGGCGACTATAAAACTACACTTGACAAAGTAGCCCTCAATGGCATCACCGAAGCCAATGCGACTGTCACACTGCACAATGGCAGAACTACGCAGACAATTCAAGCCAATGCTACTGGACAATTTGAATTTACCAATGTCGCCCTCAAGTTAGGCGATAACAACTTCCGCCTCACCGCCATTGATGCAGCGGGGAATAAAAGCACCTTCCAGAAATCTATCTCCCGCACTGACATCGATCCTGGTGATGTGATCACCGATTGGAATGCCACTACCCTCAGAGCGATTCAGTCTAGCAAAACAGCCCCACCAGTTGCTGCTTATAACCTAGCACTCGTTCACGGTGCCGTCTTTGATGCAGTCAATAGCATCGAACAAAAATTCGATGCCTATCAAGTTAATGGTACTGCCCCGACAAATGCCTCCGCAGAAGCCGCTGCTGCCGCCGCTGCTCATCGAATTCTCATCAACCTCTATCCCTCTCAAACTAGCATCTTTGATGCCCAATTAGTCAAATCTCTCGCCCGTGTAGCTGATGGTCAAGCCGAGACTGATGGGATAGAATTTGGTGAATCGATCGCTAACCAGTTTTTGACTTGGCGGACAGATGATGGTTCAAAAAATGTTGTCACATACACTCCCGATCCTAACAATCCGGCTGAATGGCAACCCACGGCACCCAATTATGCCGACGCTCTTTTACCCCAATGGCCAGGAGTCAAACCCTTTGCCATAGAGAGCGGCGACCAATTCCGGCCTGTCGCACCACCCGCAATCGATAGCATTCAGTTCGCCACTGAGTATAATCAAACTAAGGAATTAGGCAGTCTCAATAGCACTACCCGCACCGCCGACCAAACCGAGACAGCCCTATTCTGGGCCGATGGTGCTGGTACTTACACTCCCCCTGGACACTGGAACCAAATCGCCGAGCAGGTGACAGTTAAACAGCAGACTAGTCTGGTCGATAATGCTCGATTGTTTGCCGCTTTAAATATTTCCTTAGCTGATGCTGGAATTAGCTGCTGGGATGCTAAATACAGTTTTAAATTCTGTCGTCCGATTACGGCAATTCAGAATGGTGACAATGATGGTAATAATGGGACTGTTGGCGATACCAACTGGCAACCACTCTTAGTGACACCGCCGTTCCCCGAATACACTTCAGGACACAGCACGTTTAGCGGTGCTGGCTCGGCAGTATTATCTTCATTCTTTGGCTCTAATTACAGTTTCAGTACTAGCTCCCTCGGCTTACCGGGCACAACTCGCCAGTTCACTAGTTTCAGTCAAGCCGCTGAGGAAGCGGGGATGAGTCGCATCTATGGTGGGATTCATTACATGTCCGCAAACCAAGCTGGTTTACAAGCTGGCAGACAAGTTGGCTCTTATGTAATGGACAATTTCTTGCGCACATTGTAACAAACATCGTGTAAGATATTATGATAATATCTTGTGCGATTGACTAATTATTTTCATCTGACTAATCAAACTGATCGATCTGGACAATCTGGCAAATCAATGGAGCCGATGTCGTCAATTATGCCCGATCGATCCCTGCGGCGGTTGTCTGTAGCAGTTCTATCAACCCTTGCGCTCGGATTAGGTAGTTGCGCGACAAATCCCCCCGCACAGCAAGCGGAGTCAACACCATCTGCGACTAGCAAACCCAGTTTGCAAGTTGTCACCACCTTCTTGCCGATGACTCAATTTACCACAGCAGTCGCCGGAGACCGAGCCAAAGTGACCCAATTACTTCCCACAAATGTGGGACCCCATGACTACCAATCCAAGCCAGAGGATGTACAGAAACTAGTCAAAGCCGATGTGCTGGTACAAAATGGGCTAGGGATGGAAGAGTTTTTGGGGAGTTTGGTCAAGAATGCCGGAAACACCAAACTGAAAACGATCGATTCTAGTCAGGGTATTAAAACCATTGCCAGTGAAGAAGTAGAGGGTCATCAACACAAACACGACGGTGAAAAAGCGGCAGGCGACCACGATCATGGAGAAGTAAATCCCCATATCTGGCTCGATCCCAAGCGGGTAATTCAACAAGTTGAAACAATTAGGGATGGGTTGATTCAAGCCGACCCAGAGGGGAAAGAGGTGTATACTGCCAATGCCGCCGCTTATGCACAGAAATTGCGCGATCTAGATGCTGAAACCGCGAAACTCCTGCAACCTTATACGGGTAAAACTTTTGTTGCCTTTCATGACTTTGCACCTTACTTTGCACAGAGCTATAATTTGAAAGCCAATTTTCTTGTGGATGTCCCAGAGGAGAAGCCCTCACCGGCTGATGTCAAACGGGTCATTAATACTGTCAAAGCGACCAATCTCAAAACATTGCTGACAGAACCCCAAAGTGGCGAGGATGCCTTTGCGGCAATATCTCAGGATTTAAGTGTTCGAGTCAGCACATTTGACCCGATGGAAACCGGCGGCACAGAATCCTTACAGCCAGACTACTACATTACCACCATGCAAAAAAATGTCAAAACCCTAGTGAGTGCCTTTACCGGAAAATCACCGCAATCGTTCCTACCTCTATCGATGCCACAGCCCGTTGCTGTTGGTTTCTCCAGAGTTGCGGCGAAACTTTAGGAGGTTTACTTGACAGAAATTGTGTTATCGGTCGATCGACTGACCGTTTATCGGGAGAATCATGCAGCCGTCCGCAATGTATCCTTCTTTTTAGAATCAGGAACAGATACATCGATCGTTGGCCCGAATGGGGGTGGGAAAACTACCTTGGTGCAAGCTCTGTTGGGTATTTTGCCCAGACATAGCGGTGAAATATCTATTCTCGGTCAACCCCTTACACCCAAGGGCTTTCTTCCACCAATTCTTCGGCAGCAAATTGCTTACTTACCGCAAAACTTTTTGGTCGATCGGCGGATGCCAATTACAGTAGAAGAGATGGTCGGGTTAGGCTGGGATCGGCTAGGATTTCAGCTACCTTGGTTAAACTACCGCCAACGGAGTCGTGCTGTTCGCCAAGCGCTGGAACGAGTTAATGCCATCCATCTCAGACATCAACTCATTAGCGGACTATCTGGGGGTGAAACCAAGCGAGTCTTGCTAGCTTATTGTTTAGTCTATCCCCGTCGGTTGTTGATTCTTGATGAAGCTCCTGCTGGGTTGGATGTGCGGGCTGAGTCTGAATTTTATCACCTATTATATGAACTTAAGCAAGAAGAAGATTGGGCGATTTTGCAGATTTCCCACGATCTAGAGATGGTGCGCCAACATTGCGATCGCGTCATTTGTCTCAATCGCACTATCCGCTGTCAAGGCACTCCAGAGGTAGCCCTTTCTCGTGATAGTCTTGCTACTCTCTATGGCAAAGAATTTGTTCGCTATCACCACTCACATTAGTAAGGAAAGAGGATGCTCGGCTTACTTCTCGTGAGGCAGAGGCTCAGCCAATAGTACAATTTCCTTACACTGTTGGCGTAGCCTCGCCTCTGGCGATACGTAGTCGAAGTGCCCATTCCCCACTCCCCACTCCCTATGTCACTTCACCCCGAACTGATCCGCGTTATTGAACTGTTTCAACTCCCCTTTATGCAACGAGCATTAATGAGCGGTGTTCTAACGGGGATTATGGGTGGAACTTTGGGCAGCTTTACGATTGTGCGGCAGTTATCTTTTTTTAGTGATGCTCTGGGACATTCAGCATTGTTAGGTATCAGTATTGGATTTTGGCTGGGAATCAACCCTTCACTGGTTTTGCTGCCCTTTGCGGTGATTTTTGCGTTAGTAGTGTCCTATCTGCTAGAACGTACCCAGTTATGGACAGATGCGTTACTCAATATTATTTATTCCTCATCACTAGCGATCGCCATTATTATTCTCAGTTTTGTAGGGCAATATAAGGGCGGATTAAATAATCTATTGTTTGGCGATATTTTAGCCGTTCAAGAACTAGATTTAGGATTAAGTGGTGTCTTAGCAGTCGTTTGTATTCTGTTTGTTGGACTGACGTTGCGGACACAGATATTATTGACATTAAATGAACCATTAGCGATCGCTCGGGGTGTTTCTGTCTCAACGCATCGCACGATATTTATTGTTTTATTATCATTAGTGGTGGGAATTTCAATTAAAGCGATCGGGGTATTGTTAATTAGTGCCTTCGTTGTGATTCCCGCCTGTGCTGCTCAATTAATTAGTCGCACATTCACCAGTTATATTGTGTTGTCAGCGGGAGTGGGGGCATTAAGTGCTGTGTTCGGGATGCTTCTTTCCGCCTGGTTTAATTTGCCATCGGGACCGACGATTGTGGCAGTCCAGTTGGCGATCTTTTTGATGGCGATCGCTTTCTCTCAACTGCGTATTTTCAACCAAATTTCCGACTAGAATTGCGATCGAGTACGATTATCTCAGTCATTTGGATTAAATTTACGGTTTTCCTTAGAGAATACAGTAGAAATTTTATTGATTTCTACACAGTTCATATTGTAGGATAGGAACGAGCAAAGGACGATATTTAACAATAAATACCGTAGTATTTAGAGATAAGAGGTACTTACAGGCATGGGTATATCAGTAGAAAATATATCGAAACAATTTGGGAGTTTTCAAGCAGTCGATAATGTCAACTTAGAAATTAGCTCTGGTTCCCTAGTGGCTCTGCTTGGCCCGTCGGGATCTGGAAAATCTACACTCTTACGGCTAATTGCAGGGCTGGAAACACCGGATACGGGCAAAATTTGGTTAACCGGAACGGATGCAACTCATCAGAGTGTTCAAGAAAGAAATATTGGGTTTGTTTTTCAGCATTATGCCCTATTTAAACACTTGACTATTCGGGAAAATATTGGATTTGGACTCAAGATTCGCAAGGCTAGTCCAGAAAGGATTAAAGCACGTGCAAATGAGTTATTGGAACTGGTTCAACTTTCGGGATTAGGAGATCGCTATCCCTCCCAATTATCCGGCGGACAAAGACAAAGGGTGGCTCTAGCTAGATCCTTGGCAGTGGAACCAAAAGTATTACTATTAGACGAACCATTTGGGGCGTTAGATGCCAAGGTGCGAAAAGATTTACGTGCTTGGTTGCGTCGGCTCCATGATGAGGTGCATGTGACGACAGTATTCGTGACTCACGATCAAGAAGAGGCGATGGAAGTAGCCGATAAAATTGTGGTGATGAATAAGGGTAAAATCGAACAAGTCGGCACTGCTGCGGAGATTTATGATAAGCCTGCCAGTGCATTTGTGATGAGTTTTATTGGTCCAGTCAATGTGTTGCCTAGCAACGCAGATATTTTTCAGAATAACGGTTTTCAAGCCAATCATCCCCAAGTATTTCTGCGTCCACAAGATATCTCGATCTCGACGGAGCCAGATAGTACGCTAACGGTAGCAACTGTGACCCGGATTATTCATTTAGGTTGGGAAATTCAGGCAGAATTAGCTCTGGCTGATGGTCAAGCACTTTCTGCCCATCTGACTCGCGATCGATTTGATGAACTACAGTTAGTCCCACAGCAAACTGTATATATCAAACCTAAAGATGCTAAGTCTTTTCCTCTGTATTACTCAATCTAACGATGACAAATTGGATTTTGATTGAATTCACGGTTTCTCGTCGATGATTTAGTGGAAACTTGTTGCTTTTGTTTCAATTCCTATTGTAGAATGTGATCGAATAAACCACGGTATTTAGCAGTAAATATCGTTAATATAAAAGAGCGGTAATGAAACAATTGTGGTGTAAGGACTCAAAGGCACAGGTTAGCGGTACATCTCCTCAAGATCCGCACAAATCGTCATCAAATTATTCCCTGGGGCGGGTCGGGGGTATATTGGCAACTAGTCTCCTCCTGGGTGTGACACTAGCCTGCACGCCGCAATCTCCTAGCAGTAATAATGCCGCAACGGGAGAAAGCAAAAAAGATGTAGAAATTACGCTCATTTCCTTTGCTGTGACCAAAGCTGCCCACCAAGCAATCATTCCCAAGTTTGTGGAACAGTGGCAAAAAGAACATAACCAAAAAGTTACCTTTAAGCAAAGCTATGGTGGTTCTGGTTCGCAAACCCGTGCGGTGATTGATGGGTTGCCGGCTGACGTAGTTCACTTGGCTTTGGCTGCCGATGTCAATAAAATCCAGGAAGCTGGATTAATTCAACCGGGATGGGAGAAGGAAGCACCAAATAATGGAATTGTCTCAAAATCTGTCGCTACGATTATTACCCGCGATGGTAATCCCAAACAAATCAAAACTTGGGAAGATCTAGGTAACGATGGGGTGAAATGGATTACCGCCGATCCTAAAACATCTGGCGGTGCAAAATGGAATGTGCTTGCACTTTGGGGTGCGGCGATTAAAAATGGCAAAACTGAAGCTCAAGCCCAAGAATTTCTGACTAAAGCTTTTCAAAACGTTCCTGTTTTAGCAAAGGATGCCAGAGAATCAACCGATGTTTTCTTCAAACAAAAACAAGGAGATGCCTTAATTAACTACGAAAATGAGGCAATTTTAGCTGGACAAAAAGGTCAGAAACTACCATACATTGTCCCCGATCTAAATATTTCGATCGATAATCCGATCGCCATAGTAGATAAAAACGTCGATAAAAAGGGAAATCGCGAGGCTGTTGAGGCTTTTGTTAAGTTTCTGTATACGCCAGCAGCCCAAAAAGAGTTTGCCAAAGTTGGATTTCGTTCAGTCGATCCTACTGTAGCCAAAGATCCGGCCCTCGTCAGTCAATTTCCACCAGTCAAGACAATATTTACTGTCCAAGATTTAGGTGGTTGGAGCAAAATTGATCAACAATTTTTTGCGGATGGGGGGATATTCGATCGAGTTCAAGCAGCGATCAAACGTTGATCGTTGAAGATGGCGGAGCTTTTGCCTTAGCAAAAGCCTGCACCTAAGTGCAATTTTAAGTTATTCAATTACATTATTTAGATGTCAGGACGGGTTTATGCAAATCTTTAAGACGATGCTAAGTGACCGATGTTGTTTCAGTTTCAACTAGATATATTAGTTCCGAACCCGCCTGTCCTATTACTATTGAGATAATTTAAAATGTCTAACCTACTTCAGGTCGAAACCCAATTAAGAGTTGTATACTCTGTTGATATTAATATTCCCCGACAACTACATCAACAGCCAGTCTTAGCAAATCTGATCGCCAACTACAATCTGACAGTCAATTTTCATGCTGCTGTTTTAGACCGAAAGGCAACTGGTGGTGGCTGGTTTAACTTAAGTTTAGAAGGCAATCTCCAAGATATCGAACGGGCGTTAAGTTATCTCCGAGATTTAGAAATAGAAATTTTCCCCAATAGCTTGGGATCAACTGCTGTGGATATTCCTACTCCAGTGGAAACTTCTGTAAATAAAAAACAACAGATCCAAAATATTGATCGATTAGTCACTGGCTACGATCTCTAAATTGGTTGAATGCTGAAATTTAAGTTACCAGATGAGATAATCGCAAACAAAAGCGATTATTTCATTTTAGGATTCGATCGCATTGATAACAAGTATCGATCGTGCGATTATTGAATTGGTTAGCTAATCGATTTGGTCAACTTTATGAAATTTAGAAACTTAACGGATAAATTATGCAAAAAGTCATTTCTGGGAATTTGATTAAACCCAAACCAGCTTGGCGACAGTGGTTCGATCGCCTGCGTAATTTATCATGGACTTGGCAATTTACTTGGTTTTATCTGAGTGCGATGCTATTTCTCCCCCTGGGAGCAATGTTTGTTAAATCTGCTAGCGTCGGCTGGGATAAATTCTGGGAAATAGCAACTGGTCCCGTTGCATTATCCGCCTATGATGTCACCTTTACCACTTCGCTGATTACGGCAATATTCAATGGTATTTTTGGCACTGCCATTGCCTGGGTGTTAGTACGCTACAATTTTGTGGGCAAGCGAATTGTTGATGCGTCGATCGATTTACCCTTCGCTTTACCGACAGCAGTAGCAGGGCTAACGTTGGCAACAGTTTACAGCGATGTGGGTGCGATCGGTAGCTTATTCGCCCCATTTGGGATTAAAATCGCCTTTACCCGCTTGGGGGTAGCCATCGCCATGCTATTTATCTCACTCCCATTTGTTGTCCGCACCGTTCAACCTGTCTTGATGGAGATGGAGCGGGACATTGAGGAAGCTGCTTGGTGTCTGGGGGCTTCAGATTGGCAAACTTTTCGCCAAGTAATTTTTCCTCCCTTATTACCATCAATTTTGACGGGTACAGCTTTAGGCTTTTCCCGCGCAGTGGGGGAATATGGTTCGACAGTGATTATTGCCTCGAACACCCCATTTAGGGATTTGATCGCTCCTGTACTCGTCTTCCAACGCTTAGAGCAGTACGATTATGCTGGGGCAACGGTAGTTGGAGTAGTTTTATTAGCAATTTCTTTATTATTACTTGTGGGCATTAATATTATCCAAGCTTGGGGTCAGCGTTATGAAGAAAAATGATACTTTAGTCCGACAGGGCAGAATGAAAGAAAAGACTAATTGGATACCGATTATCTTAATTAGCTTGTCAATTGCTTATATTAGTTTGATTATTTATATTCCGGCGATTAATGTTTTTTATCAAGCATTTCATAAAGGGGTTGCACCATTTTTAGCAAATCTTAGCCGTGCGGATTTTCTGGATGCCGCGAGGTTAACATTACTATTAGCTCTCGTTGCCGTCCCACTGAATACCCTATTTGGTTTGTGTGCGGCTTGGTCGATCGCCAGACATCAATTTCCTGGACGCACGTTACTATTGAGTATTATCGATCTGCCCTTATCGATTTCTCCGGTGGTCGCTGGATTGATGCTGACGCTAGTTTACGGTCGTCAAGGCTGGTTTGGCGGGTGGTTCCAAGATCGGGGAATCGATATTATCTTTGCTTTCCCGGGGATGGTTTTGGCAACAATTTTCGTGAGTATGCCATTTGTCGTGCGTGAGGTAATTCCGGTTTTAGAAGAGGCTAGTGTCGATGAGGAGGAAGCCGCCAGAACATTGGGTGCCAGTGATTGGCAGATTTTTTGGCGGGTGACACTACCGAATATTCGATGGGGTCTGATGTATGGAGTACTGTTAACAAATGCTCGAGCGATGGGGGAATTTGGCGCAGTATCTGTGGTGTCGGGGAATATCGCCAATACGACTCAGAGCTTACCTTTATTCGTTGAAGAGGCTTACAAGCAATATGATACTGAAGCAGCCTTTTCAGCCGCCGTATTACTTGCTTTATTAGCTGCCGTTACGCTGATTTTAAAAGAGATTTTAGAAAGTAAAACTCGGATCAAGGATAGTTGATCCCTTAGTCGCGTCCAGTGGCGACTACGGCTACTCCACAGACATTAATTTGCTGCGATCGCAAAACATCTGCTACAGATCGAACTGTTGCTCCAGTGGTGTAAATATCATCAATTAATAATACCGTTGCACCTGCTTTCAGTGTGGATTTGGGATCGAGGGCAAATGCGCCAGCGACATTATCTTGTCTAGCTGATTTGGATAATCCAAATTGAGCGACAGTCGATCGCGTGCGCTGTAAACTCAGATCTAATTTAGATTTAGTATCGCGACAAAAACTACGGGCAATTAATTCGGCTTGATTGAAGCCTCTACTGGCAAGTTTATCAGCATGGAGGGGAATAGGGATGACGATTAGGTTGGGCAATGCAACTGGGAGTGGCGATTTTTGCCAACTATCGGCGAGCCATTCTCCATATAAATCAGCGATCGATCGATGCCCGTCATATTTTAACTTGCCGATCGATCTCTTGACTGGCCCTTCATATTTTCCCCAAGCAAAAAGTGGTAAGTCTCCTTGCCAATATCGATCGGGTTGTGGTAGCTGTGAGTCTTGAAGTTGACGCTGACAATATTTACACAGGATATCATCAGCGGTGCGATCGCAGAGTGGGCAGTTGGGTTTGAGGAAGAGGTTGAGGAAATTGTTGATATTGATGGGCAAGGTCACATTTTTTTTAACGCAAAGGTGGAGATAATTCGATCGACCGAAAGTTAAGGGTTTCAGCCGATTATTTTTTAAAAACCAGTCAAAATCTAGATTCCCATCTCCCTATTCACTATCCACTCCGCCCTATGCCCTAAATCACAATTTCTGATGTGTATAGGCATGTTGTTTGACGTTATCATCCTTGGTGACAACTCGATCGGCATTGAGAACTCGTTTGCGCTCGGTGGAGTAGTTGAAGCCGGTATAAGTTTCGCCAAGGGCAATATGTGCTTGGGCTTGGGGACGGCGTTTGTAGGTACGCGCGGAGGCAATGCAACGATAGGCAAATTCATTGCCCAATTGACAATCGGTAGGAAAACTGGCGGGAATTTGCGGTGTATCTCCGGCAATTATTGCGCCGAGGGTGGTTGCTGCGGCAATTTGGTAGGAGGTAGGAATGCCTTTGATCAGAGCTTCGATAGCCGAGGAGGGGATGGGTTCGATCACCTTGAGTTCGTGAACTCCATCATCATCCCGGAAAAAGCAGGTAGCCACACCGACAACGAGATAGTCATCAGCAGTTAAATCAGGCGCATCAGCGATCGTAGTCAGGGTTGTCATAAGAAATTAGTCTATCTGTGGGCAGCTATTTATTTGTCTTGATTAGATCCTACCAATTTAACTAGGATCAGTAGATCCTCGTTAAACTACTTATTATAGAGATCGTTAATCGTCATAAATGGAAGCTTTTAGCCCTACTCCACCGGATTGGACCAAAATGGCAACTCATGCAAATGGGTTTTGCTGTCCTAGTTGTCATGCTAGCTCTACCGCAGCTACTGCTGTCTGGATCAATCGTCGTTCCCCTGTCATGCTCGAAAATCGGCGACGCAAGTGGCAAGAATTTTATCAGTGTGAATGCGAAACAGTCTGGTGGGGCTGGAGTGATGAACGCACACCGAATGAATTCGCCAATCGCCCCCCCCTCAATAGTAATGATGATGGCGATTTAGATTTGGATAACTTCTTTGGATACTTCTAAATAAGGGAAAGGGAATTGGGAATTGATAATTGATAATTGGCTGTCCCTAGTCCCCCAGTCCCCCAGTCCCCCAGTCCCCCCGTCTCCCCGTCCCCCCGTCCCCCCGTCCCCATCCCCCATGAAAAATCGATCGAAAAATACAATTTGGCATATCGGCGGCGAAGACGTTCGGTTTCGGATTCCGTTGTTACAGGCACTACGTGAGCGGGGATTTGATGTGGGGGCGGTTGGTTCTGAAGGTGGTGAAGCTTTCGTCCATGCGGATATACCCTACTTTCAGTACACTCTAGCCAGAGGCATCGACCCAATTGCTGACATCCGAACTAGGCGAGAATTTTTCCAATTGTGTCGTCAACATCAGCCCGATTTGATTCATGGCTTCGATACAAAACCGGCAATGCTGGCACCGATTGTGGCACAGCAGGCAGGCATTCCTGGTCGCGTCAGAACCATTACAGGCATGGGTTATGTATTTTCATCAACTTCCCCACTCGCCCTCACCCTCAGACCAATTTATCGTCGGTTGCAAAGACAAGCTTCAGCAGCTACAGGCATCACAATTTTCCAAAATTCAGACGATCGGGACTACTTTAACCACTACAATATGGTGCAACCAGATCGATCGGAGCTTGTCTTAGGATCGGGGATCGATCTTGATAGCCTGCGTGCCAAACTTCCCGATGCAGACAGTCTCGCACTGACACGTCGAGAATTGGGACTGACCGGAAAACTGGTAGTGACAATGATTGCTCGTCTCGTTGTCACCAAAGGCGTGCGCGAATTTCTCCAAGCCGCTCGTCGGATCTGTCAAGAAATGCCGGATGTAGTTTTTCTATTAGTTGGCCCAACAACATCGGAAGGAAAACAAGCTATTTCAGCAGAAGAAATTGCCAGTTATACCGACTCAGTGCGCTATCTTGGTTCCCGCAACGATATTCCCACCTTGTTGAGTCTCACTGATGTTTTTGTCCTGCCGACTTACTATCGAGAAGGTATTCCACGAGTGCTATTAGAAGCCGGAGCGATGGCATTGCCCATGG
Organism: Chamaesiphon sp.; assembly: GCA_041738715.1. Taxonomy (GTDB): domain Bacteria; phylum Cyanobacteriota; class Cyanobacteriia; order Cyanobacteriales; family Chamaesiphonaceae; genus Chamaesiphon. The sequence continues at coordinate 19,294 of JBGSPI010000161.1, forward strand.
TGACAACAGATATGCCCGGTTGTAAAGATGTCGTGCACGATGGGTGGAATGGTTATCTAGTGCCGCCCAGAGATGCGACAAGTCTGGCAACAGCTATCTTGAAACTTTTGCAAAATCCAGTCCAAAGCAACGAGATGGGCACGCACAGCAAATTACACGTCGCTGAAAATTTTAGTCTCGATCGTGTGGCAGATGCCTATGCTAATATCTATCATCGCGTTCTTGCCCAAACTCGATCGTAGGTAAATAGGCAAAATGGCTTGCCCCTGGGCAATTCTCAATTCCCTACACAGCCACCTTTGCTGTCATTTGGATTAACCAAGGATGTGCCCACCAGAAAATCCCCACAAATGCAGCAACCCCAAGATAGGCTGGGCGGATAAATTCAGATAATTTCAGGGTCTGTTGCCCATCTAAAATCGCCAGGAAGGGCACGATCGAGGTTCGGGCTTTAAGGGCTTCAAAATCTTTGCCATAACGCTGTTCCAGCCGATAATCACCGTGCCAGACAGCGAATAAGTGATGCAGCATCAAGCCGATCGATGTTACTAGTGTAAAACTAGTCCCCAACCAGAGAGTATGGGCGATGCACCAAATTAATTGACCAACCATTTGTGGGTGTCGGGTAATGCGCATGATGCCTGTTTCATAGATCCGCACTTGAGGTTTGAGTACCGCCGCAACTTCTAGCAAGTTGAAGGTAGCTGGATAGAGGAATAAAAAAGAGATCGCCGATAAAATCCACACAGTCTCCTTGACTCCCACAAACCCCTGCACTTGCCATAACTGAATGCCATCATAGCGATGGTTAAAAAAATAAATAATCAAAATAGTGGCAAAGGGAATACTCACCAAGGCAAAGATGACTCGATACAGCCTAGCACCGATTTTACTCTCGCCCCAAGGACGCAAAGCAGCTAATCCACTATGGGCGGTCGCAAAACCAAGTAGTAACGTAAGAATAATTGCATGGCTATTTGTCAACATTTTGGGAGTTGGGAGGAGAGTTGATTAAAAAGTATCACAGCTAGTTAGTTTACTGCATCGATCGGGAACTATATCAAGTGAAGCGAGAGTGTATAGTCGTGTTTCAAACACTGCTGACTCCTGACGACCTTCCATATCCCTGCAACTCATTCTTCTAAACCTATGCTAGAGCAAGCTGCTAATGCACTCAATCGTCAGGACTACAAGACTGCTGCCAAGTTAATCTCTACTCTAGTTGCGAATCAGCCAGATAACCACCAGGTGCAGCTATATGCCGCCCAATTGCAGGAATTCACTAGCAAGCTAGATAATGCGCTGGATATTTATCGGTTATTATTACAACACGCTGTCAATCAAAAAATTATTACCGAGGCACGTCAAGGAATTAAGCGGATCGAACAAATCCAGCAGCAGACTCGGGCAAATGCGTTGGCTGCTGCTAAAGCTGGGACTGAAGACAACGTTGAACCAGGTTTCTTGATCCTTGAACCAATTACACGCGAACAAAAACAGGTAGTCGTACATCGGTTCGCACAGATTATGAATATCGATCCTTACACAGCGAAGCTCCAGTTACCGAGCAGGGGGTGGCGACTATATCGGCTCGGGACGATGGGGGAATTAAAGTTTTATCAAGACCAACTTCACCAGGCGGAAATCCCTAGTTTCTGCGTTTCCCAACAAGACACACAGAAGTTTTTTGTATTTCGGGCTAATCATTTCCAGTCTTTTTATCCTCAACCTTCGATCGTTTGTACTGACGATCGAGCCGAGTTAAGGACGTTCAATTTTAAGTGGTCGGAAATTACCCAAATTGTCACAGGAGTGCTCCCGATTTTTGAGGAAGTGATGGAAATCGATGCACATAATCGAACTCAACGTAAACCTAGAACTCTGGATTACGTCAATGTTTGCGATCTGCACTTACATAGCCGCAAGACGGTTTTTAGACTCTGTTCCCAAACTTACGATTTCTGTGATTATAAGCAGCTAGTCACTCAGAATCGCCGTCAATTTACCGGAGATTTGAGCACTCAATTGAGTGGGGATTTAAGTGGTGAGTTGAGTGGTTTATTAAATGGTCAACGTATTCCTACGACTAGTCGTGACAACTGGAAAAACCTGATCGCAAAAATTAAAGAGCAAGTCCCAGAAGTTAATACTCAAGATGAATTCCTGCCTTTTGCTGAAGGAGCGATAGACTACCCAGAGCTACTCAATCACATTAACCCACACATCGAACTATTGCGCCGTGCTGATAGTCTTTGGGATCGAGCTTTTCAACTCTATAGTATGCTGTCGATGTGCAAATATGAGTTATGAATTCTCAGTCTATCCCACAGTGATGGATAATCAAGTGTCCTATGTCAAACCATAGCAGCTAAAACCGGTTGACAGTATTAGTCAGGATTGCCAGAATAGAAGTTATATGAATAAACTAACTTCATCTGTGATTGATTTGAAATCAAAGACAGGGCAGATATTACCTTACACCCTATTTGGGTTCGGCTTGTTTATGTGGGTATCTAGTGCCCATCTCAATCAATTCTTCGCTGCCTACCTAGTCTTACTTGTAGCGCAAGTGGGGACACTAGGCATCTACTTGCTCTCTCGACAACTAAAATCCAAGGATAGTAAACATACCGATCTAAAAAATCGTCACGGTTAATACTCAGTTACTATCCTATCCACGGAGAAAATAAATAATGAAGCAACGAACGGTAGCAATTTTACTTTGTTTTTTTCTCGGTGGTTTTGGTATTCATAAATTTTACTTAGGTAAAAATGTTCAAGGGATAATTTATCTACTATTTTCCTGGACTTTTATTCCATCTATTATTGCTTTCTTTGACTTCTTTGGACTGTGTTTTATGTCCGATCGAGAGTTCAATGCTAGGTTTAATTTTGCCCAGCCTAACTTAATTCATCCAAGTGCTGGTTATCCAGTCGGATCATCTACTAACCCAAGCAAAGATCCTACTGCTACGTTGTACGAACTCAAGAAGCTGTATGAAGATGGCATCATTACGGCAGAGGAGTATGAGGTCAAACGTCGAAAAATGTTAGATAATATTTAAGATTGGATAGGAGTCGCTGGCGATTGACTAGTGTAATCAAGAACATCACGAGATCGAGCTTATGTCTAGTTCAGCTTTAAAACAAATTCCTCAATGGATCTTGTGGTCGCTCTGTCCAGTTTTTGGTGGTTTGACGATTGCTTATGCTGGTTATTTGACGAAGACAGATCGGTGGTTGCAAATTGGAATTGGGATGAGTGCAATCCTCTTATTAGCCTCGTTTGGGGGTCAATCATGGTTAGTCTATTTGGCGATGCCAGTACAACTAGCGATCGCGATGAATATTAAAAATTCTTATTTAATTAAAATTGCCCCTAAAGGTACAATCATTCCAACTGATCGCCAAACGGCTCAACTAATTGCAGATATAAAAGGTAAAATTGACATTAACAAATGCTCAAAAGACGATCTAGTTTATCAGTTAGGATTACCGATTGTATATGCTAATAACATCGAAGCAATCAAAGCTGAAGGTCACATGTTTCTCTGTATAGAGGAGTTAACTGAACTCGCCGATGTGCCAGAAAAGTACTGCGAAGCGATCGAGCCGTTAATTGCCTTCAACTACTATGAACAAACATCTATCGATTCGATTGGTTGGCAAAGAATAAATATCCTGCCGATATCACAACTAATTGAGTTAGGAGTTGATCGAGTTAATGCAGAAGTTATCTGTAATGAACGTCAATTAAATGGTGCTTATCGATCTCTGATTGAGGTCAAACGCCGGACTGGATTACCGATCAATTTATACAAACATTTAATTTAAACAGTATCAGTTTGAATTGGGATAATCTGCTCTATTTTATTACCTCAATTTAAATAACCGAAAGGTGGGCTGTGCCCGCTCTAATGGCTTGGCTAGACCAAAATTGTGGGCGATCAAAGTGCTGAAAATACAGTTAGTAATATTTTGAGAGATCGCTCTACCCACAGTTTTAGTCTAGTTGTCCGACTAATACCATTAGCCACTATTCACGATTCATTACTTTTTGCTATTCGCTGGTTTTTCGACTTGACGTGCTAAGTCTAGAAACATGCTCATATTCGCCCCTGGTTGGCGACGACTGCTCGTGCTAGAAGGTTTAATCAGATAATCAGTCGCAAAGTTGGTAATCGCAGCCACTACAGGTGCTGGAGTCGCTACAGGTGCTGGTGTCAGTTCAACTTTCTCACTATCTACTTTCTTGACAGATTTTTTAGTCTTAGCTTCTACTTTCTTGTCTGCTGGTGCCGATTTAGTTGCTGGTGCAGCTTCTGGAGTGGTGGTAGCTGATGCGGCAACTACTACTGGTGTATCAGTCGTGGTAGCCGCAGGTTGAGATTTGGCTTTAGCTTTAGCTTCTGGTTTTGGTGAATTGTTATCATCTTCTATTTGGAGATAGAAGCCATCTTTTTTTTTGCCAAACAACTTGTTAAACACGGTAAATTATTTCTCATATTAGACATAGATTGAATTATCAATTTTGACCAAGGGCAAGCGCAAGAGCGGGTTACAAAGTTTAACAAAACTTTACTAGATCTTCAGTCGCTACAGAATTGAGACAGTTTGTTCACTGTCACTGGTGCATCGGGATTTTACAATCGGCGGATCTACAATCAAGATTAACCTACCTTAAATCAATAGCTGATGATCGATCCAAATAGCACTTCTGTTGTGAAAAGTGGCGACACTCTAACTCGTAATCCCTTGCTGCTCGTACATGGCTTGATGGATACCAGCCACAAAATGCGAAAAATTGCCAGTCATTTGCGCAGACTAGGTTGGCAAGTTGATGATATCGATCTCACTCCGAATAATGGTGATGCTAGATTGGAAGTCTTAGCTCAACAGGTGGCTAATAAGATCGAGCAAATCTCGCTAGGCTCTAGCCATTCCGCTCAACCAATCGATCTGATTGGGTTTAGTATGGGTGGATTAGTTAGTCGTTATTATGTGCAAAGATTGGGTGGAATCGAGCGAGTGCAACGTTTAATTACAATTGCTTCGCCCCATCATGGCACCCTATCTGCATACTTTTCGCTCCGTCCAGGATGCGTACAAATGCGTCCTAATAGTGATTTGATTGTAGGGCTTGGTCGAGATGTTGATAGCTTAAATCAGCTTAATTTTACTTCCTTGTGGACTCCATTTGACTTGATGATTTTACCAGCTACGAGTTCTCAACTGGGAATTGGCACAGAGATCTCGATCCCAGTAATTGCACATCCATTAATGGTATTCGATCGGCGGTGTCTAGATGCAATCGTCGATGCACTTACTCAACCCGTCAAATCACCAATTTGAGTAAAATCTCGCGCCCCAAATATCGCTTCAGAGTGGGTATAATGTTTGAACTCTAATAAATTAGCAATCGGATCTGCTAGGAAGAATGTCCGATGTTCGGTAATCTCTCCAGGGAATCGATGTTTTGCGGACTGATAGAAGTTTAACTGTCGATCGATTGCCCGATCGAGCAGTGATTGCCAATCAGTTAAATTAGTAAAAATCATGCCGAAATGCCGGGGATAAATTCCTGTTTGTAATGGTAACTTTTCTTTGGTGAGATGGGCGACAAGTTGATGTCCGTAAAGATCTAGAATAATTGAACTGTGTGTTTCTCGCCCCATAGTGCAACCCAAACCATCAATATAAAATTTTTTGGTATCGGAGATATTTTCAGCCGGAAATGCGAGGTGAAAAATAAATTCATTCATATCAAAACATGCCTGATAAAGAATAATTTAGACAAATCAATTAAATTTTATTTTGATTCAAATATATAGAGAAAATAATGTTAGATACTTCACTGAATTGGTTGACTAGTGCGCTCAATAACTCATGGTTGGTAGCGATCGGCTTGAATTCAATTTTACTCGCGATCGCTATAATTATACCCAAGAAATTACTGACGATCGCTGGCTTGATTCATGCCTGGGGATTGGGGGTGATGATCTGGGCGACACTTGGTTGGCGCGGTTATGTGGTAGTGATGTTTTATTTTTTAGTCGGTTCAGCAGTGACGCGGATTGGCATGGCTCAGAAAGAGGCTGAAGGGATTGCCGAAAAACGAGGTGGTGCGAGAGGACCGGAAAATGTTTGGGGTTCGGCATTTACGGCAACGATATGTGCTTTGGGTGTAGCTGCTGTTGATTTGGGTTGGCTGGACACTAGCTGGAAATCTTTACTTTTGCTAGGCTATGTGGCAAGTTTTGCAACTAAATTGTCAGATACTACGGCGAGTGAGGTGGGGAAAGCTTATGGTTCGCGAACTTTTTTGATTACAACACTTCGTCCTGTCGCCAGAGGGACAGAGGGTGCTGTGAGTTTGGAGGGGACAATTGCGGGAATAGTTGGTGGACTAGTAATTGCTCTACTAGCTACGATGATTGGGCTAATTACTTTGCCCGGTGTGGTTATATGTACAATTGCTGCGTTTGTTGCCACAAATATAGAGAGTGTAATTGGTGCAACTTTACAGCACAAATTTGATTGGTTAACCAATGAACTAGTAAATGTAGTCAATACAATCATCGGGGCGATGGTGGCAATTGCGATCGCCATTTTGCAGCATTGAAACTATCCACTATTGACAATATTTTGATGCAAGATGTGAGTTTATTTCTTCTGATTGAGATCTTTATAAGTTTTCTCTTTTTCGATCCAATCACGACCAAGTTTAATCGTGACATCTGAATAGAGACTACCAGAACTATCGACCTTAACTTCGCCAAATCCTAATAATTTCGCCAAACCCTCGGCAACTTCGGGATTACCTTTTTGAGCGATAAATTTGCTCGTATTCAGGTCTTCCTTGAGTTTGAGATTGGTATCGAGATGGACATTGTTATACCCAGCCTGGTTTAGCCGCTTAATCAATCTATTGGCAGCATCTGGGAAATGACTAGTATCTTGAATATTCACCCGCAGACTTGACGCATTAACTGGTTCTAGTTCCAGTGTCCCGTGGTCGAAATAGCGCGCCATCATGTTTTGAATCCCCTTCTCATCGGGTAGCCAGTAACTGGTGCCATGTTTACCATCGCCGTTGTAGTCACCGGGCATCATCAACATTTGCATCTTGGATTTGCCACTGTGCAACGCAAAACCACCTAATGCGAGTAATTCTTCAACGGAGAGATTGGTATCGACGTGGGATTGAATCACAGAGAATATTTGGGGAATCCGCGCAACTGTCATTGGATTGAGGGATTGTTCGGTTAAGGCTTTAACGGCGATTTGTTGGCGTTGCATCCGCCCAATATCACCATTAGCATCATTCCGGTAACGGAGAAAGCCCAGTAGTTTCTCCCCGTCGAGGTGTTGCCTGCCTGCTTTGAGATTGACATAGAAATGTTGAGAATCATCCTGGTATTTAATGTCTTTGGGGACGGTGAGAGTTACTCCACCCAAAGCATCCACCAGTTTACCAACTCCCATATTATTGACGCGGATATACCGATCGATCGCTACTCCGCCTAAAACTTTACTCACTGCTTGAGCCGCAGCCGCCGGACCACTTTGACTGTCTACAGCATTAATTTTTTCCGTTCCAAAACCATCACGTTCGATTTTTGTATCACGCGGAATTCCCAGCACAATCGTTCGCTGAGTTTGGGGGTCGAATCGGAGCAGCATAATGGTATCGGATAAGCCATCGAGGGAATCAACTTCCGCCTCGTAGCCAAGCTTTTTCCGTTCATTACCACTACTATTTTTGACATCGGAGACAGTGGTTTTAATGCCTAAAAGCAAGATATTAACTGGTTTCGAGACTTCTGGCACTTGAAGCAAGCTGCGGGAAAAAGCCTCTTTGCCATTTGGTCGAAAAAATGCCTCATCTGCGGCTGAGAGGATCTTTTGTTGGAGTGGCGACGAATTTAATGAAACAGCTAAAAAAGCCCCTGCCGCCGCTGAAAATGCACCAATGCTACCCAGTCCTAGCCAGATCCACATTGGTATGCCCCGACGTTTTTTCGACGACTGGCGGCGAACCATTTGGGGATTAGGTTTACCCGGTGTCGATTTACGGCGTTGCCGATTTGTTTTTCTCGCTTCCACTGATTTACTCACGTTTTGACAGGAATGTGGGTTTGAATAATCGTTAATCTAGGTTCGATCGATTGTCCGTTCGGCTAAAGCACTAAATCCAGGTAATCGTAATGATTTCTTTTGCCAGAGTAACATCATTAGCCATAAGCTAGTTAAAAAGTAGCCTGATGTGGCTAGCCCATTTGCAAATAATAACCGGACAGCGATCGAAGTGGACGATCCCGCTAAGTCGGCGGCAACATCTAAACTAAGATAGATGGTCAACCAAGTGAATGCCAGGAAAACTGAGAGACGACAGACGGCTAATTGTCGTTTGTCCCGTTGGCGACGGTAGATTGCCCACAATGAGGGCAATAAGCCTATGACGGGCGTGAGGTAGAGAAATGTTTCCAATCGATCAAGTGCCGCCAAATCTTGGTGGCGGACTGGCTCTGTGGTAGTGTCGCGCAATAATGTCATAAGCTTGTTGTGTCTTACCAAGGCATAGTATTTTTCTCTATATCTAAAATCCCCATTTTTTGAATGTTTAGCACTATTGCCGCAAGATTTTTTTTAGGTGAGTCGATTTGCTAACCTAATTCTACTTAATTTTTTCTTAATTATTTCAGATTAGGGGTGAGGTTTTGTCCACCAAGCTAAGGCATAAGCTTGACGGGGGACATTGACAGCTTGGCGAAAGTGGACGCGAATTTTGTACTTACCTGGGTCGCGAATTTGGTGAAAGATATGCTCCACACTATCGACAGCACTGGTTGATGACCAGACACTACGATCGATTTTATCGTCTTCTGCCCGCATCAAATAAAGATCGAGGTGATTGAGACCGCGATCGAGAAATTCTTCGCCTAAGTCATACTCTTTATTGCCATTGATATCTTGCAGTTCTACTAATCGATCCCAAACTAGCGAGATCGAGACAAAACTGCCTTCCGCCAGAGGTCGATCGAGGATATAGTCTTGAAAGCTACCCGCAGAGATTGACTGATAATTCCAACCAATCGCCGGAACAGGGGCAGTTGACGGGTACTGTCCAGGACTAAACTGTTGATAGGCGCGGAAGGCGTTTAATTGACCAGCACCTAATTGGTAATCTAGGGGAATCTGTCGATCTTGATAAGCTTCTGATTCAAGCCAATCGCGGTTATTTTTCGCCAACATTGTCCGCGTCATCCCCAACCGCAGTCCATCACCCCGATCTTTGACCTTATCAGCCGAATTTAATAACACAGCTTTCATCACCTCATGCTGACGAGCATCCAGCGTCCACCGAGGTTGAACACCAGCCAGAAGCTTATTTTTGGTACGTAACTGTCGATCGCCAAATTCTTGTAATAGTGCTACGGTTCCGGTAACATGGGGAGCCGCAAAACTGGTCCCGTTAGCGGGAATTGCTTTTCCGGCGAGATTATATAAGCGGAGATTCCCCCCTGGTGCGACTAACCCGATCGATCGGCGATTATCGACGTTGACTTCCCGATCCGCAATATTTTTGGCAGCACCGATAGGAGCCTCGCTCAGATTGGCAAAATCTAACTTCCGATAGCTACCCTGCCGGAAGTTAGAATAAGCGACATTAATGCCGTTGTAGTTATCTGTGGGAATGGCAATTCCTCCCTTACCCTGATTTCCTGCCACGACATACACCACATTATGTACCCGCGCTGACCAATCTAAACATTGGGTCAGGAGGGCATTCCCATCTAACCGGGCATTCGGTCGAGGATCTCGCTCTAATGGCTCTCCAAAGCTCAGGTTAATGGCGCGGACATCCCCCCCATTCTGCTGGGCGATATGTTGGGCTGAGAGGCATTCTTCCGGCTGTCCAGCGACTTTTGGGGCACCGATGGCAGTTGAGTAGAGTCGGGCCTGTGGGGCTACACCAGTAATTGCTTTATCCCGACTGATCATCACCGCTGCTACCATCATCGCATGTTGTTCGACATGGCGATCGGCGATGGCTGCGCCATTTTGGTAAAAAACTTGTTCAAGCTTAAATTTAGGTTGTTGAGCCGCTTTATCCCAGCCAAATTGAGCCGGACGACCGATTTCTACTTGACCGATCGCAATTTTCTTTCCGGTTAAATCATAAGGTTGCTGGTGTAATTTTAGTGCATCAATGCCAACTGTGCCGATCGAATTTGCGGTGGGTAGTGCCCAGCCAGGGGTGATAATTCCCGTCAAAACGATCGATCCCCAGATAATTGGTGTGAATTGTTGACCCATCCTTTCTACTCGCTGCGTTGTCCCCAAATATCTATACTGATTGATTTAACTCGAATTAATCCTAACACCTGTACGCGAAAAGATCCCTCGATCGAGATTTTCGAGTCTATGAAACATAGACAATTATCTATATATATCAAAGATAAGAAAAAATTAGCGTAATTATTAAAGAAAAATCTATGTTCGCTCTATCTTTTCCCAGGCTTTTCGATTAATCTAATACATAGAGTATCAATCAAATTTATTTATGAAATTCAAGAGTTAAATCTATGTATAATTCGTTCCTTAATACAGCATGGTTAATTCCCGCCTATCCACTAATTGGTGCTATTTTAGCTAGTCCCTGGTCGCTGGGCTGGTCTGGACAACTGGGTACTAGACCCGCAGGGTATGTGAATATCCTGATGGCTGGTGTGGCTTTTATTCATGCCCTATTAGCTCTGGTGACAGGTTGGAGTTTACCCGATCGCGAAATCAGCTATAGTTGGCTGCATACCAGTACCCTAGACATTAATTTTCCGATCCAAATTTCCGCAGTTACCCTGACAGCAGTAGCTGTAGTCAGTGGCATCAACCTGATCTCGCAAATTTATGCAGTGGGTTATTTGGAAATGGATTGGAGTTGGGGTCGATTTTTCTCATTGATGAATTGTTTCGGAGCCGGGATTTGCGGTTTAGTATTGACAAATTCTCTATTTTTTAGTTATGTCTTTCTCGAACTGCTGACCCTCGCGACTTATCTATTAGTGGGCTTTTGGTTCGCTCAACCATTGGTAATTACTGGGGCGCGAGATGCTTTTTGGACGAAGCGGGTAGGCGATATTATCCTGCTGATGGGCGTATTTGCCATCTACCCACTGGCAGGGACGTGGAATTTTACTGAATTGGCGACCTGGGCGCAAACGGCGCAATTAGATCCGACAGTCGCGACATTACTGGGAATCTCGTTGAGTGCGGGTCCCCTGGGTAAATGTGCTCAGATCCCCTTCCAATCCTGGTTGGATGAAGCGATGGAAGCCCCAGTTCCCGCAACGGTATTGCGGAATGCGGTAGTTGTGGGCGCGGGGGCGTTTGTCTTAATTAAGTTAGCTCCGGTGGTTTCTTTATCACTAGTAGTATTGAATGGATTGGTAATTTTAGGGGTAGCAACTTCGATTAGTTGCTCGTTAATTGCGATCGCTCAAGTCGATATGAAACGGGTAATTTCTTATGCGCTGAGTGCCTATATCGGCTTGGTATTTATTGCAGTGGGCACCCAAAATATCGATTCAGCAAAATTCATTCTCTTTAATGAATCTTTCGGGATGGCATTGTTGTACATGAGTATCGGTTCGATTATTTGGACCAATGTCACCCAAGATTTAACTCAATTAGGCGGCTTGTGGTCGCGTCGTCCGCTGACAGCTTTATCAATGTTAGTGGGAATTTTATCCTTTGTTTCTGTCCCACCTTTGGGTGGATTTTGGGGCTTTTTACAACTAGTGCAAAGTCTCTGGGTCGAGCAACCTTGGTTGGTAGGTGTAATTTTAATTGTTAATACGGCTACGACTTTTAGTTTGACTCGTTTGTTCTGTCGGATCTTTTTAGGTAAAGCACAACCGATGTCAGAACGATCGCTAGAACCATTTTGGTTGATTACTTTACCAGTCATTGTTGTGGCTGCTTTTATCTGCCATCTACCGATTATTTTAAGTGCTTTGGGACTGCTGCCGAGTTGGGGCGAACTAAATATGCTGCTGGCACCTTTATTAGTCTGGTCTAGTATTTCTGGATTGGCGACAGCAGGATTGATTTATGGGCTTAATGCGATTCCTAAACCGATTAGATTGCCGATTCCGGCGATTCAAAACTTTTTTGCTTACGATTTTTATGTTCAACGTTTTTATCAACTCACGATCGTGTTTTTGGTGGCGATTAGTGCGCGAATCGTTAATTGGTTCGATCAATATATTGTCGATGGATTAGTTAATGTCATCGGTATTGGGACTTTGTTTAGCGGGCAGGCTTTAAAATATACAACTTCTGGACCTGATTGACTGACAAAAGTCTAAGAAGCCCAGATTTGAGTGGTAGCTTTAAACTCGATGCGATAAGTTTTACGCTCATATTGTTGAAGAGAAGCTTTGGCAGGGTCAGGGTCAGTATTAGTAACAAAAGAGACAAAATC
>JBGSPI010000044.1:0-15599 GCA_041738715.1 Chamaesiphon sp.
AAGAACAAGATATACAGATTTTGAGTGCATTTGGCTGTTGATGGCTTAGATCGTTCTCTCACAACTGGTTTCAGTTAGCATTGCTTCCCCTATCCTACCATCTCCACCTTTTTGTTCTTCTGTCAATGCGTAAGTCCTAAATCAGTGGGTAATTCAGCTTTTTACTTGTTGTCATGAATCACCCTAGTAGTGGGTTTACACTAGCAGTAGGAACCGATCAGTTCTAGTGTTGTTATCGAGTCGGGACTGGCAGTTGAACTAGTATCTTGGCATTGCTGAATATAAGCATGATAAGCGATCGTTTCGATCGGTATAACCTGTGGTAGGGCCATGAATTGGCCCTACCACAGGATTCATACTTTAATTCGGCAACGCCAAATTTTCAAACATCCTGTTAGATCGGAATTGGTAGAAAATAAAAAGCCGAACCTAAAATCAGATAAGTTGCTAGTAGCAATACACCTTCTAGCCAATTAGAACGACCATCCAAACTGATGAGATTAGCAACAGTAACAGCAACTGCAACAGCAATCACTTCAAAGGGATTAAAATTGAGATCCATCGGTTGACCGATCGCGTATCCAACTAATACTAACATTGGAGCCATCAACAGGGCGACTAACAAACTTGAACCCATCGCCACAGAGACAGATAAATCCATATTATTTTTCATCGCCACACCCACCGCCGTTACATATTCCGCAGCACCACCAACCAGCGGTAATAAAATTACCCCAGTAAATAACGGAGTTAAACCCAATCCTTTGGTAGCCTCTTCTACGACCCCCACAAACATCTCTGATTCATAAGCAACTGCCAAAGTAGAAGCCACAAGAACAGACAACCATATCCGTAAATCCGGTTTATGTTCCTCGGCTGTCTCAATATCTAAATCGACCAAACTCACATCATATAAATAACTATGAGTTTTGAGCGAAAATAGTAATGTCAGTGCATAAACTACGATCAAAATGATCGCAACCGCGATCGACAATTTCTCCACCGCAAATGCTTCAGCTTGATTCGCAGAATAAAACGCCATCGTGGGTAAGAGAATGGCAATTACTGCTAATGTCATCGACGAACCGCTGACTCGCGCCACAATCGATTTAAACTCTTGTTCCTTGTGTCTCAGTCCGCCCAAAAACATCGATAGTCCCATTGCCAAAAGGAGATTACTAATAATCGTTCCGGTAATACTCGCTTTGACGATATCAACTAAGCCAGCTTTGAGCGCGACTAAGGCGATAATCAATTCCGTCGCATTACCAAATACCGCATTTAATAGCCCGCCTACGGCAGGTCCCGTCACCACGGCTACTTCCTCCGTTGCCGTACTTAACCAGATGGCTAGGGGCACAATTGCCAAGGCTGAGGTGATAAATACAGTCAGATCCCCCCAGTGGAGAGATTCAGATGCGATCGAAATCGGCACGAAAATGAGTAACCCGATGGAGAGGACTTTTTTGATCGACATTTGGGGAGAGGGGGATGGGACGGGGGGACGGGGGTACTGGGGGTCTGTTCACTGTTCACTGTCAACTATTCCCTACAGCCGATACCCTAAACCTTAACTAGCAACTTGGGTTATTAACCAATACCAAACTTCGACATAATATGCCAAAATTTGTAACAGTATGTTAATAATTTTCTAATACTGAGATTATATTTATGAGCGATCTGGATCGAGATCGTCCTAGTAGCCCAGAAAATCTGCCAGCTACAGCGGACGCAAAACCTAGTCCAAAAGTGGAAATCGCTGACAACGATCAATTTGAGTGTCGCGCCTGTGGTTATACATATGACCCAAACAAAGGCGATCCCAAAAACAAAATTATTGCCGGAACACCTTTTACCGCCTTACCAGCAACCTGGAAATGTCCCGTCTGTGGTGCCAAGCAAGGAGCCTTTACTAATATTGGCACAACTGCAACATCAGGCTTCAAGGAGAACCTGCGCTACGGGATCGGGGTAAATAATATGTCTCCCGAACAAAAAAACCTGTTAATCTTTGGCGGACTCGGCATCGGCTTCATCTTATTCCTCAGTCTGTATACATTGAATTAAACTAATTATCCCACTGCCGACAAATGAACTTGCTTAAAAAAATTATCAAACAAACTTTTACCCTGTTAGCCATTGGGATCTTGTGCGTTAGTTGTAGTCATATTCCCGCACTAGCCACCAACCCGTGGCAAACACTTCAGTTACCAACCCAGTCAAATCTCCAGGATCTAGCTTTTACCAGCAATCCGCAGCATGGTTGGGTTGTCGGTAGTGATGCCACAATCCTTGAAACTAATGATGGTGGGAAAACCTGGGAAAACCGGAAACTAGAACTCGACAGTGATAAATATCGGTTTACTTCGATTAGTTTTGCTGGCGATGAAGGCTGGATGGTTGGCGAACCAGCAATTTTGCTGCACACAAATGATGCTGGTAAATCGTGGGAACGAATTGCGCTCAGTTCCAAATTACCTGGTATCCCCGCTACTATCTTGGCTCTGGGTAAAAATTCCGCCGAAATGACCACCAATATTGGAGCGATTTATCAAACTCAAGATATCGGTAAAACCTGGAAGTCCCTCGTCTCACAGGCTGTTGGCGTATTTCGGACGATTTCCCGTTCCCCCGAAGGTAAGTATGTCGCCGTATCTGCCAAAGGCAACTTCTATTCTACCTGGGCACCGGGTCAAGAAACGTGGGAACCCCATAATCGGAATAGTTCTCGTCGTGTTTCCAGTATGGGATTTACCAATGATGGTCGGTTATGGATGTTAGCACGCGGTGGACAATTACAATTTAGCAAACCTGAAACGCCGGAAGCTTGGGAAGACGAAGTATTCCCAGGGCAAAAAACTAATCTCGGTTTACTCGATCTAGCTTACCGGACACCGGCAGAAGTATGGGCATCCGGTGGGAGTGGTGATTTACTCGTGAGTAATGATGGCGGGAAAACTTGGCTCAAGGATGAAGCTGTCGAAGAAGTCCCCTCTAATTTGTACAAGATTTTATTCTTTACACCCGATCGTGGTTTTATCATTGGTCAAAAAGGCATTCTACTCAAGTATCAGGGTGAAGGGGCGAGTGCTTAAGGGAATGGGGGAAAGGGAACAGTTGACCCTTCTGCTTAGGCAGAGGCTGCGCCAACGACAAGCTCAGGGCAAGCAGTTGACAGTTGACAGTGAACAGTCCTCTAGTCCCCTAGTCCCCTAGTCCCCTAGTCCCCCAGTCCCCCGTCCCTCATCGCCAAATCCGCACTCATTTTACCAACACATTTCTTCAAGTTATGATATAAACTGATCTCTAGAAACTATTTAACACGGGAGCGATCGATATGGCTGGCGGTTCAACTGGAGAACGTCCATTTTCTGACATTGTTACCAGTATTCGTTACTGGATTATCCACAGCATCACTATTCCAGCCTTGTTTGTTGCTGGCTGGTTATTTGTGAGCACGGGATTGGCTTACGATGTGTTTGGTACGCCTCGTCCCGATGAGTACTTTACCCAAACTCGTCAAGAACTACCGATCGTATCAGATCGATTTGAGTCTAAAAATCAAATTGAAAACTTTGTTCAAAAGAAATAGTTATATTTTTTGGTAAAACTATTGCCAATCTTGGCTTGAGTTTTATTCATGGTGAATAATAACTATCAGCCATTAACAAATAACTAAACTTTAAATCAACCTTAATTTAGGAGCGAATCTAATGACTAGCGGCGGCGGAAATCAGCCTATTTCATATCCAATTTTTACAGTCAGATGGTTAGCAGTTCATACTTTGGGCGTGCCAACTGTATTTTTTATTGGCGCGATCGCAGCCATGCAATTCATTCAACGATAGGATTTAACTAAAATCATGGAACGTACCCCAAATCCAAATAATCAGCCGGTAGAACTAAATCGAGCTTCGCTATTCTTAGGGTTGCTATTGGTCTTCACGCTTGGGATTCTTTTTACCAGTTATTTCTTTAACTAACTGGTCGTTATCAATATTGCTGTTGGGATATTTAAGGAGTAAAACTATGTCTGAACCAGGAAGAATTCCCTTATGGCTAGTAGCAACTGTTGCTGGCATGGGTGTGATCGTCGTTGTAAGCTTATTTTTCTACGGCTCTTATGCTGGGCTTGGATCGTCGATGTAAGACATTTAGCCAATAGCCAGAGCCTGTTGTGGGCTTAAACGAATCCCGATGGGGAAAAATTTGAGAAAATTCAATCAGCAAAAAGCCGGACTAGTCCGGCTTTTTGCTTAGATTTGGGATGGGGACGAGGGGACTGTCAACTGTCAACTATTCCCTTTCCCCTAACTATGCGGCTTCACGTTCGATGTATAGGAATAAAAATGCCATCGCAACAGCAGGGAATACTAAACCAACAGTGGGAACGAGAATAGAGGGTAAAAAAGAAGCTGCCATAATTAAATGTCCTTCGTATATATGGATTGCTTCATTGATTCTAGCTGAATTAGTCAGCTAAAAATGCTAACAAAAACTTGATAAAAGTATATAGATCTTAATCAACTACGACCTCCAAATTATCCCAGTGTCGATTGCGCTGGGGTTGTTGCGTTGGGGGTGGATCGAAATCCAAATCGAGATCGTCGGTGATATCCGTTGGCGTAGAGGTAGAAGATCGATTGGTTCTAGGCATCAAAGGGGGTGCAGATGGTTCGACGGGTATAATTTGGGGGTGTCCATCGAGAGATTCTCGTTGGTAGGCGGTCGGGACACTAGGATATGGGGTAGAAGTCGGCGGTTGGATATGTGCAGGGGGAGCAGGTTCTGGTACTGAAAATGTTTTGGGTGATGGCTGAGTCAGTTCCGGCTCTAGTTGTAGCTCTTGTGTCAAACGGGCGAGAATTAGGTCGGCATCTTCCTCGTCATCTTGACTGTCGAGAAGTTCCAAAAAGGATAGCTCTGATTCATGGATCGGATTGAGGTCGATTGTCACGGTAAAACCGGTGGTACCGAGTTGGATATTATGTCGATCGTAGAGATTGACTTCACCCATGAGTAGACTAGTTGTAGTTTCGATCGGTAATTGAATTTGCCCACTAAATGCGAACATCTGAACATTTTGCGGAATGGGTTGCTCGATCGATACTACTATTGCCGCAGTTTGCGGATGGCGGAGACAGATCAGCAATTTACTAATTTGGACTTTTTGGACTAGATCGGCACTAAATAGCTGTAAATTGCAACTACCATTAATACTTAATCGATTGCCTGGAACTACGCCCGAAAAAGTCGATCGTTCGATCCCAATTAGTCGTGGGGGTGGATCGACGATCGGGGTAAGCTGAAGTAGATTGGGGACTGAATCGAGAATTATTGGCTGGCGCGGTTTTAAGGAATCTTGTTCTAACTGTTCCAACAATCGATCGAGTCCTTGTGCCCAATTATCTTGTTCGCCGACCATTTCGATCGGAATTAATGGTTCAGTTGGGGCAGCAACATCATCACTAATGTCTTGGGGTAAGAATGGAACTTTGACAGGAGTGGATACAGGCGAAATGGGTGGTTTGGGTTGGTTTCGTGGCAATACTCTAAGTTTCAGAATTTGATGCCAAGGTCGAGCTTCCCCTTCGCCGCTACAAACAAATTGCCACAGTCCTGGGTATAAGTTCGTAAAGGGTGTAATCACCACTAATCCTCTGACATTAGTCGTTTGATTACGTGCCTGGGATTTACGTTCTGGGACTTTGGTACCGAGGTTTTGATAGGTAACTCGGGTATGTATTTGGGTATTGATTAAGTTACTATTAGCAACGATTCGATATTTACCCTCTTTCAATTGGAGATTACCAGTTTTAATTGGTTTCCACCCTCGATCGCCCTCACGTTGAATCAAAAATTGCCAAGATTCCATCGCACACCCCTAGATGGTTAGATTTCAACCTTTATATTCTAGTGGATAGGGGGTAGGGAATAGTGGATAGTGGAGAGTGAATGGGCAATAGGGTGTAGAGGATAACTGATGCAGACTGGAACTATTGTAGCGATCGCGACGGCTGTGGTGCCGCAGCAGGGGAGTGTGGGCATTGTCCGACTATCGGGGGTGGATGCGGTAGCGATCGCCCAGCGGATTTTTCAGACTCCTGGAAATCAAACGTGGGAAAGCCACCGAATTTTGTATGGATATGTGAGACATCCACAGACAGGTGTGACGATCGATGAGGCGTTATTACTGATTATGCGATCGCCGCGTTCCTATACGCGGGAAGATGTGGTAGAGATTCACAGTCACGGCGGGATTATTCTAGTCCAGCAGATTCTCCAACTGTGTGTCGAGCAAGGGGCTAAGGTGGCGGAACCGGGCGAGTTTACCCTGCGGGCATTTTTAAATGGGCGGATCGATCTGACTCAAGCTGAAAGTATCAGCGATTTAGTTGGGGCATTGTCTCCAGCCGCCGCACAGACAGCGATCGCTGGATTACAAGGCAAGTTACGCCAACCGATCAGTAAATTGAGATCGCAAGCCTTGGATTTACTCGCTGAGATTGAGGCGAGAATCGATTTTGAGGAGGATTTGCCGCCATTGGTAGAAGATGATGTTAAAGCAAAAATCACCGCACTGACGGCGGAAATTGGACAGATTGTGGCGACAGCCGATCGGGGGGAGCTACTCCGCAGTGGTCTCAAGGTGGCAATTCTCGGACAGCCGAATGTCGGTAAGTCTAGTTTACTGAATGCCTGGAGTCGGAGCGATCGAGCGATCGTTACGGCTCTCCCAGGGACAACGCGGGATGTGGTCGAGTCGCAGTTAGTTGTCGGGGGCATTCCCGTCCAAGTTTTGGATACCGCCGGAATTCGCGATACTAGCGATGTGGTCGAACAAATTGGTGTAGCCCGTTCCCGCGCCGCCGCGCAATCGGCAGATTTGATCCTGTTGACGATCGATGCTCAGATCGGCTGGACTGAGGCTGAGTCTGAAATATACGCCCAAATTAGCAATCGTCCAACGATTTTAGTTGTGAATAAAATCGATCTAGTTGACTCCCTCCCCCACTTTGATTTGCCCCCAGGGATTAATTCAGTCGTCGCCACGGCTGCGGCGAATCATCAAGGGATCGATCGATTGGAAGCAGCAATTTTAGCAACTATTTCTGATGGTCAACTTCATGCGGCGAATATCGATATTGCGATCAATCAACGTCAAGCGGCGGCTCTAATTCGCGCCCAAACTGCCCTCCAACAGGTCTTAATCACCGTCGCAGGTCAATTACCGCCAGACTTCTGGACGATCGACCTACGCGGCGCGATTCAAGCTTTGAGCGAGGTTACGGGGGAAGAGGTGACAGAATCAGTACTCGATCGGATCTTCAGTCGTTTCTGTATTGGGAAATAGCGTTAATCTCAACAAAATCTAAGTACAGGAATCTGCCCCATTTAATTTAAGCCCGAATCATCACAGATTAGGTTAGAGGAGTCTTCCTCCATCATTCCAATTTCCAAACATCTTCCGATCGGCGGTTTTACTCACAAAGTTTTGAAGTCGCCGCTTGAACTCGCTGGGATTTTTTCGCACTTTTTCAATGTAGCCGATGCGTACCCGACGGTACAAGTCAGGGAATTCCAGGAAATTAGCCCAAGCACTAGGTGTTACCTTCAACACTTCCATAATATCTTCGGCAACAGTAAATTCTACATTCAGATCGGGAAGTGTTGCTTTGCCCGTCTCCGTCATTAATTCCAGTCGAATCAGACGGCGAGCACGTTCTTTATTTAGTTCTGTCCAATTGCTTTGCCTCTTTCGAGGTGTAAATCTTTGAGCAAGCTCATATTTTGAAAATCGCTTTTGGATGCTATCAATCCAACCGAAACAAATAGCTTCTTCCACTGCATCAATGTACTTTACTGTTGGCTCTTCGGGGCGATCATCTGATAACAACCAAATTTCTGTGAGTCCTTGATGGTATTGGTTTAACCATGCTCGCCAAGCACTTCTATCTTTTGGCTTGATAGTGTCGGTAATTTCCATAATATCACCCTAAATCTACAAATAACATTGGTTATATGGGGGGAATCAATCAAACATCAACTCTGATCGAATCCAAGCTGAGATTCAACCGAATCTGCCATGTTAACCCTTCAAGCCTAGCCTGTAAATTAATTGAAGATCGAATCGACGGATATTGTCGTAGGGAAGTTCGGTTTTACCCCTGCGATCGAGTGCCAGCGATCCGTTAATCTCTAAGAGTGAGTTAGTGAAAATTAATTAAATTGTGGTCAGAAAATGGTTGCTTCCAACGCTGAGTGAAATACTAGCTAAAGCAGAACCGACAGGTATCGATCTGCTGGTGCCTGAATTAGACGCTCATCCCCCTAGTATTGCCACAGAAGCAGAGCAAGAAGATCGACAATCCGAGCAAATTAACGCCCAAAGCCAGTGGCACAGCGCGATCGCCGCTGTCGAAGCCTTGATATTACAAGCATTACCTAGTCCGATGGGTCTGTCCGATCTTAGTGAAGAGACCGTCATCGAAGGACTACTGATGACCGCACCCTTACCCCTGTTTAGTCATCCGGCGATCGTTTCTCAACTCCAAACCACTACTTTTACCACCCATCACACCAACCGCCAACTTCCTCCCTGTAAATCCAATTCCCACCAAGATTATCTTCAGCAGTCGCATCATTTTCCGATCGAATTACTCTCGACAGATCCCCTTGCTGATGAGCGGTTTTGTCTCGTTTTAACCAGCCACTTTAGTCTCGTCGTCGTCTTAGGGGAAGACAATGGTTCCCCTTGTTGTCAGTTTTCCTTCGATCCTGATGATTTAAACATGGCATGGCAATCCCTGCGGGGGCGGGTAATGCTCACAGCACCACAGCATCTATCCTATCTAGATGAGCTAGTGGCTAAATTTAGCCCGATCGAACCTCACTATCGGTGGGTGATGGCATTTAGTCAATATTTACTCCAAAACCAGCCTGTGGCGATTCTAGCCCCCACAGCTTCGACAGCAACACCAGCCACCCCAGAAATACCCGCCAAACTTGCGGCGGATGTCGAACTACTCCAAGCACTTACCCATGAAATCCGCACCCCCTTAACCACCATTCGCACGATGACGCGGCTACTTTTGCGCCAGCCGGATTTATCCCCGCGAGTACTTAAACGGTTGGGTGCGATCGATCGAGAATGCACCGAGCAAATTAACCGGATGGAACTGATTTTCAGTGCGGCAGAGTTGGCTACTACCCAATCATCCCCAGCGGTAGATCTGACCACCATGTCAATTACCCAACTCCTCGAACAAAGTCTTCCCAACTGGCAACAACAAGCTGAACGCCGCAATCTAGATCTAGCCGTAGATATCCCTCATCAACTCCCTTCAGTAGTTAGCAACCCGACAATTCTCGATCGAGTCTTGACTGGATTAGTCGAAAACTTTACCCGCAATCTCCCCTCTGGTAGTCGGATCCAAGTCGAAGTTACCCCTGTCGGCGATAGGCTCAAACTCCAACTTCAATCTCGTCAAGAAGACGACGAACACAACCTCTCGGCACCAAGCAAATGCCACTCCATCGGTCAATTACTCACATTTCAACCGGATACAGGCAATCTCAGCCTGAACATGAATGTGACCAAAAATCTCTTTCAACTACTTGGCGGTAAACTAATCGTCCGTCAACACCCCCAGCAAGGCGAAGTTTTGACAATTTTCCTCCCACTGTCGATGATTACGGCGAAATAGGTGGTAGGGAATAGTGAATAGTGAATAGTGATTGATCGATATTCACTGTTCCTTATACTATGGAACGTGCAAGCACGCTCTAAAGCCTAACCTCTAACCCCTAACCCCTAACCTCTAACCCATGCCCTGGTTTGTCAAAATAGAAACTGGAATATTACCGAAGCCAGAATTCGATCGATATGTGCCCGCACACAAAGCCTATGTGCAAGGATTAATCGATCGAGGTCATCAGGCAAAAACTGGTTATTGGGGCGAACGGGGTGGCGGGATGATGTTATTCCAAGCGGCTTCACTGACTGAAGCCGAACAAATTGTCGCCGCAGATCCACTCGTGCAAAATTATTGTGTCACCTATCAATTGCATGAATGGCGAATTGTTTTAGGCGAGTGAGCGAATATCCGTGTTATACTGGTAGACGATCTGGACCCGCGCGGTCGTAACGCCCAAACCTTGTCAGGACCGGAAGGTAGCAGCAATAGGGATGCTTGCAACAGGCGTGGAATCCGGATCTAAGTTTTTCAATTATTTCGGTGCTGGTTCTCGCTACATATCGGCAAACCGTACATATAGCCCCCTAGTCTGTGAGTGGTTTAAACGTTTATCCTAGAGAGTGGATAAATCAATAGTCACCTTAAAAGTTAACTATGGCTGGTCTAGGCGATATCGTTCAAAAAGCATTTTATCTCGGCGTAGGTCTGGCTGCTTCCGCTAGTGAACAGGCTGGTGAAAAAATTTCAGTTCTGCGAGTACAGGCTCAAAAGTTGGCTGATGAAATGGTTGCCAAAGGTGAAATTACCACCGAGGAAGCGCGGAAACTCGTAGATGACATGCTCAAATCCGCTCAACAACATCATAATCTAACCCAGGCTGACGGTAGCAACACCGATCGACCCCAAAAGAGTCAAGAGCCGCGCCGGATCGAAATTATCGCTGATGGTGAGGAGCCATCCAAGTCAGCAGGATCGACTGATGATGTCAGCGAGATGCGGAAGCAAGTAGAAGCATTGCAGGCCGAATTAAAGCGGATGAAGAACTCCTAAAGCGTCGGGTATCTGGCTAAGATTCATTTGGCTGGGTTTCGCTCAATGATTAGGAGTTCAAGTATACTCTATGACTAGTCGATCGAGATCTTCAAAATTGCTGATGAAATAATGTATAATTGTGGTTAGCCTGGAGAGATGTCCGAGTGGTTGATGGTGGCTGACTCGAAATCAGTTTTAGGGTTACACCTAACGGAGGTTCGAATCCTCTTCTCTCCGTGTGTATGCATGTAAGACCGTTTAAACTCCTAGGAGTTTAAGCGGTTTTATTTTGATCGATTTGATCGAGTGGATTGACGATCGTAAAATTTGGGTGCCAAACATTGGCGGGGCGAAACGCAGATCCTTCGCCCCAAAAAATAAGGCTGTCAATTACCTGGATTAAGTAGCGTGTAAAGCATCCTTGAGTGCGTAAACTACTCGTTGTTGTTCTTCGCTGGTGAGTTCGGGAAACATTGGCAGGGATAATACCTCATGGCTGACTTCTTCGGTAATGGGGAAGCTGCCGACTGGGTAGCCTAGATCTTGATATACTGCCTGCAAGTGCAAGGGTAGTGGGTAATAGATCATTGAAATTACACCAGTTTCCAACAAACTACTTCGGACGCGATCTCGATGAGCCGCCGGATCGACTCCTTCAGGCGCGATGACTCGAATAGTGTATTGATTCCACACGGATTTACCGCCAGCCGTCGAGCTTGGCATCATGATGCCAGGAATATTCGCCAATAACTGTTGATAACGGTTGGCAACTTCCGCTCGTTGCTGATTCCAGCGATCGAGATGTTGCAGTTTGACCTGCAAAATCGCGGCTTGAAGGGCATCGAGACGGCTATTGACACCAATTTCTTCATGATAATACCGCTGACGGCTCCCATGTTCGCGATACATCCGCAAATCGGCAGCTAGTTGAGAATCGTTGAGGGTTACTGCCCCACCGTCCCCACAACCACCAAGATTCTTGGTTGGGAAGAAGCTAAAACAGCCGAAATGTCCGATACTCCCGACTTTCCGCTCGTTCCACTCAGCACCCGTAGCTTGGGCACAATCTTCAATCACAATTAAATTATGTTGGTTCGCAATTGACATAATCGCCGTCATATCGACTGGGTTGCCAAACAGATGGACAGGCATAATTGCCCTAGTGCGCGGAGTAATTGCACCAGCTAATTGACTAAGATCGAGATTAAAAGTAGCCGGATCGATATCGACAAATACGGGTTGGGCACCTACCGCACTGATTGTTTCCGCAGTGGCAATAAAAGTAAAGGGCGTGGTAATTACTTCATCCCCTGCGCCAATGTGCATCGCTCTCAGGGCTAAATATAGTGCGTCCGTGCCCGAATTGCAGCCAACACATTCAGTTGTGCCAATATAACTGGCAAATTGTTGCTCGAAATTTTGGACCTGTGGGCCGCCAATATAGGCACCAGAGGCTAATACTTCTAAAACCGCTGCACTGACATCAGCACCGATCGCTTGATACTGCCGTTTGAGGTCAAGAGGGGGGATGTTACTCACAACGTCTAACCGTGAATTTCCCATCAATTGTAGCGGAATAGTTCACCATCTTGATCGCAATCGGTCTAAATTAACTTCGATCTCCGATTTTCGATGCCCCATTCAACTGCCCTCAATTCTCGATTAAGATATCCAAGTGAGAGCGTTATTAATTTCTCTAGCGAGAACTAATTTACTTGTACAAACCCGCCCCTATGACCCGAACCTCTAACTTATGACGATCGCTACTCAGACTCTAAATTCTACCTGGCTGTGGCGTGGCTACCAGATTAATTATCAGATGGCAGGGGAGACAGGTGTACCCGTACTACTCATCCATGGATTTGGGGCTTCCGTCGGACATTGGCGGAAAAATATTTCAGTACTGGCGACTAGTTGCCGATGTTACGCGATCGATCTGATTGGTTTTGGGGCATCAGCAAAACCGACCCCTGGCGTGGAAATTGAGTACACATTTGAAACCTGGGGCGAATTAGTCGCCGATTTCTGTCGGGAAGTAATTGGTAGCCCAACAATCTTAATCGGTAATTCGATCGGCTGTATCGTTGCGCTGCAAACGGCGGTTACGCAGCCCACTTTGGTGATAAGTGTTGCATTAATAAACTGCTCATTACGGTTGCTTCACGATCGTAAACGTGCTGAGATGCCCTGGTACCGTCAATGGGGTCCGCCAATTCTCCAAAGTATCTTGCGGATCAAAGCGATCGGTCGATTGTTTTTTCGGCAGCTTGCCCAGCGCGATGTCGTGCGGAAAATTCTCCTCCAAGCTTACCACCAACCGGCGGCAGTCACTGATGAATTAATCGATATCCTGATGGTTCCAGCTAGCGATCCTGGAGCCGCAGATGTATTTTTGGCTTTTACAGGCTATTCCAGCGGACCACTTCCAGAAGATTTACTACCACAATTGTCTTGTCCCGCGATCGCGATTTGGGGCGCAGCAGATCCGTGGGAACCGATTGTCCTAGGACGTGAATTGATGAGTGTACCTGCCGTTTGGGAATTTATAGAGTTACCCGCAGTCGGTCATTGTCCCCAAGATGAAGCTCCTGAATTAATCAATCCCCTCCTCAAAAATTGGATTGATAAACCCCCATCTCAGCAAATTCACTAATACAAGTCAATTAAATATGTATTGAAAATTACAGAAGTTTTTAATTTATTAGTGATCAAACTAAATTAAGTTTACTGGTATCAGTGGTCAATTTTTTCAACACTTTCAATTCGCTCAACTCAAACTTAATCGATTCAAATGACCATTTCAGATCGCCAAAATGCTATCTTTTTGATGCTCTAAAGCAACTTCTTCTGTTGTTGGATAATTTCTGTTCAGTATAAATGCTGAACGTACCACAGCAATAACCCTACATTTTGCGGTCGAGGAAGATATACAAATTATTGTAATCTATTTACCATTAAAACTAAATATTATACACAGTTAAATGTAATAAATTTTACCTGTGGTAAAGAGACTCAACTCACAACTGTAGCTCAAGTCTCAAAAGCATTGGCGGGAAACGATAGCTATAGGGTTCCTGCCGTCTAAGGTAATAGAGCCTTCCTCTAAGATAGTCGCCCAGCCTCGTCAAAATTACACGGAAATTAGTCAAGATATGACCTACGCACAGAAAAAACAAATCATTGGGGCGATGCAACGATTAGTACCTGCTCATGCACCTGTGCCGCAGTCAGTTGAAGTGCTCTCCAGTCTGACCGAGTTGACTAATGATCTGATCCGAGTCTATCAGGGTGAGGGAAAACTGCGCGAAAACCCCTTCACAGAAGCGGCTGAACGCCGAATTCACCTCTATGAAGATCTGATCAGATCGGAAATTAGTGGCAAAGTTGTCCTAGTCACTGGTGGGGAAGGTTGCGTTGGTCAAGCTTTAATTACTTCTCTAGTCAATCTCGGTGCCAAACAAATTGTTTCTCTCGATAAGGCGAACTCCGCAGCAGATAAGTTAATTCAGTCAGCACAATTAGTGTACCGGACAGTTGATATTCGCGACGGTGCAGCCGTTATGGCAATCTTTGCAGATGAGCGACCACAGATAGTATTTCATCTAGCAGCACAGAGATTACCTGGACTAGCAGAAATTGAGGTTCGAGAAACAATTACGAGCAATTTGATCGGTACTTGCAACGTGATCAAAGCTTGTCAAACTCATCGGATTGAGAAGTGCATGTTCTCTTCCACAGGTAAAGCTTCTCGCTACTATACCGCTGATGTCTATGCAGCATCGAAAAAACTCTGTGAGTGGTTATTTGCTAAAGCAGCATTAGCTGGTGATACCATCTATGGAGCAGTACGCTTTACACACATTCTAGACAATAGCTCGATCGAAAGCAAAATCGGTCAAGGGATTGAACATGGACTAGTCAATCTCCATAAACCCGATATCGATCTGTTGCCCCAAAATGTTTCCGAAGCTAACTATTTGCTGTTAAATGGGTTGCTCGAAGCAGTCCCCCGCCAGTTAAAAATATTAGTGGTTAGAGATCTCGGTTGGCCAATCGATCTCCTCGAATTAGTTCTTTACAAAATTTTCCAATCTGGAAAAAAAGTGCCATTGTATTTTAATGGATTGCAAGCAGGCTATGATGAGCCATTTTTTCACGGTCAATTCGATCCGACGCTAGGGACGGAAGTTAATCCCCTAATTAGCGCGATCGAAGATGTAGATCGGACTTACGATCGATCTGGGACAATGGTAATCACCAAAATGTCTGAGTTTTCGATCGATGAACTCGATCGTCAAGTAGCGGCATTAATCCAATTAGCCAGCAATCCTCACTTTCCTGAACAGCAACTCAAAGCAGTTCAAGCTAGGGCAATTGAAAAAATCGCCACTTCGATCTTTTTCCGCATCCCCCCGCATCGAGTATTAAGTATCTTGACACTGGGAGTGAATCCCAAATACTTTGCCGCTCAAGGTATCGATGTAAAAGTATTCCGTGATGTATTGAAAATTGCTTTGCGCGGACTATTTGGGCGATTAGATCGTCTCGAAGACTTTATGCCCGCAGATGCGGCTAATTTGTTGGCAACGATCAAATTGCTCCAACAGATTCCCGAATTAGCGATCGAAGTCAGCTATCTCAAGTCTTTTATCGATCGAACTTTGGCTCAGACAGATCAAGATCGAATCTCAACAGCAAAGATGATTGCCGTGGAGATCGATCGAGTAAATCAATAGACCTCTTGCATGAATCAAGAGGAAGAAGCAAGTTCAAAATTGAGAATAGCGGAAATGAGGTTAAATCTTAGACTGAAACGTTTACGTCGATTGCGATAGCGTTCAGCCAAAATCCGAAATATTTTAAGTTTGC
>JBGSPI010000045.1:0-22636 GCA_041738715.1 Chamaesiphon sp.
CAGGGCTTGATTGATAATTTGTATCAGATTTCCCGCGATTTATTTGTGCCGATCATCCGTCAGTTTATTATTGACAATCTTCCACAGCCCATTTCTGTCTAAATCCAGATCTTGCGCCTGCTGTCAATGCGTAAGTCCTAACTTATTACTTATTCACCGTTCAACTGATCCGCAGATCCTAAACCGATCAGTTATGCTAATAATACTAATCTCAGTTGAGAGCGATCGCTGTATATGCGGAAACTGGTTGTTTTATGCTTATTTTGCCTAGGCTTGGGCTTTGCTGTCCTAAATTTTCAAGGACTGGCAACTCAGGGAGAATTTGACTCGGTGGTCATTGACTTTAAGGACAATCTTCCGCCGCCAGAAATCGATCGACAGTTACAGGTATTGACTCAGGAATATCAGTTAGCACCGCGTCTGAACAGTGAATTTTCTCAAGCCGAACAACTATATGTAGTCAAAGGAGATCGGCAATTACTCAATCGGCTTAAAACCTCCAATCTGCGGCAGCAGGCAGAAGCGATCGAGCCTAACTATATCTATCGTACCTCCGTCGCACCCAACGATCCGCTCTATAGCAAACAATGGCATTTGTTGAATATTCACGCCGAACAAGCCTGGGAAGAAAATCGCGGTCAAGGTGTGACCGTTGCGGTAATTGATACCGGAGTCACCAAAGTTCCCGATTTGGCAAATACAGAATTCGTCAAAGGCTACGATTTCGTGAACGACAGAGTTGCTGCCGATGATGATAATGGTCATGGCACCCACGTAGCGGGCACTGTCG
Source organism: Chamaesiphon sp. (assembly GCA_041738715.1). Taxonomy (GTDB): domain Bacteria; phylum Cyanobacteriota; class Cyanobacteriia; order Cyanobacteriales; family Chamaesiphonaceae; genus Chamaesiphon. The sequence continues at coordinate 791 of JBGSPI010000045.1, forward strand.
CTCAATCTACCAATAATAACTATGGTGTTGCCGGAATTGCCTATGAAGCCAAAATCATGCCGCTCAAGGTCTTATCAGGTAGTGGTGGTGGGACAATTAGTGATATCGCCGAGGCGATAAGATTTGCCGCAGACAATCAAGCAGATGTGATCAATCTGAGTTTGGGTGGTGGTGGCGAAAGCCAGGTGATGAAAGACGCGATTGATTATGCTTATCGCAAAGGTGTCGTGATTATCGCCGCCGCCGGCAATGAAAACACGAATTCCGCATCCTATCCCGCCCGTTATGCCCATGTCATTGGGGTAGCGGCCAGCGATGCACAAGGCGAAAGAGCCGAATTTTCTAACTATGGTGCGGGGGTAGATATCGCCGCGCCTGGTGGTGGACATGGCAGCAAAATCTGGCAAGAAACCATCGATCCTGATAGCAATACTCCGATAATTTCCGGTTTCCAAGGAACGAGTATGGCAGCCCCCCACGTTGCTGGAGTTGCCGCTTTGATTAAATCTGCGGGTGTGCAGGAGCCAGATGAAATACGTGCCGTTTTGCAACAATCTGTGCGAAAAATCGACCAAGATCCGCAAAATTTCTATGGTGCTGGACATCTAGATGCTGCTGCTGCTGTCAAACTCGCCCAAAAAGGGAAAATCACCTTCAATGATTTTTTCCGTTGGTTGCGGGATAATGGCTATCTCAACCTCCGATTCTGGATTGATGGTGGGGCAATTGCCCTATTACCGAAACTAGGCATGGTACTGGGTTCTTATTTGCTGGCGTTCTTGATTCGCAACTACCTACCATTTGGCTTGCCCCTCCTTAGTGGGATGGTGGCAGGAAGTAGTGGGCTGTTTTTTCTTAAGGGTTTTTATATCTTCGATCTGCCCCAGGCTCCATTTCGCCTGTTGGGAAGTTCAATTCCCGAATTAGGGAATGCAATTTCAGGTAACAGTATTTTAAATCCAGCGTTTGCCAGTGTCCTAATTCCGCTACTATTACTGGTGGTCTGTTGGTCACTACCCCAGGGAAAATGGTTTGCTGTGGGTACTAGTCTTGGGGTGGCTGCTTGTCTGTTTGTGAGTGCAGCAATCTCTCCTCAAGTCTGGTTATTAGGTGATGGCATACTTGCCCGCAGTTTCTTGGTACTGAATGGGTTGTTGTGCTTTGGTTTAGCTACGTTCGCGGCGAAAGGAGATGCTCAAACAGTATGATTACGGTGATTGGTAGAGTTGAACACAAAGGTTTTGGCACCGGTGCGTGGGCATTGGTGAGCGAAGATGGGACTACTTATGAGTTATTAGATTGTCCCCGGGATTTGCGGCAGATTGGATTACAGGTGAAGGCTCAGGGCACATTAAATGATGATGTGATGACGTTAGCGATGATTGGGAAAGTCTTAAATGTCAGTTCTTTTGAGATTTTGGAAAACCGATCTTCGGTAGAATGAAAGTTGAAATCATTGAGGAGTAAATCGTGTTGGTTAGAACATCCAACACGATTCAGACATAATCAAGCACTCAATATTTTCATCAACTCTGATTAGATATTGGTGAACTCCTATTTCCTTCAGTCAGGTCATTCTACCCTAGTGCGATAGCGAAGATACCCATAGGAAGTAGACGGTTGTGCGGTACCTGTACTAGGTAGAAGTTCTGTTAAATTTGGGGTGCCAGTACCAACATCGCCAGTGAGATCGACAACGATGACACCCTTGCTGGTATTCAAGTTGGCTAGGTTGCAGTTGGCGGGAATATCAACACTATTAATGATAAATTGACCTCGATCGACAGCATCGTTAGTATTCGTGAGATTTAGTGTTGTTCCATCGCCTAGTACAAGCCTAATGCCCAGATTTGTGCCATAGGTTGTGGGTAGGAAATTTTGGTCGGGGGTAATTGGTTGACAAATCCTGACTTTCCGAGCCGCTTGATTTCCCGCATTGAGGAAATAAATGGTATGCTCGATCTCATCTTGAGACTTGATGATGCCACCATTAATTGCCCCATACAGATAATTGCTAGGCCAGCCTGGATTGAGATCTTCACCTATATTTGCTGGGTTACTGTTATAAACAAGGGCATTTAAGATGGTACTATCGTTGGGATTTATAACTTGATTCTGGATTTTAGTAATTCGTTTAACCAGCAATAGTTTCGGTGCAGTCACGATCGGTAAAATCGTCGGATCGATCGTCGCCTGTTGAGTTTGGGGCACACTATTGGCAGGAGTGTTCAGGTTGTAAGGTGGGGATACTAACAAGAGTGGTAAATCACCAGTGACACCGATATTATCCGTTAGGATCGCCGTAGCTAAACCAGTTCCATTTGCTTGAGCCTGATTGGCCACTACATTATTCACGCCAGAATTAATGGTTGTAGTAATATCGACCGTTACTGTGCCGCCAGCTTTTAAAGTGAACGGAATAGATGAATGATCGAATAGATGATTGTTAGTTATGCCGTTATAATTACTATTGATCATCGGTAGCAAAATTTGATTACCACCGATCGACACTGTCGGCAAACTTAATTTAGTAACTTGGGTTGGTAATAGATTGACAATCTGGAAATTAGGAATATCTGTCGCACTAATATTAATATAAGTAATCGTCCAGATTGCGCGATCGCCAGGCACAGCATTCGGCCGATTGGTTGTAACCCGCACCGACTCATAACCAATAACTGGGGCTGGATTAACCACCAAAATCGCTTGACTCGCAACTCCTGTCTGTACGCCATTGACGGGATTCCCATTGGCTTCGTTGAGTGGGACATTCGGGTTACTTGTGATATTGTAGTCGGGGTTGTCCTTAGTTCTTGCCGTTAACTGAACCGCCAGGAGATCGCCAGCATTAGCTGTACCAGCAACTTTGACTGGTACGCGGACTTTAATCGTACCACCGACAGGTACAGAACCATTGGGTAAACCCAACGCCCCTGCACTACCTGTATCGACGGATCCACTGACAGAAATCGGTGACATCAATAAGGTGTCGTTACCAACACCACTAGGATTGTAGCCGAGAATTTGAATGCTATTAGTGACAGTGCCCCCTGTCACGACCGTATCACTGGCTGAGATAGTAAATTGAGTAGGATCGTTTCCTGTATTGACGATCGCAAAATCAAAGTAAACAATATCGCCCCGATTAATCCCCCCAATTCCCTGATGAGATCCACCCCCAGCGATATTACTCGGAGCTTCCACAATACTCGTACCGACGATCGCAATTCCAGCTACTTCGGCAACTGTGATACTGACGATATTAGACTCTACGGGAATCACTGCATTGGTGGCATCACCTTCGATACTAAAACTACCGGTGACTTGGTTTTCAATAATCGTACCAGGTGAAGGTATTTGAGCTACAGCCGTTAATGACAGTGAACTAATCCAGATCGTGACATACCAAAATCCAGACAGCAAATACATTAACTTGCCGACTGATTTATGGAGATAGGAACGATCACTTTTAGGCCCAAACATTTGAGTTAATTACCAACGAGTTCAATGATAGATCGAAAGTCCAGTCCTAATCGTAGTCAAAGTATCTCCAATCTTCCTCACTAGCCACTTGGGTTACTAGTTCACCTGGGTTTTGAAGCGGATATATCCATAAGAATTTGTGACGGTATTCGCTTGAGATGGTGTGGCGTTAGAATGGGGCATGATACTCAAATCGGGCTGATTACTAGCACCAGTTCCAGTCAGATCCACTACCAAGACTCCATTACTATTTGTGCCTTTAAGATTGCAACTGGTGGGAACATTGCTATTTTTGGCGATAAATTGACCTCGATCGACACCAGGTGTGTTTGCATCAGTTAAACTAATCTCATTAGGCATATTGCCTAATTTTAGTTTTAAACTATTCGCAACATATGTTTGATTTGGAGTGATTCGATCGCAGATTTTGACATTTTTTGTATTTATATTCCCGGCATTGAGGACATATATCGTATATTCAATCGTGTCACCATTCTTCACGCTGCCAGGATTAATTGCACCCAAAAGATAATTTGTCGGCCAGCCAAGATCGTTATCGAGATCGCGGTACGGAGATGTGGTATCGTCCACAAACATATTCAGTGGCACGTTATTACTAGGATTAACTGAATTACCATTAATGCCCGTGATCCGTTTCACAAATAATAATTTTCCCGTACTAGTAGTTGTGTTAACAGTGGTGGAATTATTATTGGGATCGATATCTGTAAATGGCAAAGATGTAGCGATCGTCGCTGTATTCTGAAAGGTTGTATTGTTAGGAATATTCGCGGCCACTGTACCTGTCACTGTATAGGTGAGTGTGCCGTTGACAGGTAAGCTCACCGTTTGAGTAATATTGCCATTCCCATTCAGATCGCTGCACTGCGCTCCTCCAGCCGCAACACAAGCCCAAGTGACGTTGGTAAGTTGACTGGGCAGCGAATCATTAATTACTGCGGCTGGATCGGTATTTGGTCCTTTATTCACAGCAACGATTTGGTATGTGACTGGATTTCCGGCGATCGCTGTTTGGGGATAATTAGTTGTGCTAATCTGAAGATCGGTTGGCGTGGTAATTGTGACATTGCGAATTTCGTGGTAATTTGTCGAGCCACCTGTCGAAGCCGCAAGCCCTAATTTGAGATTATTTGGTGGCGTGTGAGTTGTTTGGTACTTATTGATGACAGTAGTTGTCCCACCAGTAGTCCGAAGTTTGACAGTGATACTGTAAGCACCATTTGCTGGCACAATGTCTACAAAGACTTTGTTCGGATTTGCCCGCCCAATCGCTGCGGTAGCAGTACTATTTCCAGTAGCGACGCTTGTGACTCCAGCATGAGTCAGATAGTTGTATCCATTCGCCGCAGAACCGCGCAGGACGATCGTATTCTGAATTCTGCCATTGTTACCGCCGTTGTGACAGCGATCTCCAGTATTAACAAAGTTACCAAATTGGTCGATCGCCACTCCCACATAGCCACCACTCAATCCTGTACTCACACCACCACAATCGTTGGCGTAGCCTAGCGATCCCCCATAGGAGCCAATTTTGAAAGTAGGGGTACTAGCGTCAAACAAAAATAGTACAATCCCATCAGCCCCACTGCCACCCCACATGGCATATTCAAAGCTAATGCTCACACCCCGAATCGCTGGGAACGAAGTATTATAATAAGCAAATCCACGCTGATTATTCGCTGCCGCCGTGAGGCGTAACCAGCCGTTACCCGCAGCATCAATACTAGGAGCCGTTAAGCTAGCACCAGGATTACCCGACTCACCAGTTGGTCCTAAAATCCAGTTAGGTGCAGTAGTATTTTGAAAGGTTTCGACTAGGGTCGCCGATTGTGCCCAGGTATGCGCATGGCACAATCCAGCCAAAACCAAACTATTTAAACTAGCAGTAAAAACCGATCTGCGGGAGCAAATCGTGAGTCGGCGAGAGAGCCAAGATTGCATAGGAAAAATCACTTAGACTGTGCCGAGCAAATGTTTTCCTTAGTATCGACAGACTAGCTCCCAAAATTAACATTTTACAATCGATAATCCCTTGATATACTAGACAGACACGCTTCAACCCAAACCGCAATCTCCTCGAATGCAGCCTACCGATCCGACAAAATTTACAGACCAAGCCTGGGATGCAATCATCAAGTCACAGGAAGTAGCCAGACGATCGCTCAATCAGCAGCTAGAGGTCGAACATGTCGCGATCGCATTGATCGAGCAGCAGGATTCAGCAACTAAAATTTTGAATCGCGTGGGGGTAGATGTTGAGAAATTAGCCAAACAATTGCAGGAATTCACCAACCGTCAACCAAGATTGAATCAAGTTGTAGACTTGTATCTGGGACGGGGTTTAGATTTATTACTCGATCGCGCCGAAGCCGCCCGCGCTGGTTGGCAAGACCAGTTTATCGCTGTCGATCACCTAATTTTAGCTCTTCAGGAGGACGATCGGATCGGGCGGCGATTGCTCAAGGCCTTTGATTTCGACAGATCTCAATTAGAATCCGCGATCAAGCAACAGCGTGGTGCTACTCAGAAAATTACCACTCAAACGCCGGAAGCGAGTAGTGATGTCTTGTCTCGATATGGACGAGATCTGACCGAAGCCGCGAAAGCGGGGAAAATGGATCCAGTAATCGGGCGGGATGAAGAAATTCGGCGGGTGGTACAGGTACTATCCCGACGGCAGAAAAATAATCCCGTCTTAATCGGTGAGCCAGGAGTGGGCAAAACCGCGATCGCCGAAGGATTAGCCCAGCGGATTGTCAATGGTGATGTCCCCGAATCCCTGAAGGATCGGACATTAATTTCCTTAGATATCGGTAGTCTCATCGCTGGTGCGAAACTCCGGGGCGAATTTGAAGAGCGCTTGCGTGCAGTCTTAAAAGAAGTTACCGAATCTGCGGGGCAAATTGTCCTATTTATTGATGAATTACACACCGTTGTCGGAGCAGGGGGCAATCAAGGCGCAATGGATGCCGGAAACCTGCTCAAACCGATGCTCGCTCGGGGAGAACTGCGATGTATCGGTGCAACCACGATCGATGAGTATCGCAAGTATATCGAGAAAGATCCCGCCCTAGAGCGGCGATTTCAGCCCGTTCAGGTGAGCGAACCCACCGTCGAGGATACGATTTCGATTTTGCGCGGCTTGAAGGAACGGTATGAAGTTCATCATGGCGTAAAAATTAGCGATTCCGCCCTCGTTGCCGCTGCTACCTTATCGAATCGCTACATTGCCGACAGATTTTTACCCGATAAAGCGATCGATCTCGTCGATGAGGCAGCAGCTAAACTGAAGATGGAGATTACCTCCAAACCAGCCGAACTAGAATCGATCGATCGGCGCGTCATGCAGCTAGAAATGGAGAAACTCTCCCTCCAAGGCGAAAATCTCCACAGTGGCGGTTATCTCCCCACCCAAGAACGGCTCGATAAAATCGATGTGGAAATCGTCACCCTCAAACAAAAACAGGGCGAACTAACCAACCAATGGCAAGGGGAAAAACAACTCCTCGATGGAATTAAAAGTCTTAAAGAAGAAGAAGATCGAATTAGAGTCCAAATCGAACAAGCCGAACGCGCTTACGATCTCAATACCGCCGCCCAACTCAAATATGGCAAACTAGAACAACTCCAACTCGAACTCGAAACCAAAGAAGCCCAACTCGCCGCAGTGCAAGTTCAAGGCTCTACTCTCCTGCGCGAACAAGTCTCCGACAGCGACATCGCCGAAATCGTCGCCAAATGGACGGGCATCCCCGTCAACCGTCTCCTCGCCTCAGAACGCCAGAAACTCCTGCAACTCGAATCCCACCTCCACCATCGAGTGATCGGCCAGCAAGAGGCTGTCGGCGCAGTCTCAGCGGCAATTCGACGCGCTCGTGCGGGGATGAAAGACCCCCATCGACCGATCGGTTCATTTCTGTTTATGGGGCCGACAGGGGTAGGGAAAACCGAACTCGCCCGCGCTCTCGCCGAATTTCTCTTCGATAGTGATGAAGCGATGGTGCGGTTGGACATGTCGGAATACATGGAAAAACACGCGGTTTCCCGCTTGATTGGTGCGCCCCCTGGCTATGTGGGACATGAAGATGGCGGACAACTCACCGAAGCAGTGCGCCGTCATCCCTACTGTGTGGTGCTATTTGACGAGGTGGAGAAAGCCCACCCCGATGTGTTTAATATTCTCTTACAAGTCCTAGATGATGGTCGGATTACCGACTCGAAAGGGAAAACCGTTGATTTCTGCAATACCGTCATTGTGATGACGAGTAATATCGGTAGCGAGCAAATTATGAATACGATGCTCGATCCAAACTACGATAGCAACCAAACAACTGATCTCCGCCAACAGGTGACAAATGCCCTGCGCGGACATTTCCGCCCCGAATTTCTCAATCGGGTAGACGAACTAACCATCTTTGAACCACTCAAAAAAACCGAACTCCGGCAAATCGTCAGCATTCAAATCCACCACATCGAACGGATGTTGGCGGATCAAAAAATCAAAATTCAATTATCTCCAGCCGCACAAGATTATCTCGCCGATGTCGGCTACGATCCGATCTATGGTGCTAGACCGCTCAAACGGGCAATTCAACGGGAACTTCAAAACCCGATCGCCACTAAAATTCTCGAAACTACCTTTGGCGAAGGTGACACAATCTTTGTCGATTGTCTAGAATCTGTACCAGAAACTCTCCTTGCTGGGGCAGCCGCCACGGTAGAAAATCGAGTTCTCACATTCGGCAAGAAATCATTCAAAGTGAAAAAGATCACCCCAAATACTTCCCCTGTGCCGATCGAAGCTAGTGTCAGATCTGACAAATAAGTTCGCTGTAGGTTTTACCTTTTACCGAAACGGCGAAATCGAATCCCGCAAGTGTGGTACTGACAACGGTAGGGATAAATGTTGAACAAGGACAAAAATCGATCCCAAGAACTGACTCGCTGAGAGCGATAGACTTGATGATTGCCACAATTGGGACATTTGCGGGTCGTTGCCGACGACTGAGTATATGAATCCATCAGAGTTAAAATCGGGGTAACTTTTATATATCTATGATCTACCTTACCCGATTTTAACTGATGACTTTTAGATCGCTGTATCATTAATCACACGATCAATGATTAGACTTTTTAATCATTTTAGATCAGACAAAAGTTGGCCGGTGAATACACTACAATTGGTTTCTGGATTTGATCTGGAGATATCGATCGACTAATTGATCGCTCACTTGGGTAGCTGGAGCGTCTAAAACAAGGACACCTTTACGTTTGAGATTGGCGAAGGCGAGTTGGCGTTGCCCTAGAAAATCTAGGGCGACTGCTTGAGTATACGCAGTAGGAATATCTGTGGCTAATTGATGGGCGCGAAGATCTACTTGGGGATCGCGGAGGGTGACGCAGAAAGGTAGATAACGTGGGGTGAGTCTGCCTAACGCGGTGAGGAGTTCGGCGGAAGCGATATCATCCACAATATCGGTGATCAGCACAACCAGAGCGCGTCGGCTCTGTTGTTTGATAATGCTAGTGACGGCTCCGAGATAATCAGGTTCGAGCAACTCGGGTTGAAGCCGACTCACCCGATCGAGAATGCGGGAAAAGTGAGTTTGTCCGCGTTGCGGGGGAATCCAGGTAGTCAGATAGCGATCGAATACACCCACACCAACTCGATCCCCCCGTTGAGTGGCGGCAAGAGCTAGAGAGAGCGTCGCATTCAAGCCAAAATCGAACCGTTTATATCCCTGAATATTTGCCGTCATCAGCCGACCGCGATCGAGTAAGATAATCACCGTCTGCTCCTGCTCTGGTTCCAGTACCCGCACTAATGGGCGATTGCGTCTAGCAGTGGCTTTCCAGTCGATCGATCGCGGGTCGTCACCCGTGCTATATTCCTTCAGTTCGCTAAATTCTGTGCCAATTCCCTGCTTCCGCGCTTGGCGCATCGCTCCGGTAGATTGGAGGGTGAGTTTAATCGAGAGTGCTTTCAAACCAATTAGGTCGGGATAAACAGCGACAGTCTGTGCCGCATCTACTCGCCACTGCTGCCAAGCTAATCCCCACGGACTCAATTGACGGACTTGAATTCCTTGCCATTCATATTCACCACGGCGGTAAGGATGAACTGTATAGGTCGTTGTTTGACTACTCCCCAGACCTAACCGTCCAGTGATTAATTCGGGTGTTCCTGGCAAATCTTGCGGCGCACCATCCCGAAGCTGATAAATAAACTGGTGAGATTTATCTCGATGTGCCCCAGCTTGAACCGTAATTGTCACCGGATTATCGCGCCCGATCGATAATTTCCCGATTTCCCCTCGACTCACTTGCACTCGATCGGCTCTCACCCTCAGCCCATCAACACCCGCGAGGATCAGAATGCCTAAATACCAACAGCAAGTCAGCAGCGCAGTGAGATTTAGTCCCCCTGGTGGCAGCAAAATTGCCATCACAGTCCAGACTACGCCTCCACCTGCTAATAGCCATAATGTTCGATCGCTAGGGATAAAACCGAAAAATTGGGACATGATTAGGGTAAGGGGAAAGGGAAAACAGTTGAAAGTTGAAAGTTGAAAGTTGAAAGTTGACAGTTGACAGTTGACAGTTGACAGTGAACGGTGGACAGTCCCCCACTTCAGCTTCGCTCAGTGCAAGCAGTCCCCTAGTCCCCCAGTCCCCCAGTCCCCTCGTTCCCCAGTCCCCTCGTCCCCCATCCCATCTCTTCAAAAAGAAATAATCAGATAGCCGCCATGAAATTTAGCCCCACGTACACTTGCACCTTTGAGGGGTTCGGGTAAAAAGATATTGCGTCGCTGATCGCCTGCCTCGATCGTCACCTCTGGTCCTGATTGAGTTAGCTTTACTTGTGTTTTATCAAAACCAGGCAAATATAGACGTACCTCGCGATTTATGGTGTCGATCGTCATCGATTTCGGTACATCTGCAACTCGACTAAAATCTGGTATGGCATCCATTAATGGTTGCCAGTCGGTGTCAATCCGCGTCGGCATGGCAGTCACCGTCAACGGGTCTAATTCCTTTGCCACCGTACTCAATTCGCCGCGATTGACGATCGCGCCACCAATACTTAAACCCGACTGCTGGGCACTACCCCATAAATACTTTGCCGTCGCGATCGCGGCTGGTTCATCACTGGTAACGAGATAGCCGACCACCCGCTGGGGATTACTAATCACGGTTTGGCTGTAGTCCAGGGCATTTTTCGCCTCCTGTACTGGCTGAGACATAACGCTTTCCCCTGTCCAGGCTACCGTGAGGATTGCCGCCATTGTTGGCTGCATGATTGGGGCGATCGTTTTCCACAGATCGGACTCTTCCACCACTGCCAAAAAGCGACGGAGATACCAATTCAAACTATCAGGCATCCCCGCCATCCGCAGGGTGGTAATGTCCCCTGTACCATCATAAACAATAACATCATACTTACCACTAGCATCATATTGCCGGAGGGCATTTAAGGCGATCGCGCTATCCATTCCCGGCAAAATTGCTAACTCTTGCCCATAAATGTTGCGGAGCAGCGGCGATCGCAAATACCGCGCTTCCACCTGTTTCACATCTTCCCACCCACGCTCGATCGCGACAGTAGCGGCAATTGCCACTACCTCAATGTTTGCACCGATTGATTGGGGTTTATCCGCCAAGGGTACGCCCAGCAAGATCCCCGTTGCTGGCGTAGGATCTTGACTGACAAATAATACCCGCCGACCCAGGCTAGCTTGTTGTTTGGCTGCGGCGATCGCTACAGTAGTCTTACCGGAACCGCCTTTACCAAGGAAGGTGAGAATTTGGGGCATATTACGCTACAACTTTGAGTTCATCTTCAAAAAACCAGGTGCTAGTTTTATCTTCAAATTGGACGACGGCACCAACACCGCTACCATCAGTCATTTTGAATCCTGTCACTACACCTACTTTACCTAGTTTACTCACAATGTCGTTAGATACCCGATCTCTGAGGCGAAAAACTTTAACTTGTTGACCGATTTCCATTGAACTTAAATTTTGTTGATATAATTAGCCATCACACAGTGTACCGGAATCGGGGACTCAGGGGCTAGGGGTAAATTGCGAGGATCAATTTAGTAACTCAAACAACCCATCATCCAATTCATAACCCAACATTTGCGTCATAAACTTGAGCCGCGTGTCGGACTCGACGATGGACTGAGTTGGTAACCAATCTGTCAACAGGAAAATACGCTGCATCACCCAAATTTCCAAGGCTTCGGGATTGTATTGAATCCCTTCCCGCCGACTGAATTGGTGGGGCACTAACATGGCTACATATCTAGCGAGTTCCCCTGCTTGCCAGTCTAGTAGGAGTGGTAAGTATGGATAACGGGCATCCAGGCGAATGAACCATAACCGGATTTCGGGGATTTCAGAGAGTTCGCGGGGATCTGCGGGATCTCGATCAAATTGAATTTCAAATTGCAAATCGAGGTCGAATTTTTTGGGACTACTGGCTAGCCATGACTCGATCGGCTGCTCGATCGCCGATAGGTCTAAGGACACAAGTGCATCATTGCCAACACTAACGATCGTCATAAGCTGAAATAATTGATCTGATGGGAACTCGATGCTTTTCACTTTGCTGGCGATCGCCGGACATCCCCATTAACCAGTCGATTGTACCAGTTGAATCGAACCAATAGTATAGGACAGTACCATAAATTAGCTCTAATCAGTGAATATTATTTATTGGTTCAAAAATTTATTAGGACTAAGCATAGCTTGAATTATCGGAACAAATGCTAGTATATGAAGAGGATGTTCGGACGATAAGATATGATAAACAAAACTATCCTTAAATCAGCACTATTAGTATAAATTATCGCCATAAACAGTGAGCCGATATTCACTGAACGCCATGTCAGTATTAGCCGATTGGCAAAGCTCATTCAGTTAGTTGTTAAAACAATGTAACTAAAAGCACAATGATCTAGCAATAGATGATAGAAATAGTATCTATGAGCATCTATTTAGTTATCCCAGCATTGAGATAGCTGATCTTGCCCCAAAACAGATCGGTAGTTTTAACAATAAAAAATACATTTTTTTAAATAAAATTAATATTTACAAAATCCGGGGAGTCAATGGAAAAAAATAAGCTTCAAGCAATCCGCACTCAATTTGCCGATGTCTGGAAACAGTTCCAGCCCGATCGAACAGCAGAGATCCTGCCACCCAGCGATGGTGCTATTGCCGAAGGCGGATCGTCAGCCAACAGTAATATTACCAAAGTCTCAGAAATTATTAGAAAAGACCTGTTTACAGAGGCGTTGGCACCAATTAGCAAGCTCAACTTACCTAGAGTTCATGTCGATCCCTGGCCAGCATTTTGGGTTGTTCTGGCGACAATGGTTGGTGGTACAGGGCTAACGAGTTATCTATTGCTAGTTGCCGTACCACCAACACCTAGTTGTCAAGGGATTGCCCCACTCTCCTCAGATAGTGAACGGCTCTACTGCGCTCAGGTTGGTGCGGAAAGTAGGGAAATACCCAAAATCCGTAACGCCATCAATTTAGTCAAAGACTGGACCGAAAGCCATCCCCTCTATGGGGAAGCCCAAAGACTGCTCAAAGATTGGTCGATAGAATTGACCAAAATCGGCAGAAAGCAACTCAATAGCGGTGAAATGGAACAGGCGATCGCGACGCTGAAGATTATTCCGCCAACTAGTCCCAATTACGCAGAGATCCAAGAATTAATCGCTAAATGGTCGGATCAGGCTCAAGACAGCACAAATATCGATCGCAGGTTCGCCGAAGCCCTCAAACTGGGCGATTGGAATGGTGCCTTTGGGATCTTGCAATCAGTGCAGCGAATGCGGGGAGCTTATTGGAATCGGCACAAGCACGAGCAAATGTCGTTCAAACTAGCACAAGAACGGGATGCTTGGGAAAAACTTCAAGAAGCAAAAGATGCCGTCCAGGGGAAAGAATTTAGTAGCGATACTGTTGGAGCCAAACGCCCCGATCCAGCAGCTAAAAGTGGGATTAATAAAAGTCAAGATCAAGTAGAGGCAGAACCCCTACCCATTCAGCCAGAACCAATCCTCAAAGCGATGGAACTGGCGAATCAAATTAACCCGCAAACTTATGTCTATCAACAGGGACAGGCACTCAGAACCAGTTGGAGTCAGCAATTAGTCCGTCTCAGTGTCGATCGATATCAATCACGAAATTTTCATGAGGCGATCGCCATCGCCCAACAAGTCCCCAAAGATGTACCCGTTTACCAGGTAGCCCAAGATTGGATCAAGCTGAATCAAGCTAGTGTTGCCGCTGGTAAAAGACATCTGCTCGCACTGATGGATGCAATTGCACAGGTCAAACGTATTCCAAAAACTAGCCCGATTTACACGTTATCACAAGGGAAACAAGCTAACTGGCAAGGACTTCTCAAACAACAAACCCAACTCCAATGGGCGAAAACAATCGCCAGCGTCCAGCAACCAGCCACCCTATCGCTGGCGATCGCCACTGCCAAGCAAATCCCGACTCAGGGCGAAGACGGAGCAGCAGTACAGAGTGAAATTGCCAACTGGAATCGGCAAATTGAAACCGTTAACAATCGAGTGATTCTAGCTAAAGCGACCCACCTAGTTGCCAATGGTGCCTCCCTCGCTAATTTGAAAGCCGCCGTCCAACTAGCTGGTAAAATTACGCTAGATCGCCCAGTTGGGGAGCAAGCCACTGCTGCTGTCGCTGACTGGACAAACCAAATCCAAACGATCGAAGATCGCCCCGTGATCGAAAGTGCCCGCGCACTAGCGAAACAAGGCGATTTAACTCAAGCGATCGAAGTTGCCAACCGGATCGCGCCAGGGAGAACACTATATAGCGAAATTCAATCTGATATCCGTTACTGGTACCTCGAACTTCAGGAAATCGCTGACAGACGAACACTCCAACAGGCGATCGGGACTTATCGGCGGGGGAATATCTCCAATGCAATTGGTATCGCTGCTTCGATCGGGCGGCGCAGTCGGGTATATCGAGAAGCTCGATCTTATTTAGCCGATTGGCGACTATTACTCGCTCCCCGCGTGGTGCAGGACAGAGAAGAGAATTCCACTATTCAGCCCAGACGGATCGGGAAGCGATCGTTTTCCCTAGGTTCACGGCTCCGCCGACGGGAATCTAGAGTGGAGAATGTTTCTAACTGATCGATTCTTGCTGTGATTGGTTTAACTAGATCAGCAGGAGTCCCCAGCTCTACCTGTACTCAGGTGAGCGGTGGGTCGGACAAGCGAGTGAGCGAGCGTAGGGCAAAGCCCCGCCAAAGGCGTATGCAGCTGCTCACGAGACGCAAAGGCGCAGCCAGCGGGAGATGAGCGGGTGTATGAGCGAACGAACAAAATCCCTTGCTCAATCCCTTGACTACTATTATCTTCAACAGATATAATCTTAACAGAGTTTGTTGAAGACATGAACCAAGCTATCACCGCAAAACTAAAACTTAACCTCACAGCCGAACAAAAATCGGCTGTACGTGATACTGCTTTAGCTTATCGTGATGCCTTGAACTATGCTTCTGCAATCGCTTTTGATAACGGCAAGTCTAGTAATGGTGCTAAGTTGCAAAAACTCGTCTACAACAATCTACGCTCTGACTTTAAGTTGGGCGCACAGATGGCATGTAATGTGCCTAGACAAGTAGCTGCAACGTTTAAATCATTGCTGACAAAGGTTAAGCAAAACAATGAAGCAATAAAAAAAGGACACACTAAGAAACGTTTTAAAGGACTTGATCAAGCTCCGAAATACTCGTCTCGGACTGTGACATTGAATTATCAACGCGACTATTCCTTTAAGTCTGACCAATCAGTCAGTATTGGAACGTTAAATGGTCGAATCGTTGTGCCTTATGATGGCTGGAATAAACACCTAGACCTGATTAAAACCTGCTCTAATATCGGAGCGGCAAAAATAGTTTATCAGCGTTCATCTAAGACCTACTATCTAATGGTAAGTCTTGAAATTGAACTACCAGATATCGACCCTATGACCATAACCAGGATCTCTGGTGTTGATGTAGGGATGAGATATTTGGCAGTAGAAACAGATCTGAGTAATCGAACTGCTTTCTATTCTGGTAAAGAGGCTAGACATCAGGCTAATCGATATCATAAAGCTAGACGTACCTTACAGCGTAAAGACACTCGATCGGCAAAGCGTAGATTAGTCGCTTTAGCTGGGAGAGAGAGACGGTTTATCGCTGATGTGAACCACCAAATGAGCAAAGACATTGCTAAACCTAATAGCTTAATTGGTGTGGAAGACTTGACTGGAATACGGGATAGAACCAAGACCAAATCAGGCAAGAAGGCTAGCAAACAACAACGTAAAGCTAATCGTAATAAATCTAAGTGGTCATTTGCTCAATTGCACGGCTATATTGACTACAAAGCTAATTTGATTGGCAGTTTAGCAACCAAGGTTTCGGCTCATTACACGTCGCAAAGTTGTCCTAAATGTGGGCATACATCGAGAGGTAATAGACCAGACAAAGGATTGCTGTTCCGTTGTGAGTGCTGCGCTCATGAGATCCATGCGGATCTTGCAGGTGCTAGAAATATTGCAATGAGAACGTTGCTCGTCCGACAAGATTGGATGAGTACGGGTGCCTTGTCAGTGCGCCCCGATGTGTCGCGTGATGAAACCAAAGCTGAGATCCTGCAAAGGTTTTCGGAGTTGAGGTGGAGCGCAGACACAAGCCCCCACTGTAGCGGTACTCCGCTCACTGGTGGGTAATTGACGCCCGAAAGAGACACGCAAAACCCGCTGACGCGGGTTAAGATGGGATTTGAGTCCGCGACTGCCAGTCATCCTAATCTCATGAAAAATATTCAGATTGCACTGTGGGACGATCTCCGAAGTCAGATCGTCCAGCAGTGGCAATTTACCCCGCCAGGATCAATTCGGATCGGTCGATCTCCAGAACATCAGGTGACAATCGATCGACCACTAATTTCTCGGCTCCATGCAACGATCGAATATACAAGTCTGCCCCAAGGTGGTGGCTATTGGCAAATTAGTAATCAAGGTACCAATGGCACCTTGGTAAATGACGTGCCGATCGACCGAATTCTGGTCACAAATCACGATCGGATCGAATTAGCGCGGGGAGGTGCATTAATCACCATCGAACTAGATGTTCCCCCAATTGTCACTTGTACCCACGCCAACAATCCCGCTCATACCCTATTTTGTATTCACTGCGGTCAACCGATTAGTGTCAGCCATCAAATTCGTCACTATCAAATTCTCAAAACTTTAGGGCAAGGGGGAATGGGCACGACTTATTTAGCCTGGGATGCCGTGAAATTGCTGGTACTCAAAGAGATGAATGCGGATATGGCGGAGATTGCCAAAGCGCGGGAATTATTTGAACGAGAAGCCAAAATTCTTCAAAGTCTCCATCATCCTGGTATTCCCAAATATTATGACTTCTTTGTTGAAGCCCAGCGCAAGTATTTGGCAATGGAACTAATCCACGGACAGGATCTAGATTTGCATATTCAGCAGCAGGGGACTGTCAGTGTCGCCCAAGCGATCGCCTGGATGTTGCAATTGTGCGAGATTTTGGGTTATATCCATTCTGCACAACCGCCACTGATTCACCGCGATATCAAACCAGCAAATTTATTGATCCGGACAATCGATCGACAATTATTCTTGATTGACTTTGGCGCAGTCAAAGAAATCGGTACCTTGGGCGGAACCCGTATTGGTGCGCCAGATTATATGGCTCCAGAACAAAATAACGGTCAACCCTGCACCCAATCCGATCTATTTGCGATCGGACCTACGTTAATTTTTCTGCTGACAGGACGCAATCCGGCAGATTTTCTAGACTTACAACCAGGCGGCTACCGGTTTAATATTGCTGATGTACCGACAATTCCACCTAGTCTACAAGCAATTATCGCCAAAGTGACCGAGCCACGCCCCCGAGATCGATATCAAACCGCCATCGAGTTGGCTCAATCACTGCGGTCGATCTAAAACTATGTAACATGAGAGATAGTTATGTTAACCTATCAATTAGTTTGGTAAGCGTTAACTAAAATTGTAAACAACAAATACACTCTTATGCTACCTCAAATCTCATTGTCAGTTGGATTAATTGGCATCATCGCTACTACTGGGCTGGTACAAACGACAACTATCGCTAAGAGTTCAGTTGAATTTGCTGATACAACTAGAACAATCGATACCGCGATCGCTAGGTCAAAAAAACCAGGTTTTCGTGATTACTTTACATCAGCAGAACAGAAGTACAAAAATGGAGATTATCAAGGCGCATTAGCCGATTACAATCTTGCTATTAAAAGCAACCCCAAAAGTGCTAATGCTCATTACAATCGTGCTTTGATTAAAGCAATTCAACTCCAAGATTATCAAGGCGCATTAGCTGATTATAATCGAGCCATTAATCTCAAACCTAACTATGATTCTGCCTACAATAACCGTGGTAGTCTGAAAACAGATCATCTGCGAGATTATCAAGGGGCATTAGTTGACTACAATCGTGCCATTAGCCTTAATCCCCAAAATGCCAATGCTTACTACAATCGCGGCTTGCTCAAACATGCTTTCTTAAAAGATCGAACTGGTGGCATTGCAGATCTCCAACAAGCCGCTAAACTATTTAAATCCAAAGGTAATAGCGAAGACTATCAAGCCGCGATCGATCTAGTCACATCATGGCAACAAACTAGTGGCAATTGAGGAGACAATTAAATTTATCTGTCACCCAATCCAGTCGGAATATAAGATTTAATTTCGGTAATTTGATTGCGATCGTCTACAAACACCACTTGTGGACGATGCTTTTTAGCGTCAGTTTCATCAAATTGAGCATAGGTCATGACAATCAATTTATCACCCCGAACACCCAGTCTAGCTGCTGCACCATTTAATTCGATCGAGCCGGAACCAGCCAGCGCACAAATGGCATAGGTGATAAACCGTTCACCATTATTTATATTCACTACTTGTACTTGTTCATACGGCACAATGCCCGCAGCGACCAATAAATGTTCGTCAATACTAATGCTACCCATATATTGCAAGTTAGCATCGGTAATCGTGCAACTGTGAATTTTGGCTGCCAATAACGTGCGCTGCATAAGTTATGGGGGAATGGGGGAGGGGACTGGGGGACGGGGGGACGGGGGACTAGGGGACTAGGGGACTGGGGGACTGGGGGACTAGGGGACTGCTTGCACTGAGCGAAGCTGAAGTGGGGGAATGTCCACTGTTCACTTTCAACTTTCAACTGCTTGCCCTGAGCTTGTCGTTGGCGCAGCCTCTGCCTAAGCAGAAGGGTCAACTTTCAACTTTCCCCTACACCCTAACCCCTAATTTTACTTCTTCGCCGCAGCGACACACTCTTGAACTAAAGGCATGACTGCATCGACATCTTTCCAGCCGAGAATTTCAGTTACTTTATTTTCCAGATTCTTATAAGTTTTGAAGAATTCGGCGATTTCATCTAGACGATGTTTGGGAACGTCTTTGAGCGATGTGTAATTAGCATAGCGAGGGTCTTTGTCGGGAACGCACAGAATTTTCTCATCGCGATCGCCACCATCAATCATTTCTAACATACCGATCGGGCGGGCAGCAATGACACAACCAGGGAAAGTAGGTTGATCCATCATGACCATCCCATCGAGGGGGTCGCCATCATTACCCAGGGTATTGGGGATAAAACCGTAATCTAAGGGATATTGTACCGAGGAAGATAACACCCGATCGAGTGCCATCGCATTCATATCTTTATCAAATTCGTACTTATTCTTACTTCCAGCGGGAATTTCGATGAGAACGTTGATAATGCCAAATTTAGGTTGAGCAGGAATAAGGGCTAAGTCCAAAACAAAATTCTCCAGTTACAAATGATCGGGGACTTCGATCGCCCCTGTTGCATTTTACTCGGAATCGGGGATGGGATAGTAGTCTAAATAGATGTCGATCGCCGTGATCGAGTAATGTGAAAGTCTATGCCGAACAAAATCAGCTTATTTAGTTGAGCTATGCTCGGAGAAAAACTGCCAAAATGATTTTGCTTTTGACCCAATGAGAATTTTTTGGCTCACTCGACGATTGCAACAATTGCTCCAGCCCAAATCAATGGCAATTGTCGAAGCCTGCGCGATCGGGATTATTTCGGCACTGACGGCTGTTGCGCTGAAACACTCGATCGGCTGGTTAACGGGATTGCGCTTGGAAATGGTCGAGACATTCCCCGCCTGGATTGTTTTACCATTGGTGGGAATCATCGGTGGGGCGGTGAGTGGTTTATTAGTTGAACGGTTGGCTCCAGAAGCTGCGGGCAGTGGCGTACCTCAAGTAATGGCAGCATTAGGGTATGTCCCCATCCCCCTAGATTTGAGGGTAGCAGCGGTTAAATGGCTAAGTACTTGTATCTCGCTGGGTTCGGGTATTGCTCTGGGACGAGAAGGCCCCACGACTCAAATTGGGGCTGCGGTGGCGGCACAATTGAGCCATTGGACAAATACGTCCCCAACCTATCAACGTCAATTAATTGCCGCAGGTGCAGCGGCTGGTTTAGCCGCAAGTTTTAACGCGCCGATCGTCGGCGTACTATTTGTTGTGCAAGAATTGTTACAAGATGGTGCTGAAATCACGATGGGGACGGCAATTATTGCCGCAGTAGTGGGCGGCGTGATTTCCAGATCTGTGGGTGGTGGCGATATGACTCCCGAGTTGAGTAATATCCCGATCGATTTTTCGATGCGAGAGATTCCGTTACTGATTTTGCTAGGGGTTCTCGCTGGACTATTGGGTGTCTGTTGCAATCGAAGTCTTTTAGCCAGTCTCAAATTCTATCGACGACGGTTTGATGGTCGCTCTCTCTGGTTCAAAGTCGCTGTAGCAGGTGGCGTGACAGGTGCGATCGCGCTATTGTTGCCCCACGGACTAATTGATAGCAAAAGTATTGAAGATTTTCTGATTGTTGGGGATATCACTTGGCAGATCTCCGTGGGCATCTTGCTCGCTCAATTTTTGATGTGTGTGGTCGGATTTGGTTCGACTGCGCCAGGTGGTTTATTTGTCCCCAGTTTGATTTTGGGTGCGGCACTGGGAGATTCAGTTGCCACGATTGCTCAGAGTTTACACAGTAGTGGGTTTTTGCCCGTCAATTTAGTGCTGAGTTCGCCGACAGTATACGCCCTAGCCGGGATGAGTGCGATGCTGAGTGCTGTTACCCATAGTCCAATTGTCGGGATTGCGATCGTTCTAGAAATGAGTACAAAATTTGAGCTAGTCTTACCCTTAATGATCGGCTCAATTTCGGCCTATTTAGTTGCTGATAAACTATTTCCGGGGTCGATTTATCACCATTTACTGATCGGTAGGGGGATCGATCTCGATCGCGCAGATTTAGCCGATCAACGGTGGGCGAGTCTAACCGCCGCAGATATTATGCAACGTCGAGTCGAAACACTATCCAGCCAAATGACGATCGAGGAAGCAATTCAAGCATTTGCCTATTCTCCCCATCGGGGATTTCCGATCGTCGATGGGGGTAGATTGGTGGGAATTCTCACCCAGAGCGATTTAGCCAACTTGGGCGATGAATCCTGGGCGAACCACACCCAGATCGCCCAACTGATGACGCGGCGGGTAATTACTGTTAGTCCCCAGGATCCACTTACCTCAGTCTTACATCTATTGGATCGCGATCGCATCGGTCGATTACCCGTCGTTGAGGGTCAAAAACTGGTCGGCATTATTACTCGTGCTGACATTATTCGCGTCGAAGCCGAGCGGGTAAGTAGTACCGTCAGCCCCCTCAAAATCAAAGCACAACCGTCATATTTGATTTACCAAACTCGATCGCCAGCAACTGGGCGGGGACGGCTTCTAGTGCCACTGAGCAACCCCCAGACGGCCGATATCATCCTCCGTTTCGCCGCTGAGATCGCTCTCAAATATCACTACGAATTAGAATGTCTGCACGTCATTCCGATCCCCCCGTCTAGTTCTCCATCAGAAACCCCTGTAGATACTACCACTGGTTTAAAACTCTTGGAATGGGCGACGGCACAGGGGAAAATTTGGGGTCTTTCTGTCCACACGCAAATCCGTGTAGCTCACAACACCGCGACTACGATTCTAGAAGTAATCAGCGATCGACATATCAATAGACCTCTTGCATGAATCAAGAGGAAGAAGCAAGTTCAAAATTGAGAATAGCGGAAATGAGGTTAAATCTTAGACTGAAACGTTTACGTCGATTGCGATAGCGTTCAGCCAAAATCCGAAATATTTTAAGTTTGC
>JBGSPI010000050.1:0-23116 GCA_041738715.1 Chamaesiphon sp.
ACGGTTGAGTGAAGATTCAGCGGTAGCAGTGGGTTGGAACCAATTCGCCTCAATTTATACAGGTCCAGGGAGAAATGGAACTCAGGGACAGTTTGACTATCCAGCAAATTCCTACTATGCAGTTGGTAGCAAAATCTTCCGCACTTGTGAGGATATCAATCAACCTCTTTGTCGGGTGGCTGTGACAGGTGGAGTGGGAAGTGGGGTATTCTTGCCCTTCCAAACCATCAGCGATGCCGTTGCCAATGGTACCACTGCAACAGGACTGAATGTATTCGGCTCCGTCGGCGTGCGGGTGGCTAGACCTGTGAGCGCGATTTTGGAATGGACGGGACAAGATTTAGCCGCAGGCGTTTCAATTGCACCGTTTGATAACTTCCCACTAGTGATCACTCCGGCTGTGCGTGATATTACAGGGGCTGGGGATGGAGCAAGATTTATCCTTGGTGCTGGTGTCGCAGTTAATTTCTAACAGCGGGCAATTTTGGCAATAATATATTCTTAGGAGAAATACAAATGTCTAGTAACTTGATTAATACTCTTAAACTTTCTAGTGGCGCAGTTGGTTTGTTTTGTTTGACACTTGCAGTTGCACCTACTGCCAATGCTTGTGGTGGTTGTGGTGGAAACATGTCCAATGGGACAGGCTCAAGCAGCGGTGGTTATACGGGCTACCACGGTGGTGGCGGGTATCACGGTGGGGGTGGCTCTCATGGTGGGGGTGGCTCTCATGGTGGCGGTGGCTCTCATGGTGGTGGTTATAATGGTTCCAATCATTCTGGCTCTGGGATGAAGCCTCCATCGATGGGTGGTGGATTCTACAATGGTTCTAACCACTCTGGTCATGGGATGAAGCCTCCCTTTATGGGTGGTGGCTTCAATATGTCCAATGGGGGCGGCTACGGTACAGGTGGTAAGCCTCCATTCATGGGCGGTGGTTACAATGGTTCTAATGGTTCTGGTTCTGGCGTAAATCATCCTTGGCACGCTGGTGGCGGCAGTTGGGGTGGCGGCAGTTGGGGTGGCGGCGGTAACACAGGTGGCGGCGGCAACACAGGTGGCGGCGGTAACACAGGTGGCGGTAACGTTATCACTCCTGGCAATGGTATTGTTTACCAACCTGGTAGTAGTGTAATTGGTGGAATTAACCCATCAGGTGTTTCCGGTGGTTATGGTGGCAGTATTATCGGTCTATCACAACAATTCCAACAACGGTTATTAAGTGCTCAAAGTGCCTATGAACAAGCCTCTGCACGTTTAGCCGCAGCAGAAACAGCCCAACCAGTAGCTAGCTCTGGCCCAGTCCGTTATGCACGAGTTGCAGATCTAGCAGATTGTGGTTGTCTCAACCCTGACACTGCTGGCGCACCAAATGACTCAGAACTAGCAGCAGCAAAAGCTGCGGAAGCAGAAGCTGCAGCAGAACTAGCTAAAGCTAAAGCAGAGGCTCGGCAGTTCTTGGAATCTGTGAAGAGTAATGGTAATGTAGCTGGTAATGCAACAACCTATAGCCCAATTTGGTAAAGATTGGTAAGGAAATCGAAGCACAAAAAGTTAGGCAACTCTGAGTAGTGTACCTGCGTCTTTCCACCGGGGAAAACTAGATCAAGAGGATCGGGTGAATAGAGAACTGTGTACCCGATCGCCTCACTTACTGGCAATAGCTTGCTACAATTTTGACGGTTGACAAATTAACATTTTTAAGGAAAGGTTGGGTACCAATGAAACAAATAGCTAAATTCCGTAACTTCGCAATTGGCTGTGGGGCGATCGCTACAGCAGTACTAGGTGGTTTTGTTCAGTCAGCAACTGCGGCGGAACAGTTCAATGAGCAGAGTATTCAGTTTGATCGAGATACGATTGTAGAATTTGAGTTTCTTCAATCTAATAATCCTGCTCAATCTACGTTTGGTGTCGTGAACCTCGCCACTGGAGAGAAAACACCTTTGGTGGGTGAGATCAGACCCACAGATAAACCGGGCAAGAACTATACTGGTACTCCAGGTAAAGCGGTAAGAAAACCTTTTGCCGAATTTACCTTTAAGTCGGCCACTCCCTATGCACTCTATCTAGAGTCAACTGTTAAAGGCAAACCAACAACAACCGTATATTCTACTCCAGATAAAAATGGTGGCGCACAGTTAGCCAAATTTGATAATAGTGTTGATGCTTTAGGCAGTCAAGGCATCAAAATTGGCTGGAATGATGGTACATCTTCAAAAGCTGGTAGCTTCAACCAGTTTATGGTAATTGCTGGTGGTGGCGTGGGTTGCCCTTGCAGACCAAGCCCTGCACTGACTGCACCAATCGCGCCGGAAGTATCGCCAACTCGTGGTAATGCACCTAGTGGTCGTGGTTAGATCTTGATAATTAAAGGTTATTGATTAAAAGAAGGGGTGAAACAATGTTTCACCCCTTCTTTATTTGGGCGTTGCTGAATTGATGTATGATTTGCTGTTTTTGAAACCCATAGATCCTCCAGTCCCCTAAGCTGTCATACCTGGATTCAGCAACGCCCTTTTTTGCTATTTTCTATCCCCTCATCCCTAGCGGATGAGTTTTATGTATTAATACAAGATCTGAGTAACTCTCTTTACCCTTTCAATTTTCCCTAACTTTCTCAGGCTGGAAGCCATCTTCACTCAGATTAAAAAATTTCTTGAGCAACATTTCAGGAAAGTCAGTAGAGCTACCTGTAGATATTAGTACGAACACGCAAGACACAATCACAAACACAGGGTGACAACCGTAAAGACACAGATTAAAGTTCAAATTAAATCTTGATGTTTTCGGAATTAACCACAATTATTTGTAGTCTTAAGTGTAAGTACGCAATCGAACAAACAAATCACTACTTACTTACTCACCGGAACGCTATCATCATGAACTTCAAATCTTTACTCGTCGTTGGTTTAGGTATTGCTACTCTCGGTTTATCTCTCCCCGCTCATGCTGATACTGCTACAGTTGTGACAACAAATCAAGAAGCAATCGTCACTGGCAATGGGAACGTGACAGGTCAAAGCGAACGCACGACAGTACGCAATCGGGAAACTGGTCCTCGTCGGGGTAGCAGCACTGGTACTGTCGTCACCAAAAATCAAACTGCTGATGTCGCTGGCGATGGCAACATTACTGCTCAAGATAGCCAAACTGATATTCGCAACGAGCGCAATAACAGCCGCCCTCGCCGCTACCGCTACTAATTTTGACAGGAGGGTAGTCTAACACTCCACTGACTACCCTCACTCTAGACTTCTAATTTAACTCTCTTTGCTCCCTTACTTACAGGAACGTTGTCATCATGAACTTCAAATCTTTACTCGTCGTTGGTTTAGGTATTGCTACTCTCGGTTTGTCTCTCCCCGCTCATGCCGATACAGCTACTGTTGTAGATGTTAATCAAGAAGCAATCGTCACTGGCAATGGGAACGTGACAGGTCAAAGCGAACGCACGACAGTACGCAATCGGGAAACTGGTCCTCGTCGGGGTAGCAGCACTGGTACTGTCGTCACCAAAAATCAAACTGCTGATGTTGCTGGTGATGGCAACGTTACTGCTCAAGATAGCCAAACTGATATCCGCAACGAGCGCAACAATAGCCGCCCTCGCCGCTACCGCTACTAATTTCGACTCTTTGGGTAGTTTGACACTCTACCCACGACACTCTTCCACTTCAATCTCTTCGCTCACTTACTCATTAGAAATTTACGATCATGAACTTCAAATCTTTACTCGTTGTTGGTTTAGGTATCGCTACTCTCGGTTTGTCTCTCCCTGCTCATGCCGATACTGCCACAGTTGTAACTACCGATCAAACCGCAATTATTACTGGTGATGGGAACGTCACCGTCCAAAGTGACAACACTAGCGTTACTAATCGGAGCAGAGGAACGACTCGCCGGGTGAGCAACACTGGTACTGTTATCACCAAAAGTCAAACTGCTGATGTTGCTGGCGATGGTAACGTTACGGCTCAAGAAAGCACTACCACGATTCGGAACAACAGTAGCACAGTTAACGGCCGCCGCTACCGCTACTAATCCGAGAGGTCGGCAACTTGTCTGATAGATAATAATCGATGATGCGAACAGGGAATAGCTGGCTATTCCCTGTTTTGCAGTCACTCCAAATCTAGAAACCCTCTTCCAAGTCAAAAAGTACTTGTTCGAGATACCACTGTTCAGTTCGTCCAGGATGTTTCGCCTGGAGATGTTCGATGGCTCTAGCGGCGATTTCCCAGTGTCCGCCGACGAGCATGAGTAGGCGTTGACGCAAAGTCTCTATCTGCGGATTGGATCTGCCAGTGGTGGGTGGTGGCGATGAGTTAGGCAGCGAGCGTTGAATTTTTTGTAGGCGATCGAGTGTATCCTGATATTTAGGTAGATCTTCACGATCGAGATAGATATTTGCAGCTATCTGAAAATCGGCGATCGCCTGACGCAATTCTTCCATTTTGATATATGTCTGCGCCCGACTCACATAAGCAGTCGGTTCAGCCGGATCGATCGCAATTGCTTGACTAAAATCAGCGATCGCGGCTGGATAATCATTTAAGCCGACTCGGACATTTCCCCGCGCCAAGTAGATAAATAGGTCTCGATCGTCGATTGCTAATGCTCGATCGAAATCACCAATTGCACCGGTATAATCACCCATTTGGCTTCGCAATTTCCCGCGACTACAATAGGCAATGTGGGACTGGGGATCGATCTTTATTGCCTGATTGAAGTCTGCTAATGCAGCCTGTCGATCGCCTTGTTTGAGCCGCAACAGCCCCCGACAGATATAGCTGCGGGCATCAGTTTGACTAGCTTTTACCGCCCACTCTGCATCATTTATTGCTCCCTGAAGATCTCCTTGCTCGGCACGCTCTAAGAGTTGGGTATAGTACTGTTCGGGTGTAATCGGTGGCGGTGGTGGTAGCTCGGCTGTTGGGGTGACAGAATTAGTCGGCTGCGGCTGTAATGATTGTGCCCAAGCCAGACACTGACGACTATTATCGAGATCTTGCTGGGCTAAATACAATGTAGCTGCCATTTTATAAGCGGCGATCGCGGCTGGATACTGGGCGAGCTTTTTACATACCAGCCCCTTTAGTTGGTATGCTGGCGCGTAATCGCGTCCGTAGACGATCGCTCGATCAATATCCGCCAAGGCTCCGGGAAAATTTTTGAGCGTCAACCGTGCTAAGGCACGGGCATAATAACAATCTTGATGCTGGGGATCGATTGTGAGGGCTTGAGTATAGTCACCAACAGCCGTCAGAATTTCACCTAGATCGAAGAATGCTAAACCCCGTCGATAGTACAATTCTGCCCATTCCGGGGTGGAGATCAACGCCAGATCGAAATCAGCGATCGCCCCGCGTGCGTCTCCAGCTTTGGCTTTGGCGAGTCCTTGCTGATAGTATTTTTGCGTCATAGTTCAAATTTACCGCATATCTACTCACATTAAACTCGATCGACAGGTAGTTTATAGTGTTAACAGATCGCCTAGATCTTGAATTATAAAGTCTGGAGTGGCAGTTGAATCTGAAACTCGATCGGTTTGTCCGATCCAAGCTGTCGCTAAATTCAGTTGTTTTGCTGGCAGGATATCGAGATCGTAATCATCGCCCACAAATAAAATCCGCGAAGTGCATACACCCAGCGCGTCAATCGCCCGTTGAAACAGTGCTGGAGCAGGTTTAATGATGCCATAGTCTGAAGAGAAAATCAGGGTATCAAAACAGTCAAAAATATCTAATCGGCGTAGTTCTTGTAAACAAGGATCTTTCTGACTCCAAATATTAGTTACAATTCCCAGACGATGAGTTTGACTGAGTTGTTTGATAATATCAGCATAGCGATCGTAAATCGACCCGATTTCGTGCATGGCAAATACACGTTCGAGTAAATTTAATTCTAACGCTGATAGTTGACAGCGAAATTCATCATTTACCTGTTCCAGATAATGGCGGACACTCTGGAAGTTTTCGTAATAATCCGGGGTGTGATAATCTCGTGCCATATTCTTGTATGTCTCTCGAATAATCGCCTCTACTCGATCGGCTCTTAACTGCATTCCGCCCAACCGTTGGTAGGTAATTCCGAAGTCAGCATTAACCTCAAATCGATCGCCATCAAACATGAATGTCTGCATCATGTCTAATAAAATAACGTTGAACTGGTCGATCGATCGCATCATTATTCTGTGGCTAGTGGCTACTGAAACTTACTATAGTGATTATTCCCTGTTTTAGCTAAACTGTGGGAATCCCTAAATCCATATCGATCGAGAATTTAGCATGTGATAGCATTGCTTAGATCGAGAGTGTGGAGTAGTTTGATGAATTTGATCGATTGGGACCAACAACGCGCTTGGGTCGAAATTAATTTATCGGCACTAGTTCATAATATCCGGCAGATTAGAAGTTTATTAGCACCAAATACCGCCATCATGGCGGTAGTCAAAGCAGATGCCTATGGACATGGAGCAATTGATGTCGCTCAGACTATTTTGGCAGAAGGTGTCGAGTGGTTGGCAGTAGCGACTGTGCCAGAGGGGATCGAACTCAGACAAGCTGGCATAGTTGCCCCAATTCTCATCTTAGGTGCTGTAAATCAGCAACTCCAGATCCAATCAATTCTCGAATGGTCGCTCCAAATCACCGTCTATAGTCGCGAACAGGCAATCTGGCTGTCAAAATTTGCCAATACATTACAACTTACCCAGCCGATCCCTGCTCACCTTAAACTCGATACTGGCATGTCTAGATTGGGCACAAATTGGCAACAAGCCGCCGATTTTTTTGCAATGGTCGAAAGTCTCCCTTCCCTGAAAATTGCCAGCTTGTACTCCCATTTAGCCACCGCTGATGAACTAGATCCTACGGTACTGAATATGCAATCAGAACGCTTTTGCCGCGCCAGCGCGGAGATTGCCGCCGCTGGGCACACACTACCGCCACTTCATCTCGCTAATTCCGCTGGAATCCTGGTCAGTCCGAGTTTACACCACCAAATTGTCCGACCAGGTTTAATCCTCCACGGCATCTATCCAGCACCACATTTGCGAACATGTATCGACCTTCACCCCGTCTTGAGTGTAAAAGCGAGGATCGACCAAGTGCAGGAGATTAGCGCAGGTACGGGGGTGAGTTATGGCTATCGGTTTATTGCCGATCGAAATATGCTCATAGCCGCAGTGGGCATTGGCTATGCTGATGGGGTGCCTCGACGACTCTCCGGTCAAATGCAAGTCCTGATTAGAGGTCGATTGGTGCCACAATTGGGGTCGATTACAATGGATCGGATCATCGTCGATGTCAGTCAGTTTAGCGATTTGCACGTTGGCGAAATTGTGACAATTTTAGGTCGAGATGGTACAGCCGAAATTACCGCTGATGATTGGGCGCAATCACTCGGGACAATTTCCTGGGAAATCTTGTGTGGATTTAAACATCGATTGCCTAGAGTGCCAATTCACTCCGATCCCGGTGACAATCTGGCACTCTAGCGGGTTATAATGAAATATCCCATGCCCCAGATCTAAACCTCTACTGTCAAGAATTGCAAAAGAGTGGATCGAAGGTGATGGAGATAGTGTATCTGTATCTATATTAAGAGATCGATAACATTATTAAATGTTGGCAAATATTAAAGGCAAGGAGGCGATAGCTGTTGGACGAGTCATATCAAACTTATCTCAACCGCGTGGCAAAAATGACCCTACCCGCCACCTATGAGTCTCAGATCAAAAATATTCAAGAGTCACCCAAATTTAGTCTATCTGAAGATGGACAACGGCATGTTGTCTCCTTTCCTGGCTACTCGGTGATTACACCACCAGGTGCCGAAGACTTGGATAATGCGGGGGTCTATGCAGATTTAGTCGCCTGTCAGCAACATTTGAGCAAAACATTAGAACCAGATTTATTAGTCATAGTAGATCCGGCGAGTTTTCACTTCACTCTAGCCGATCTGATCTGGGATAGTGCTTATCGGATTGCGATCGAAACTCATCCAAATTTTGAGGATCAATTAGTCGATCGAATTGAAGATAGTTTTAGTATCTATCAAAAATCGATCGTCGAAAATCACCCAATTCGGTGGCAAATTATGGGGCTGACGGTTCGACCTCGTGCCATTGAAGTTAGTCTGGTACCCAAGGATGAATATAGTTTCGAGCGGATTGTCGCCTTCAGACGGGCTATTTACCAAAGTTCGAGTTTGATGGCATTAGGGATCGAGCAACAATACTACTTTACTGCTCACACAACATTAGCTTATTTTGCCAACGTCCAACAGGAGATCGATCGCGTTCGTCTCAGTGATACTTTGCAAGAATATAATATGCACTGGCTCGATCATCCCCAAGAGATTATTCTAGCTCAAGGGCAATTGCGGAAGTTTAGCGATATGTCCACTTATGAACGACAACCTCATTTTCCGATTCTGAATTTGTAGGTAGAGGGTAGAGGGGAGAGGGAACAGTTGACCCTTCTCTTCTCTTCTCTTCGAGACGCTACGCGAACGAGACGCTACGCGTTGGCGCAGCCTGCGCTTTGCGCTTACGACAAGCTCAGGGCAAGCAGTTGACAGTCCCCTAGTCCCCATCCTTCATCCTCTCTTCATCGCTCGATCCATATCCCGTTTATCATCTCTCTTCTTGAGATCATCGCGTTTGTCATGGAGTTTTTTCCCTTTGACAAGGGCGATGGTGACTTTAACTTTACCCCGTTTGAAATACATTTTTAACGGTACTAAAGTCAGTCCTTGCTGATTGACTTTCCCGGTGAGTTTACGGATTTCCTGCTTGTGCATCAGCAGTCGGCGCGTGCGAGTGGGTTCGTGATTAAAGTATTGGGCTGTCGTCGCATGGGGCGAAATATGGGCATTCAGCAGCCAAATCTCACCATTTCGTAGCAACCCATAACCATCCCGCAGATTTGTTCTCCCGGCGCGGATCGATTTTACTTCAGTTCCTAATAACTCAATCCCCGCTTCGTAAGTTTCAAGGATTTCATATAGAAACCTGGCTTGCCGATTGTCAGCAACAATTTTAATACTGTCAGATTTTTCTTTCTCGCTCATGTCTTTATTCTACTAGAGGCTAGTGGCTAATGACTAGTACTAGAGATGGGAATGACCTGCCGTGGTAAGATCGATGGCGATCGATCGTAAAATTATGCCGTAAAAAATAATGCTCAAGTCAAATTTTCGCCAGAAAGTGGCAGATTGGTTATTACCGATATTGGCGGTGATGTTGTTGGTGATGAGTATTAGTATCCAGCCTCAACTGGCGATCGCTGATGATTTTACCAAGGCAACGCTGGGTAGTATGGATTTCTCTGGTAAAGATTTAACTAGTTATGAATTTACCCAAGCCAGTGTGCGCGGGGGCAAATTTGTCAATGCGAATTTGACTGGCGTTAGTCTGATTGGCGGAGATTTTGACTCGGCAGATTTCTCCGGGGCAAATATGACGAATACAGCTTTAGATACAACTAGGCTGACGCGGGCGAACTTAACTAATACTATTTTTGTGGGTGCATTTGTCACTAATACCAATTTTAATGGGGCAATTATTGACGGGGCAGATTTTACAGATGTTTTACTCCGCAAGGATGTTCAGAAGTTGTTATGTAAGGTGGCGAAAGGGACTAATCCAACTACGGGTAGAGATACGCGGGATACTTTGGAATGTCCTTAAATTAATTAATAATCAAGGAAATTTAATCCTGGAAAAATAATTCGATCGGTTAAAATGAAATCAAATCGGAAATAGTTACTGTCCGTTGTTGTTGGAGTTGTTGGAGTCGCTGCTTGATCGTCATAAATGATTGAAGATTATCTTTTTGGTTAGCTACATCTTCAGGATCTTGACTTTTCAACTTATTGAGATACTCTTGACATTTGCGCTCGCAGGTAGATTTTTCGAGACAGGCAATCGCGGCGCGCACGACTAATGGCGATCGCCTAATCTCCTCGGCAGTATGTTCATCTAGATGAAATAGATGTTTAATTTTGGCATTTTTCGATGGATGTTCGATCGCTAAATCTTGTAATTTGATAATTAGTTTTTCATCTAAATAGTCTACTCCCTCTGATGAATTACTGGACGAAGCTCGATCGATAATCTCTTGCCATAAAAAGCGATGATGCGGCAAGGTAAATTCTAAGCTCGCAGAGTCTAGCTCGTCGATAATTGTCAAGCGATGGATGGGATAATGTAGATAGATGCGGAGTAATAAACCCTCCGCTTGTTCGACTAATTTTTGACTCGGATGAATCGCCGCAGGTGTTAATTCTTCATCTCGATCTGGATCGCTGTTTAGTTCACTAGGCTCGTCTATCGCTAATGGTTCTGCTTGCGGCGATCTAGTGTAACCCTGGGTATTCTGACTAGTATAGGCGGTCTTTGTTGGCTGAAATCGTTTAATTCCTGTTTGTAAATTTTCAATTAATAACGGAATCATCCGCGCATCACCAGCACTCAATAATCCGGCAGACTTTTGGAGGTAATGAGTCCGAGTGGTTGAATCTGTAATATTGTGTAGAAGTTCGACCACTATTTTGGTTGCTTGTTGATATTGCTCTGCTTGAGTTAGATCTCGGTTGACGATTGCTTGTTGGATTTGCCAATCCAACCATAATGGGGCAAGATCTAATAACTCTAGATAGTCTGTCTGACTATTATTTTTGAGAAATTCATCAGCATCTTTTCCACTAGGTAAATTGAGGATACGGAGTTGTAATTGTCCTTGATATGCCAGATTAG
The DNA here is from genome assembly GCA_041738715.1 of Chamaesiphon sp. Lineage (GTDB taxonomy): Bacteria > Cyanobacteriota > Cyanobacteriia > Cyanobacteriales > Chamaesiphonaceae > Chamaesiphon. The sequence goes on from JBGSPI010000050.1 coordinate 10,766, forward strand.
CAATAGCCCCAATCGCTCTTTCTGCGGCAATATTACCGGCTTTATCGGCATCAAAATTGAGGATGATTTGTTTTGATTCTGTAAATTTTACTAGTTGTTTGACTTGATTCAAACTTAATGCTGTTCCCAGTGAGGCTACTGCACTAGTAATTCCCGCCGCATGGAGGGCAATAACATCAAAATAGCCTTCAACTACCACCGCTCGATCGGTTTTATTAATACTATCTTTAGCTCGATCGAGTCCATACAAAGTTTTGCCTTTATCAAATAATTCTGTCTCTGGTGAATTGAGATATTTCGGCTGTTCATCGCTTAAAGTTCTGCCACCAAAGCCAATCACTCGTCCGCGTAAATCAAAAATCGGAATCATTAATCGATCGCGAAACCTGTCGTAGTAACTATTGCCATCCTTACGGGGAATAATTAATCCGGCCGCTTCAACTGCTTTGGGGGGGAATTTTTTTTGATTAATTAAATAATTAGCTAGAGTTTCCCAACCGGAGGGAGAATAGCCGAGTTGAAAGCTTTGAATCGTCTCATCGCTAAAGCCGCGATCGATCTGCAAATATTTTAAAGCTTGTTCGCCTTGATGTTGATTGAGTGCATGTTGATAAAAATTAGCTGAGATCGCCAAAATTTCATACAATTGCTCCTGCTGAGATAACTTTCGCTGTAACTCTTGCCGTTGTTCCGGCTCCAATGTCCGAACAGGCACTTGATATCTGCGTGCTAAATCTAGTACAACCTCGGTAAAAGATTGCTTACCGATTTCCATCAAAAAAGTAATCGTATTTCCCCCAGCCTGACAACCAAAACAGTAATATGTTTGTTTAGTTGGACTCACTGAAAAACTCGGTGATTTCTCCTGATGAAACGGGCAAGAACCCAAAAAATCCTTCCCCCGCTTCTTCAGGACTACATACTCACCCACCACATCGATAATATCGACTTTGGCTTTAACTTCTTCGATCGTTTCTGGGTGCAAGCGTGGGATCATTGTTGTAGATTGGGGAAGACTAGATTAAGCATCATATAATAACCGCAGTCAGTGTGGTGTCTCCGTATTTTAGATTATGCAACCGAAATTTGTCCCTGTAATTCTTGCTGGTGGGAAAGGTGAACGTTTTTGGCCCCTCAGTCGCAAACATCGCCCCAAACAGTTTCTCTGTCTCGATGGTAGTGGAGAAAGTCTGATCCAAGCTACAGCTAACCGTCTAGTGCCGATTGTCGGGGGTTGGGCAGATATTTGGGTTATTACCTCAGCACTACTGGCAACGGGCGTACAAGAGCAATTACCCAGCCTCCCAGTGGATAATTTACTGGTGGAACCAGAGGGTCGAGATACGGCGGCGGCGGTGGCTTGGGCAAGTTTAGAAGTGGCTAAACGTTATGGGGAAGAAGTCATTATTGGCTTTTTTCCTGCTGATGCGTGGATTGGTGATATTGAAGCTTTCGCCAAAACCATCGGTGCAGCGGTAGAATTGGCCGAAGACCGAGGTGCGATCGTCACATTGGGGATTACGCCGACATTTCCCTCGATCGGTTACGGTTATATTCAGCAGGGAGAAGCTAGTGGCGAGTATGGGTATTTAAAAACCTATCGAGTCGATCGATTTACCGAGAAACCAGACTTAGCAACAGCTAAAGATTTTATTGATAGTGGCAATTATACCTGGAATAGTGGGATCTTTATTTTCACTGCCAAAACAGCGATCGGCGAACTTCAGATCTATGCACCGGAATTGATGGAGTTACTGATCGACAAGGGAGTAGATGTCTACTCTAGCCTACCAAAGATTAGTATCGATTATGCTTTGATGGAAAAAACCAAACTAGCCCATGTAATTCCGGCTGATTTTGGTTGGGATGATTTGGGTGATTGGAATGCGATCGAGCGACTCCTAAAAGGGGAAAATATTAATGTTGAATTGGCTAATCATGTTTGTATCGATACCCAAGGATCGGTTCTCTATGCAAGCAATCCTGATGAAGTTGTCGTAACGATCGGCTTGGAAGATTTGGTCGTTGTTCGTGATGGAGATGTCACTCTAATTGTGGCAAAAGATCGCACACAGGAAATCAAACAAGTGTTGAATCAAATCAAAGAGAATAAAACACTCGATCGATTACTTTAATATCGAGGTTAGAGGATCGGAAATGCCAGCATTTCCACCTACAACTCCCTCTCGTAACTACTCCATGAATCATTAATCCTGGTTTAGATTCCTCCCATCAACAAGACAGCAATTAATTCAGGCATCTAATTTAGATTCAATCAAAGTGACTAAATCGGCAATAGTAATACAGGCACAGTCTGTAAAATCGGCAAAAAATTGTAGATCAAAAGTCTCGGATAAATCAATATAGATATTTGCCGCTTCCAGATAGTCTAATAGATCTTCAGACCCAGACTGTTTTTGTCGATATTCAGCAAGTCGATCGATAAAATGATGGAATTTAAACTCTAGATCGATTGCGTCAGGATCGATTTCTAAATTTCTGGCAATGATGCCTCTGACGATCTCAAATGTATCTTGGTCGATCCGTTGCATTTTCTAATTTAGACTAGATGATAAAACTACTAATTCCCAACCGAAACTCACTCAAAAAAGTTGATGTGATCGAATTAATGGGTGTGGCTGCTGCCGCACAGTAGCAGCAAAACCTTGGTGGCTCATTACAGTTATACCCTAACGACTAGCTACCGCGACATTGGTATAATAGCTCAACCTATTCGCTCGCTCGTCGTTTTATAGTATAGCAATTAGCTATTTGACGGATGCCTTGGACACCATTACATAGTCAGATTCACCAGATTTTAATCGATCGACAGTTACTTCCGGTCGGTGCAAATATTTCGATCGCTGTCTCTGGCGGACAGGATTCGTTGTGCCTGGGGCAATTACTGCGAGACTTACAATTACGCTGGCAATGGCAGTTAGCAGTCGTTCACTGCGATCATGGTTGGACGCAGGATATCGGCATTGCCGATCGAGTTGCCCAAGTTGCCGCACTATGGCAATTACCCTTCTATTGTGAAACTACGGCTAATTTGCCGGAAACTGAAGCCGCCGCACGGGAGTGGCGATATCAAGCTTTGATTCGACTAGCACAGGCAAATGGCAGTACTTACATCGTCACCGGTCACACCCAAACAGATCGAGCAGAAACCCTGCTCTACAACTTGATTCGTGGTGCTGGTGCTGATGGTTTGAGTGCCTTATCTTGGCAACGACAATTGACAGGCGGAGTTACACTGGTGCGCCCGTTACTGGAAATTAATCGCACAGCAACAGGTGCATTTTGTCAAGATTATCAATTGCCAGTGTGGGAAGATGTCTATAATCGCGATCGGAAGTACGCCCGCGTTCGGCTCAGACATGAAATTATCCCTAAACTAGTTGCCGATTTTAATCCGCAGGTAGAAAGTCAATTAGCCCGTACAGCCGAATTGCTCCGGGCTGATGTTGAGTATTTGGAGTTATTAGCGCAAGATTTGTGCCAACAGACTATCATCGTCGAGGGTGCAGTTGCGAAACTCGATCGTCATCTGCTCAGATCTACACCCCTAGCTCTTCAGCGCAGAGTCATTCGCCGTTTTCTCGCCCAGACTTTGGGCAATATGCCGACATTTAATCAAATCGAAGCAGTTATTTCCTTAATTGATGCCCCCAATCGCACTCGTACTTCTACGTTCAGTCAGGGGTTAGGTGCCGAGGTTTCAGGGCAATGGATTGTAGTCAGAGCATAATCTGTTATTTATCTATAATGATACAATCCAGTTCGAGCAGTGCCGGATCGATCGAGCCGATTTAGCTTAAAATGATAATCATTCTCTTTAGATGGAATCATCATTTATTAAACATTCATGATAAATACTACAGATAACCCATCCAGACAAACTGTGCCAGTGACTGTATTGACTGGATATTTAGGCGCAGGTAAAACTACCTTACTCAATCATATTCTCACCTACGAACATGGCAAAAAAGTTGCTGTAATCGTCAATGAGTTTGGTGAAATTGGCATCGATAATCAATTAGTTATCAGTACCGATGAAGAAATATTTGAGATGAATAATGGCTGTATTTGTTGTACAGTTCGGGGTGACTTGGTGCGAATCATTGAGAAATTAATGCGACGGCGGGATAAATTCGATCATTTGGTAATTGAAACAACTGGTTTGGCAGATCCGGCACCAGTAATTCAAACCTTTTTTGTTGATGAAGATGTGCGTTTACAAACTCACTTAGATGCGGTAGTGACAGTCGTAGATGCCAAACATATTCAGCTTCACTGGGATGCAGATGAAGCGCAAGAGCAGATTGCTTTTGCCGATACAATTTTGATTAATAAAACCGATTTAGTCACTGTTACCGAGTTAGATGAACTCGAACACAAAATTCGTAATATGAATGCAATGGCGAAGATTTATCGGACCAAAGATGCCCAAGTAAGTATGGATGCAGTGCTAGACGTTGGCGGGTTTGATTTATCCCACGCACTATCGATCGATCCTGACTTTTTGGGCGAAGAAGCTCACGTTCATGATGAGTCAGTTAAGTCTGTAGCATTAGTTCTTCCAGGCGCAATAAATATTAATAAACTTGAGGTCTGGTTGGGCAATTTGTTACAGACTCAAGGCCCAAATATCTTTCGGATGAAGGGGATTTTAAATATCCAAGGGCAAAATCAACGGTTTGTTTTTCAAGGGGTTCACATGCTCTTTGACGGTAAACCCGATCGAGAATGGCGGGTTGATGAGCAACGGAAAAATGAATTAGTTTTTATTGGGCGAGATCTTGATGAAACTAAGTTACGGGCAGATTTTACTAAGTGCTTGGCGGCAACGGGTCAAGGATTTGGTAAATAGTTGACACTTCTCCTTACGGAGACGCTACGCCACGGCAAGCTCAGTGCGAGCAGTTGACACTTGACAAGTCCGAATGTACTGTCCCAATCGGACAGTATATCGGGCTTTTATTTGCCAATTTTGAGCAATTCGACATCAAAAATTAGGGTAGCATTAGGTGGAATTACACCGCCAGCACCAGCCGCCCCATAACCTAATTGGGGGGGGATAATTAATTTACGTCGATCTCCGACTTTCATCAAGCTTAAAGCTTCGTCCCAGCCTTTAATTACTTGTCCTTCGCCTAGTATAAAACTAAAAGGTTGACCGCGATCGCGAGAACTATCAAACTTTTTACCATTAGTTAGGGTACCAGTATAGTGAACAAAAACTGTTTGCCCCTTTTTGGGCTTAGCTCCATTACCTGCTTTGATCTGGATATATTTTAAGCCAGAACGAGTCACAATTGTTTTTTCAGCTTTATTTATGGCTAAAGCAATCTCTTTGTGGATAGAGTGTCGATCGCCTGAATTAGCAACTGCAATTGCTGCACTTGTCCTAATAGTTAGTGGTAAGAATAAACCGATGACAATAGAACCAAGTAACCAACTAAAATTAACTAGATTTTTGCTCATTAATGCACCTCAATTTCTAGCTACCTACCATAGCATAAATATGCAGCCAAAATTTAGATCAAATCCAGCAGCAGATCGACATCGGCATTATGATGAATAAATGAGAACAAGTGCTTGAAAACAATTCGCCCTTCTCGATCTAGAATAAACTGTGCTGGCAACGGTGCGCCAAGAGCTTGCCCTACATGGTAGCGGCGAAATCTAGCGCAACTAGGATCGCTTAACAGGGGCATTTGTAAATCTAGATCTCGCACCACTATCTTACTCTGTTCTCGATCGGTACTAGTAATCATTAATACCTCTGCTCCTCGATCAACAAATTCCCCATAGCGTTGGTTCATTTCTTGGATATGTGGGTAGCAGAATGGACAATACTGTCGATCGGTAAAGATGCGCGTAAAATATAAAATTACAGGCTGAATTCCCCGATAGTCGGAGAGTTTAATTTGGTGATCGTTTCGCACATCATAAATTTGGATCTCCGGTGCGATCGATCCCAACTCGATCTCATTTTGAGCGGGAATTGGTAGTAGATTGTCAAAGAAACGTCGATTAATTAGTCCTTGGAATTTACTTATTGCTTCCATTATGCTCCTGCAAAATAATCTCTGGATTTAATGGGATCGGGATTAATTGTCTTACTTCCAGGTTGCCAATTTGCCGGACAAACTTCATTGGGATTGGCTTGGACATGTTGGATCGCTTGGAGGACGCGCAAAGTTTCATCGACGCTGCGCCCAAAGGCGAGATTATTTACCGTCGCATATTGTATAATCCCAGACCGATCGATAATAAATAACCCGCGTAAAGCTGCACCCAATTCTGGATCGAGGACATTATATGCTGTACTAATTTCTCTTTTTAGATCGGATACTAGTGGATAATTAATATCACCTAAACCACCCATTTTTCGTTCAGTTTGAATCCAAGCCAAGTGAGAAAATTCACTATCAACAGAAATACCTAGAATTTCTGTATTCAAAGCCTGAAATTCGGCATACCGATCGCTAAAAGCAATAATTTCTGTCGGACAAACAAAAGTAAAATCGAGTGGATAGAAAAATAGAACTACATACTTGCGATAACTAGATAGCTTAATCTGCTGAAACTGCTGATTGACTACAGCAGTAGCGGTGAAATTCGGAGCAGTTTGACCTACTCTCAAGCAACCATCGGTATAATTAATCATCTAAGTTATGTGTCTATTTTAAGTTACAGATTATCAAGAGTTGTTTATAATCATTCATAGACAGATCATACAAAGTTTATCGAAGTTTTTCCATACACTCTGCGTTTTTATGACAAAAATGTTAGTCTGGAAAACGTTGCGAAGATCTACTTCGCCTGTTGTCAATCATCTACAAAATTCAGAATTGTCAGTTCGTATGGGTTCTCTCACACAGTTATCATTACTAGTCACAGACCTCGATCGCACCCTCGTTGGCAATGATGAAGCACTACCACCACTATTACAGCTACTCGATCGATATCGTCAGACTCAGGGAACTAAAATAGTCTATGCCACAGGTCGATCGCCAGTATTGTACCAAGAACTAGCTAATACTGAACACTTACTCGCTCCAGATGCCCTGATTTCATCCGTCGGGACTGAAATCTATCTAGGTAATACCCTCACCACAGATTCAGGCTGGGCGGATCGGCTGAATCAAAATTGGAACCGCGAACAGATTTTTGCCATTGCTTGTCAATTTGCCGACTTGGAACCCCAACCCCAATCAGAACAACGTCCATTTAAACTTAGTTATTATCTTTCCCCCAATGTTGCTGCCGCAGTTTTGCCTCAACTACAACAACTGCTCGAACAGCAGAGACTAGATGTAGAAATTATTTATAGTGGTAATAGGGATCTAGATATTATCCCCCGTGGCGGGAATAAGGGTAATGCTGTCCAGTTTCTGCGAGAAGTCTGGCAAATTTCCGAAGTCAATACAGTGGTTTGTGGAGATTCAGGTAATGATATTTCTCTATTCAAGTACGGCAAAGAACGCGGCATCATTGTCGGTAATGCTCAACCTGAGTTACGCTTATGGTCTGAACTCCACCCTTTTGATTACCACTATCTAGCAGTAGGCGACTGCGCTGCGGGTATTTTAGAGGGATTGCAATATTTTCGATTTGTTGAGTAGAGGGTAGGGGAAAGGGAACAGTTGAAAGTTGAAAGTTGAAAGTTGACAGTCCCCCCGTCCCCCAGTCCCCTAGTCCCCCCATCCCCCTCGTGTAGAGATTTATCAAGATCTCGATCGATCCACCATATTTAAGTGTAACCGCCAAAAAGGTATGCTGTGATGAGGTTTTACTGTAGATCGATCGTCCTGCGATCGCAATATTTGCCGATCGAACCCCTTGACAAACGACCAAATATATCTCAACTTGACTGAATAAGTACCTTCGATCGAGCATTACTACACTCAACCCCCAACTCCTACCAGGATTTATCCGATTACGAGAATTAACAAAGATTAACTCATCAGTACCACCCAGTCCCCCCGTCCCCTGGTTGCTGAGCGCAGCCGTAAGCGCAAAGCGCAGGCTCTGCCAACGCGTAGCGTCTGCCTCAGCAGAAGCACAGTCCCCCAGTCCCCCAGTCCCCCAGTCCCCCAGTCCCCCCGTCCCATGTCAACTCTCGTTATCGTCGAATCGCCAACCAAAGCCCGCACCATCAGTAAGTTTTTGCCATCGAGTTATGTAGTAAAAGCTTCGATGGGACATGTGCGAGATCTTCCCCCATCAGCGGAAGAAATCCCTCCAGAGTATAAATCTGAGAAATGGGCGAACTTGGGGATCAATGTTGAGGATGGATTTGCGCCGCTATATATCATCCCCAAAGACAAGCGCAAAATCGTGCAGGAGCTAAAAGCAGCCCTCAAAGGTGCCGATGAACTGATTCTGGCGACGGACGAAGATCGCGAGGGTGAAAGTATTAGCTGGCATTTATTACAGCTACTCAAGCCCAAAGTGCCAACGAAACGGATGGTATTTCACGAGATTACCAAAGAAGCCATCCAAAAGGCATTGAAAAATTGCCGCAATATCGACGAACAAATCGTTCACGCCCAAGAAACCCGCCGGATTTTAGATCGGTTGGTGGGTTATACACTCTCCCCCCTATTGTGGCGGAAGATTGCTGGGGGTTTGTCAGCGGGGCGGGTACAGTCAGTGGCGGTGCGGTTGTTGGTGATCAAAGAACGCCAACGACGGGCATTTAAGTCGGCGGAATATTGGGACTTGAAAGCAGTTTTGGCGCAAAATAAAGCCGAGTTCGACTCGAAATTAATTACTGTAGATGGGACGAAGATTGCCACAGGGGCAGATTTCGATCCAAATACAGGTAATCTGTTAGCGGGGAAAAAAGTCAAAGTCCTCAATGGCACAGAAGCAACCGCACTCAAACAGAGTCTGACAGGTAAAACTTGGACAGTGACAGGACTGGAAGAGAAACCCGTCACCCGTAAACCAGCCCCACCATTTACGACATCGACGCTCCAACAGGAAGCCAATCGCAAACTTCGCCTCTCAGCGCGGGAAACCATGCGTGTGGCCCAGAGCTTGTATGAGCAGGGCTATATTACCTATATGCGGACAGATTCAGTCCATTTATCCGAACAAGCGATCGAAGCTGCCCGTGCTTGTGTGCTAGAAAAGTATGGGCAAGAATATCTCAGCCCCAAACCGCGCCAATATAGCACCAAAGCCAAAGGTGCCCAAGAAGCCCACGAAGCCATTCGTCCGGCTGGGAGTAGTTTTCGGACACCGAAAGAGACTGGACTCGCCGCCAAAGAACTCCAACTCTACGATTTAGTGTGGAAACGGACAGTTGCCTCCCAAATGGCCGATGCTCGTCAAACCCAACTCAGCGTCGATTTACACGTCGAGAACGCCGGATTTAGATCCTCCGGTAAGCGAATCGATTTCCCTGGCTATCTGCGGGCGTATGTCGAAGGCTCCGACGATCCTAATGCCGCGATCGAAGATCAAGAAATCATTCTCCCACCATTAGTTAAAGGCGACCACCCCGACTGTAAAAAACTAGACGCGATCGATCATCAAACCCAACCGCCCGCCCGCTATACTGAAGCATCCCTAGTCAAGATGCTCGAAAGTGAAGGGATCGGCCGTCCCAGCACTTATGCCAGCATCATCGGCACGATTATCGATCGGGGGTATGCTCAACTGCAAAACAATGCCCTCGTGCCCAGTTTTACCGCCTTTGCAGTGACAGCCCTATTAGAGAAACACTTCCAAGATTTAGTGGATCCGAGTTTCACCGCCCGGATGGAACAAACCCTTGATGATATTTCCACTGGAGCTACTCAGTGGCTCCCCTACTTGGAGAAATTTTATCTCGGTGAAAAAGGGTTAGAAACTCAAGTTAAACAGGGTTTTGACAGCATCGATGCTACCCTAGCACGGACAATCGCCCTCGAAAACCTCGATGTGAAAGTCCGCATTGGTAAATTTGGTGCATTTATCGAAACCGAATCCGGTAATGCCTCCATTCCCAAAGATCTTACCCCCGCCGACTTAGCCCCAGAAACCATCGAAATGCTACTCAAACAAAAGAGTAGCACCCCCGATACCCTGGGCAATCACCCCGAAACAGGCGAACCGATTTACCCCAAATTAGGGCCATTTGGCCCCTACGTCCAGCTAGGCGACAAAGCAGAAGATAGTAAGAAAAAACCCAAACAATCCTCCCTCCCCAAAGGGATGAAACTCGAAGATCTCACCCTAGAAATCGCCGTCGAGTTACTCAAACTCCCCCGCAGTTTGGGCGTTCACCCCGAAACTGGTGGTAAGCTGCAAACTAATCTAGGTAGATTTGGCCCTTATATCCTGTACGATCGCGGTAAAGAAGGAAAGGAATATCGATCGCTCAAAGCACCCGATGATGTCCTCACTGTCACCCTCGAACGCGCAGTCGCCATCTTAGCCGAACCCAAAGCAACCCGTGGGGCTAGAGGCAAAAAAGAACCCCTCCGAGTCATTGGCAATCATCCCGACGATGACCAACCCGTGGCGATTTATGATGGGCCTTACGGTAAATATATCAAGCATGACAAAACCAACGTCGGCATCCCTGAAGGTGAGACAGTGGAAGGAATTAGTCTCGAAACCGCCCTCAGTTTGCTGATAGCCAAAGGCGGCGCAGCCAAGAAAACCACTAAAAAAACCACCACAACTACCAAGAAAACCACCACAACCACCAAGAAAGCAACAACGACGAGAACTAAAACCACCACAGCGAAAAAAACCACTGCGAAACCAAAAACTTAACCCAGTAGTGGGTACCCCTGTTAAGGTAACTATTTGTACTAATCGATCGAGGATGATAGTCTAACTTACTTCCGATAGAACTAGTTTGGAAGCCCCCAATTAATCTATCCTGGGAAAACTACGCGATATCCATGTCGATACTCACTATCTAAACCCTTTGGAGGGGGTTTGGGGGAGCGATGCGCGCTCGTCGGGTTCCCCGACGTAAAAAGCGCATCAAGACGGCACAGCCTCCACCAACGGGGGGGTCTGGGTTCTCAGCACCAGTAATTAAACAACTAGCACTCGATCGAGATTGTACAAAGTACAAATGCTCACCCTAACGGAGTAGTTCTCTCTACCAGTAATTGCACAACAGCCACCCGATCGAGTTCGATCTCCACATGTCTAAGATAATGTTAACCAGTACCCAAAATCCCCTGATCAAACAAATTAGAAAACTACATAGTGCCAAAGAGCGGCGAGAACAGCAGTTATTTTTGGTCGAAGGAACACATCTAATTCAAGAAGCTAATGCTGTCAACTATCCCCTGACAACTTTGTGCTATACCCCAACTTGGCAAGCACAACATGGCGAATTATGCTCGATCGCCAGCACTCTCAGCGATCGAGTAGAATTAGTCAGTGATGATGTGATGAAAGCGCTCGCTACTACTGTAAACCCAGATGGAGTCATCGCGATCGCACCTAGACTTGCTTTCCCGACACCATCCATTCCCGCTGATTTAACCCTCGTCCTCGCCACCATCCAAGATCCTGGCAATTTGGGCACCATGATTCGCACAGCGGCAGGAGTCGGCGCAGATGGGTTATGGGTCAGTCAAGATAGTGTAGATTTAGACAATCCTAAAGTCTTGAGAGCCTCAGCCGGACAATGGTTTCGGCTAGCGATGGGTGTGAGCGACAATCTGCCCGAATTAATCACCAATTACCAGCAACAAGGTGTGCAAATTGTCTCGACTACTTCCCACACAGAAACGAGCTACTGGGATGTAGACTTTCGATCGCCCACACTAATTTTACTCGGCAATGAGGGTGCCGGATTGCATCCCGAGTTAGCTAAACTAGCTGATTTTCAGGTGAAAATTCCGATGGAAACGACAGTGGAATCACTCAATGTGGCAACGGCGGCTGCACTGATCTTATATGAGGTACGCAGACAAAGAGTTCGATCTTCTCAATAACCGAGCAGTATTCTGAGCGGTTCGCGTGAGATCATTGACAATCCCATCGAGATTGCCATCTCAATCGAGTAATTGTTGCTCCTGAGCAATCAGGATGGCGTGAGATCGATGGGGTACAGCCGAGATACTCGCAAAATAGGACACGTTGCAAATAATTGTTACAAAGTCTCCTGGATGAATTTACAAACTTGCCCATAAATGATACCTGGCGATCGAATAAAACTGCGATAGGATCGACTCCTTAACATCGCTCACTGCTTCAAACTTGCCCATAAATAATCATTTTTGGAGATGTTGACAAATTTATCTAGCATCTAACTGGCACATTGAAACAACCCAATATCAACACTTTGGGAGATCGCCTTAACATAACTTTACAACGTGT
>JBGSPI010000056.1:0-31310 GCA_041738715.1 Chamaesiphon sp.
TATTCAGAATTCTCTCATCGAGATATAGAAATCGAAGACGGAGATTTGGGTTAAGAATTAATTTAATTGCAGGAATCTATAATTACGAGATATATTTATCATCACAACAGGCGATCGCTTGATACTTTCGCAGGAGGTCTAGTATAATCTGAAACTATACTTTGGTTCAATGAACTAACTTCACCAAAAATAGGATCGGCATTATCTACAAAAAACAGATAATCTTTTTGCTGTAAATAACCGATCATTTTATCGATCGCCATTGGTAAATTTCGGGATAATTTAGATTTTCGACCTCCAGCTACCTCCCTGACAACGATCTCTAGAAAATCTAATAATGGCGGCGCATCGGCAAGGGAAATCCAGATAATCTGCTCAAATTTTGGGGCAAGATTTTCGGCTAATTTTCGGGCGAGGGTTGTTTTGCCAATCCCCTTCATCCCATAAAGCCAAAATCGCTGATGCTGCTTTGACTGATCACGATAGTTTCGTTCAGTGAGAATGGCGATTTGCAATTGACACAGTTCCGTCACTCTGCCAAAAAATCTGTCCCGCCGAGTAATATCGATCGACTCAATCGGTAGTCTTTCCAGCAATCGCCAATCAAGATCTAAGTCTTCTAATAGCTGACGGATGTTTTGTTTATTAACTTTTTTGTTCAGCAGTTGGGATAGCTGCTTCCACAAACGAACAGCATTATTTTTGATTGTCTGCTCTTGATAGTCTGGAATATCTCGATAGTTGGCGTTTTCCCATGCTCTCGCCAAAATTTCTCGCTCTAGTGGATTGAGCTTTCTACTTCGCTTTTCTACCATGAAGCGATCTAACAAATTTAACGCATCGGATAGTTGCATCACAACATAAAAACTACTCCTTTGCTAGTGTAGCATCTACTGTGTGTAGCTATGCTCGGAAAAAAGTTAGAAAAAAGTCAGAAAAATGATAGTACTTTCTGAATCCTGAAAATTTACTGTATCATTTCGAGTTGAGTGAGGATTGATTCGTTTCGCCAAAAGTCCAGCCGATCGATCTGAATCGGATGGAAAATCACCATCTAGAATCGATCGAACCCATTAACCATCCCGAAGTACTCCAGATCGACCTTATTCATCCCCGTTCATCCCATTGGCGTAGTCTCTCTGCCGGAAAATCGAGTATTTTCGTATAAATTAATACAGCACGATCGCTGGGAGTAGTCGATCGATGTTCTAAAATGGTGAGAACTATAGCTTGGCTAACTCATTTCGGGGTGGAGATATTGGAAGATCTGGAGATCGGGTTTCAAATTCTGTTAGTAGTTCAAAGAATCGATTCTCTTTCAGAGAGGCTACGCCAACGAATCCCTGTTGCTCATCTGTACAATGAAGCATCACAATCTTTGACCAGGAATTAGAGTTATTAATTTGATACCAAGTTTGAATAAATTCATGGAAATTTTCATAAAATGCCAACTCTCTCTCGGTTAGTTGGACTCCTAATTCGCGTCTAGCAACTTTATATCCAGAGAGAAAGACAAATAAATCTGATATAGATCGATGACCAAGATACATACCTGGCTTAGCTTTGATCTTTGCTAAAACCTCAAACAGTCCGCCTTTATATTCCACTTTATTTATTCTCCTAATTCAGTAATTTTAAATCGATCGCTGGGACAATGAAAATCACCGATCCAATCTATTTCTCTCATGCCCTCGATCGCCAGATTATCAAAGATTAGTCCCCGCACTCAAAGGGATTATTTTGCAAATTAAATTCAGCAGGCAATCGAGTGTCAGCGATCGATTGCAAGAAATTAATCTATTTTGTTGCCTATTTTCCACCTAATAACAGTAAAATTATTCGCTGAATTTTGTATGCTCACATCTTCCACCAGTTTAAATATACTAGCGATCGGTGACATAAGGGTACCCACAAGGGGCACCCCTACACGATTAACTTGTAGGGGTGCCCCTTGTGGGTACCCTTATGTCACCGATCGCTCCCGTTCATCCCATTGGCGTAGTCTCTCTGCCGGAAAATTGAGTATCAGCGTATAAATTCATATAGCACGATCGCTGGTAGTAGTCGATCGAGTGGTAAAAAATGCACGCGCCACGCGCCAATCATTAAGCAAATCTTTAGAACCTAAGCCAAATCACGGTTATTTGTAGTTGAGGTACTTTGAGGTACTGACAAAGCTCGATCGACTCATGTAATATTGCAGACATCAGCTACGAAAGACTAGCAAGTCGATAGTACTCAACTCGCAGGAGTAAAGCGTACCGCGATCGATACCAGCGAATTTTGCCACCAGCACGATCTCGCACTGGGTCAAACTGCTAAATCTCTCGCTGGCACACTGACAAAAACATTGATTTCATTCCATTGTAACAATCCTAAGTGCCAATTATGAAGAACTTCTCTACCCGTTGCTTTCTCGCCTGTGTAGCTGCTTGTGCTACTGCAACCTTTGCTGAAACCGCCCGCGCTGTTGAGGCTACTCCCGATGTCGAAGTCAATATTCCTAATGTCATTTATCTCAAGACTTTTAGCAAGTTCATCTGCGATTTCCCTGCTGCTTCGTTGATTGCTCCAGCAATAGTAAATCCTGACGTTAGTGGCACTGCAACTATTGAAGCTACTGGAGGTACTGTTGCTGTCGGCAGTATTAGTAAAAATGCCAATATTGGCGTTACTTCTCCTTTCACCTTCGCATCTCAGAAATGTGATGCCACTAATGCCTTTGCTGTTTGGGGTACGGGTGGAACTAATGGAGAGATTAAAGTTAATGTTGCTGTTGATGATAATAGTTTGACTCATAATGGTATTGCTGCTGGTGCTGGAGTACCAGAAATGACATTATCAAACATCTACGTTCAAGAGAATGGTACTGCTATGGCAACAGATACCCAAAAAACTAAACTTGCACCTGGTTTATCTACTCCCTACAAAGGTGATATTCGTCTCGACTTAGATATCACTGATGCTACTCGTAGCGGTACATACACTGGCGGCAAAATCAAAATTAGTGCTATCAGCCAATAGTTAGATCGGTTATTCATTTTTTACCATTAGCACCACTGGAGCAAGGAATTTCGGTCAAGTTTGGCTATTCCTTGCTTCCTGCTAGTGGGGTATATCCAACTTCAGGAAACTCAGAAATTATGACCATGTACTCTCACCTATTGGCGATGGGAGCCGCCATGCTGACAGCAACTCAAGCATTGCTGATATTACCTGCGGCTGCGGTAGATGCCACTTCAGATCTTGAAGTAGGTATTCCCGATGTAATTTATCTGAAAACTTTCAGCAAATTTGTCTGCAACTTTCCGGCTGCGGCATTGACTACAAGTCCTAATGTTAGTGTAGGTACACTCGCTGGTATTGCAACCATTGATAACACAGGTACGGGTACTGTTGCTGTTGGGAGTATTTCTAAAAGTTTTACCCCTAGCCAGTTTACCAGTTCGCCCTACACAGTCGGTAGTCAAAGCTGTGACACAAAAAATGCCTTTGCTGTTTGGGGTACAGGTGGTAGCAACGGTAATATCGAAGTTGCCGTTGCCGAAAATAGCACTACTACTAATACAGGTACTGGACCTGGTACTGGAAATACTTTGCTGTTGACTGCGGTCAATGTTTCTAAAGGAACAGATGCTCTGGCTACTGCGACTACTACCGGAAATCTCCCCGCACCTGGATTAGCCACACCTACCACAGGGAATATTCGGCTAACATTCGATCTGACTGATGCCAAACGTAGTGGCACTTACACAGGGGTGAAATTTAAAATTACTGCCACTAGTAATTAAGCCACGCCTACAACTAAGGGAATGTCGTCTATCTATTTATATTCCGACTGTGGGTAGGAAAGCAATTCCATCCTACCTATCAGTTTAGTTTCTGCCAAGCAAATCATGAAACTAATTACTCTAGCGGTCTGCTGGGGAGTATGTGCTGTCCTATTGCCACTACCAGCACGTGCCCAAACCAATCAAAATCTTACAGATAGCGTCTTTCTGAGCGGTCATCAGACAGTCACTCTTCCTGCTATTAATCTTGCCGAAATTTTAAATGCTAATAGCTCTCTGGTCGAACTAGCTGCCTTTGGTAGCGATCTGACGGCGGGATTTAGCCCCTTTAAAACTCAAGTGACTCGGGATATTACGTGGCAGTTGAAAATTCCATCGAGCATCGCCTTGAATCAGATTCAGGTAGCCTACACGATCGATCCTCTTGCTAGTGTAACCAATGTCAATAACCCAACAATAACTGCTCAGGTCACACCCAAGCAGATTCAATCTATTAGCACTGATACTAACACTAATACCCAAATTATTGAGGGTACTGCTACGGTCGCGCTCGATTTATCTCAGGTTAGATTTTCTGGTAAATATAGCGGAAAGTTATTGATACGTGTAACCCGTATTAATTAAAGAGATAGATTATTTTTTAGATTTATTTAATATTCGATCGACGAATTATGAAATTGACGATAGAACGCCTAACTCACACCTTATTAGCTACGATTATCTCTACTAGTTTAGTTAGCTTTAGTCAACAATTTTCTGCCTGGGCGGTTGGGTTAGGGATTAGCCCTTCGGGGATGACCATTAAAATCGATCCGAGTAAATCTACTACCCACACTTTGCGGGTAATTAATATTGAATCCGCTCCGGTAAAAATTAAATTGACTGTCCACAACTGGGATACGGATGATAAAAATCAGTTAAAACTGATCCCCTCTAACGAACAAAGCCTCGATCGGTGGATGATTATTAACCCCTCAGAATTTACCATTCCTGGCAATAAAAGCCAAACAATCCGATTTTCGATTCGCCCACGCATCCAACCCCAACCTGGAGAATATCGCGCCTTAATCACTGTTGAAGGAACTTCCCTCGCCGATCCAAAAATTCCCACCCAAGAAAATGTTGCTGGTTCTCAAATTGCCGCAGTCGGACAACTTTCGATCGCTGTTTATGGTCATGTGGGAAAAGTCGAGAAAAAAGGCATTCTCAATTCTGTTGTGATTAATTCTAAACCCACACAAACGACTGCAAGTTTTGATATTTCTAGCCAAGGTAGTTCCCATGTCAAACTACTAGGACAATACGCTATTTATTCCGCTGCGAATTATCCTGGTGAGAGAGCAATTAAAACTTTCGATAATCTCGGTCAACCGAATTTTAAATTACCAGATAACGTTCTAGATGCAGGTTTCTTACCTAGCTCTCCTGTTTTACCAAATACCCGCCGTACTTTGGGATTGGCAATTAATAAGCCTTTACCTCCAGGTAAATACATTTTAAGTGTTAATGGGAAGTTAGGGGATGGAACAATTAATCAAGGTGTTCCTTTTACTATTGAAGCTAGTAGTAATAGTAAAAAATAATTGGATTTAATCCAGGGAATGGGCGAGATAAGTTATTATGAATTCTCAGACAGGTTTTAAGTGCAATCCGACCTCTTGCGATCGAAAAAACTTTGATTGGTTGGATATCAATTTGCTCAACAATGCAGAGATAGAGTCAAGTAAAAATCATATTTATTTACAATTAGATGAGTCAGAAATTGGCATTTACTTACTCTCGATCGCGTTCAAGCAAAAGCATTTTATTCTGAGAGCTTTTCAGATCGGTTTTGCTGCCATGATTTTGGCTGGAAGTTCGATCGGTGGGTGTGAGAATGTCGCATCAGCCCAAACAAATAACCTACCATCTCAAAATACCGAGATCTCCCAATCCCAGATCCCCGAGACGGTTTTTCCGAATACCGATAAGCCCATCCCGATCGGTATTTTTTTTGGCAGTAAAGAAGTTGGTAACTTAGATATTATTCGTCAAAACAATGTTTTGCTAATTCCCCTCGAAGAATTTAGTAAATTAGCAGATATTAAAATTGATAAACTTGGCAACCAAATTAAACTAAAAACCCCGATCGGGCTAGTAGAACTCACTCCCAAAGATATTCAAGATATCCAAGGGATAGAATACATATCTGCACCAATCTTAGAGCAGAAAATATATACCAAAATTGAGTTCAACCAGTTAGATTTTGCGATCTCGATCGATCTACCTTGGCGTACGGGGCGCAAAGTACCGATCGTTCAAGAAACCCTTAAGCCCGAATTTTCACCCCCATCAAATAGCATTTCTACTCTCCGACAACAATTAGATAGTAATACCCGCATTGGCGGGAGTACAGATCTGCGAAGTTCGAGCTTATTAACTGGTAGATTTTTAGATAATGCTTGGCGACTCCGTTTAGATACCAACTTTAATAACACTACCGAATTATCAGAATATTTCCTCTACAATCGTAGCGGTAATTTTGGCTACCAAATCGGTAAGCAGGATATTAGCCTTCATCCCCTGCTGAATTCGATCAGTTTAACTGGGGTGCAGTTAGGATTTACCAACTTGCCACCAGAAAGGTTTTTTGAAGCCAACCAAGCCACTGAATTATTACCGCGTCGCGCTTTTCCGATTCAAACTTTTCGCGGTTTCGTACCGCCGACTAGTATCGTGCTCCTGCGGGTAGGTGGAGCGGTGATTCGACAGCAACAGGTAGGTTTAAGCGGCTATTACGAGTTTCCCGATGTCAATCTATCATCCAGCAGTTTAAATGAAGTTGAATTACTAATTTTCGACAGACGCAATCTCAATACTCCGAGTGAAATTCGGAAGTTTAATTTTAATACCTCTGATTTATTATTACCAGTTAACGGATCGATTCAGTTAGTGGGTGCTGGGGCGATCGGCAATTTAGCCAATGGTGCTTTAGGATTAAATAATAACTCGGACAATAATCGCGGTAAATTCACAGGTTTTTATCAAGTTCGTCAAGGTATCAGTGATGGTTTAACTCTAGAAGGAGCAGTACAGTATCTACCCCAAAATAATGGCGACAGATACATATATCAAGGTCAGGTAGGCGCGATCGCCAGAGTCCTCGATCCGCTAGTCGTATCGGCAAGTATCGGTCAATCTAGCCTGGGGAAAACTGCTTACAGCACCGATTTTAATCTCAATCTCAATGCTATTAGAGTGCAGGGAAGTGCAGATTATTTCCCAGCTAACTATAACACTGTCAACGAAACACGCGATCGATTCAATCGGGGAGTAGATCTGAGCTATCGCGTCGGAAGCGATCTAGATATTGGTGCAAATTATCGCGAACGCCAAGACAGCAGCACTTTTGTTAGTTATATTCTACCATCTTTCAATTGGCGACCTACTAATAACGTTTCAATTTTTGGTCGTCCAGGGAGCAATGCCGAATATCTCTACAATATCTATTATCAACCTTCTACGCCAACCCGAATTTCCTTCGCTGGTTCTCCCCAAAATAATATAGTTGACCTTTCCTATACTTTCGATCCCAGTCTACAGGGTTCTTTTAGCTACAGTTTTGGAGACAATAATAGTCCACTTTACTCTTTCCTATTGACATCTGGCGGTCAGCAACCAGGGGATATTAGCTGGGGCATTGGTGCTGCATTATCCAACGGTGAAATTCGTCCCCAAGCTAATGCTAGTCTAGAAATTACACCTGGATTGCTGGGTAGAATCGACTATCGCGGCTTTCCTGCCCGAAATTTCGGTAGTAATACTGGCACGAGTGGCGACCAAGTATCAATTAGTTTAGTTACAGATTTAGCCTTTAATCAAGGTGGTGTAGTTCCAGCAAATTCTAGTAGCTTTAGTCGCGGTCGCGGTAACATTGCGGGTAAAATAAAAATTCTGAATAGTGATAACTTACCAAGCTTTAATCTATCTGGGGCATCGGTTTCTGTTAAACAAGGAGATAGAGCATTTGGTAGTAGTGTCTTAGATAGTCAAGGTAATTTCTTTGTGGGCAATATCCCTGATGGGGTCTACGTCGTAGAATTAGAACCAAATGAATTACCTGTCGAGTTAAGTATTCTCAAAAGTTCGAGAGTTGCTCGTGTAGCTGGTGGCGCGACTACTGATGTAGAATTTGCTATGCAAGCTGAATTTGGAGTTGCAGGTCGAATTAGAGATGCAAAAGGTCAAACAAAATCAAACATTTCACTACAACTAGTTAATACCCAAGGAGTTGTTGTTAAATCGACCCGTACCGATGAGTTTGGGCTATACAGGATTGATGGTATTCCAATTGGTAAATACAAAATTCAAGTTATCCTGCCGCCAACTAGTAATATTGGGAAACAATCACCTTCTCTCGATCTAGAAATCAGAGATCGATTTTTATTCGATCGAGATCTGCAAATTTTGTCAGAGACAGATCTAACTCCAACTCAAAATCCGACTACTCCATCTTCCACATCCTCTTCACCATCATTTACATCGCCTTCTCAACAATCTTCGCCCCTACCAACCAAGCCATCAAATACCAGTCCCAGCGTCAGTATCGATCGACAGGTGAATTTCTAGATTACCGCGATCGACTTTAGCAGTGATGATCGATTGGCTCATTCTGTTTCTTGCTCGGCTTGAAGTTGCTGCAATCGGTCGATCGTCAGTCCGGTTACTTCCGCGATCGTTTCTAGTGGGATATTCTTCCGCAGCAGATTGAGCGCGATCTTTTGTGTCGCTCGATCTTCTCCCTGCTCAATGCCCTGCTCAATGCCCTGCTCAATGCCCATCCGTTCGATCGAAGTTACATAAGGCATTTGATTTTCCCTCTCATATTCTTCTAACTCATCCCGAAAAGATCGTTTCAAGTCTTCCGGTAATTCCAATATCCAGTCAATAAACCTGAATAAATTAAGTATATCCTCTCTCTCATATCCCCGCTCGTATAAACTCCGCGTCAGATTAAACTTCCACTCCTTCCGTGCCACAGCATCATTCCGAGTCTCCTTCGTCTTCAAATGTGCCATCACCACAATTGCAAATGGATTCTGACTTGCTTCTAATTCCGCCCAGCGGGGGAGGTAGTCGAGTAATTTAATAATTGGGAACTCAAATTGAACTCGACAGCCCCACAATTCATCCTGAAATGGCTCAGGTCGCCAAGTCTCCCGATCATCACCTAGTATCGCTAAACTCGCGATCGGTAGATCGTACTTGTCCCGCAAACGGTAGTAATACACAAACATCCGTTCCCCAAATTTACCTTCCTCTTGGCTCTGAATCTCAATGTGAACTAAAACCCAAGTTTCCTCACCACTGAGTTTCCACACCTTGACCAATTTATCCGCCAACCTCCTCCCCAACTCTGCATCCCGCACCACCTGAAGTAACTCTTGGTCGAGAAAATCATAACCGCGATTCCAATCAATTTCTGCGTGAATCTGAGCAAAGAAAAACAGAATGAAGTCTTCAAAATAGGCTTCGAGAATCTCCTTCCACGGAGAATCAAATTGGTCGCGCAATTCGGTCATAGGAGCAGTGAGTAAAAGCGATATTTCTCACTTTATCATTGTGACAAGCTCGATCGATATCAAATATCAGTCCCAGCGTCAGTATCGATCGACAGGTGAATTTCTAGATTACCGCGATCGATTGTCAACTCCCACACTATAGTTGCGATCGCTTATCAACTGCATTTAACAATGATTTACGTTAAAATAAGACCTAGAGTTATCGATTAAAATTTTAATGTTACTCCCAGAACTGACAGAACAAGCCTGTAAACTGCCGCAAAGCGATCGATTAGCATTGATCGATGCACTGGTCGATTCACTCCAAAAAATCGATTCCCCTCAAGATTGGCATTATCTTGTAGCCCGCTCTCATCCTTGGCGCAAACAGCTTTATATCAAAGGTACTAAAATACTCGCCTCAATAGTTTGGCAAGATGCCATCGCCAATCAACTGTCTCCGACCCAAATAGCTGAGAATTGGGAGTTACCCCTAGAATCGATCGCCGAAATTATGGAATATTGCCAAAAAAATCGATCGCTAATTGAGGTAGAAGCCAAAGAAGAACGTTATCGTCTCGAAGGAGTCGATCTGTGACTTTACGAATGCTGCTGGATGAAGATTCACAGGCAAAATATTTGGTCAATCTTCTCAAAGCAGCAGGATATGATGTCCTCACAGGGAATGAAGCATGTCTAACCAAACGTTTAGATCTTTTTGTCTTGAATTATGCGATCGCCGATCGTCGGGTACTATTGACTCGGAATTGTGCAGATTTTCTAGAACTTCATCGACTCAATCCCGTACATCCTGGAATTATAGCAGTTTATCAGGATGCCGATCCCAGTAAAAACATGAGTTATCAATCAATTGTCAAGGCAATTGTGAATATTCAAACCGCAGAATACGCATTGGAAAATCAATTTATAATTCTCAATCAGTGGAATTATTGACGATCGACAAGTAAACTTCTAGCCAACTGCGATCGATTCTACTCGTCAACACTTCGATCGCATCGAGAAACCTCGGTCTATTGACAAACAGGATCGATCGCACTATCGTCTTACTATATCGCTATCGATAAAATTAGTATGAATGCAGTAATCGTTTCATCTAAATATCAAATCGTCATTCCTAAGGAAATCAGAGAATCAGTGGGGATAGTCTCCGGGCAGAAAATTCAAATGATTGCCTATCGCAATCGGATCGAACTCATCCCAATCAAACCTATCGCTCAAATGAGAGGCTTCCTCAACGGAATCGATACAGAGGTGATTAGAGAAAATGACAGAATATGAATATCGTTGATTCCTCTGCTTGGCTTTCGTATTTCGCAGGCGATAGCAATGCCGAATATTTCGCCGAACCGATCGAAAACACCTCAGCCTTAATCGTTCCCAGTATTACTCTGGCGGAAGTTTTCAAAATTATCTTGCGTCAACGCGATGAAGATGTAGCCTTAGCCGCGATCGCTCAAATGGAACAAGGACAGGTAATCGTTTTGGATAGTCGCCTATCTATCGATGCCGCTTATTATGGACTCAAGTATCAACTCCCTTTGGCTGATAGCATCATTTATGCCACCGCAATGAAATATGATGCCATCATCTGGACACAAGATAATGACTTTGAATCACTAGATCGTGTCAAATATTTTCCCAAGCTCGATCGAAAGTAGCGATCTCCATCGATCGAACTTGACAACCATCCTAGACTCGATCGACTAAAGATCAGGGCACAACAGTCAAAAACTCCTCATTGCCATTATCATGCACCGGAGCATCTCGCCCCACAAGTCGATATTCCTCCCCTGTATTGCAGCGCAACAGGATATACTCATTGGGCGTTCCACCTGAGGGTAAGATAGTATTACTATCAATACTCGCAACCGTACAAGCGGGTGCAACATAGCCACTAAAACTAACAGTCGCCGATTCTCCAGCTTCAGCCCTGAGAGAATTGCCTACAGTACCAACAGAAACTAGAGCCAAGACACACGCGATTCTCTTGTGCCAGAGGCACACCAACGATTTATAGGACATATAATTTAGCGGAAATCGGGTTTTCATTCTCACCATATCCACTAACTCTCAGAATTCGGAAGCGAAAATATACCTAAATAATACAGACTCGATCGAGCCAGTCATCGATCTCGCTCCATTCTGCCATCAAATACCAGTCCCAGCGTCAGTATCGATCGACAGGTGAATTTCTAGATTACCGCGATCGACTTTAGCTGTGACGATCGATTAACTCAATTATCAAAAATATTCATGATAAATTTGAGTAGGATTTTTAGTCGATCGTAAATAGCAACTAGGGGTATTAGTTACTTGCCGACCGTCACACCCCAAAAATAATCTTTGATTGTAGCGGCATCAGTGTTGACATGGATTCTTCTACCCCAGGAATAAATATCAAACTTGACTTTAACGCCCTGATGTCCGGTAATTTGCGCCAATGGATCGATCGAGATATTGCCTAAGATTGTCACCCAATGACTGGGATAGAGTCGGTGGAAGCGCGAGGCAAAAAAAGAATTATTACCTAATAACCCCTGAGCATTGATCAGTGCAAAGGCGACACCACCAGCATCGATGATCCGATCTGCTTCCAGAAGGGCGCGAAATTCATTTCCTAGTGGGGTAGGATGGGATTTTGTTTGATTGTAGCCCAGGAGTTCTTTTACCCAGCGGCTGACTTCCCAGGGCTTAGTGATGCCACCGATGTCGCGGATCAGTTGCGGTGCTTTGGGGTGGATGGGGACGAGTAAATTAGCGCAGTCGCGGAGGGTCGCCAGGATCATCCAGTCAGCTTGCGCCATATGGAGATTGCCATAACTGCGACACAATCTCCCTGCGGCGACAATTCGCTTGGTATAACCATCGAAACCACCCTGCTCGTATAAGTTTTGGCAGATATCGATGTAGCGTTCCGGTTGTTTACGAATCAGTTCAAATACTACCGCCGCCGGGCCACAAAAGGGTTGTTTGCCCTGTTGAAGTTGGAAGGGATTGTGAATTCGATCGCGAATATCCTGAATTATTTGCTGTTTATCCAAATGATCCCAGACTCCAGGCTGGGAGGACATGGCAAATTTGGTTAGACGTTCATTAAGACTAGGATCGAGCACGGCAGTCATAGTTTAGCTAGGCTAATATGTATCTAATTTTCCCGTAAATTTAGATCGATCGCTACGTGGTGAGATTCGACTAAAATCACGGGAATAGGACTGATTTCTAAGACTGCCTGGGAAACAGATCCGACTAAAACACTTGCCCAAGGTCGATCGCCTCGTTTACCCATGATAATATCGGTTACTTGCCGAGCTTGGGCAAGGCGAACAATTTCCTCCGGCACCGCTCCAGACAGACATAGAAACTCATACCGAATATCCGAGAGCAGTCGCCCCGATTGTACCTGTAATTGAGCGACTGCCACTCGATCACCCAAATTGTCTACATACAGAACAATAACCTTCCCATCACTTCGCCGTGCTAAATCAGCCACCTTGGTTAAAACATCGACTGTTAATGGGGAATTATCCACGGCAGCCAGCAAAACTGGCCGACCGGAAATTGCTACCTTAGTCGGATCGATATCACCGCGTTCTAATAGTTTGGGTGCGAACCAGGGAATCGCCCACGCGCCTATAGGGGCTGTCACCAAGATTGACAACACCGCGATCGCTAGAATAGTTTCACCACCAGTAATCCCCTGCGCCAACGGAATCGCCCCGATCGCGGCTTGGACTGTCGCCTTAGCCGAATTTCCCGGCAGTAAAAATAATCGCTCTCTCCAAGTCCAATTACTGCCCACTGTGGAGAGATACCAGCCCAACGATCGACCAATCAGCGTCCCAATAAATAGTACCACCAGTCCTACCAGCAAAGTGTCACCTAATACATGCAGTTGAATACTCGAACCCAACAGCACAAATAGAATAATTTCGGAGATCGTCCATAAGCTATCAAACCCACCCCGCAGCCGCCGCGCCAACGGTGGATCGAACTCAATCAGGAAAAATCCCGTCGCCATCACCGCCAAATAGCCTGAAAAGACCGGAATTCGATCGGCTAATACCACCAGCCCGAGGGCGAAACTAGCTGCCACAAGCGTATCCTGTACCGCTGTTTGAGTCCATTTTTGCCGGACTAACAACACCACCAATATTCGCGCCATCAGCCAGCCTAACAGTACACCCAAGCTAATTTGGATAATTATCTGCACTGGTAATAATTGCCAGGGACTAAGGACGATCCCACCTGGTAAAACGACTTCTGTCGCGCTACCTTGACCTAAAAACGCCAGGAGGAGACTAAACACCAACAGCAACAACACATCAGATAGGGCACTACCCGTCAAAATGGCATCGGGAATCCCTTTTTTTACCCCCCAGCCGAGACTTTTTAACCGCAGCATTCCAGGGACAATGACGGCTGGAGACTCCGCCCCAATGATACAACCCAGGAGCAAGCCCGTCAGGAAATCAAATTTGAGCAGCCAGACAGCCGCGAGGGCAACGAAGATCGCTTCTGCTGCCGCAGGCAAAAAACCCAACCGCAACGCCACAGTGCCCTGTTGAGTCAGTTTCTCGCGATCGAGTCCCAATCCCGCCTTCATCAAAATTACCATCACCGCGATCGTCCGCAGAGAATTCGCCGCGCCTAAGACCTCTGGACTAATCACATTCCAGACTTGTGGCCCCAACATCATCCCCGCCAGCACCATCCCCACCAAAGCAGGAGCTTGGAGTCGTCGAGCGATTTGCCCGACAAAGAATCCCATCAACAAAATCCAGATAATACTAATTAGCATTGAGTTACAGCAAATTGATCGACATGACCAGAAAGCGAGGTGCAAGCCCCGGCTTTCAAGTGTGGGGTCGAGCCTGTCGCGGCTTTAGCCGCCTTGAAGCGATGTAAAATCATAACATGAAGCTTAGATACCAGTACCGAATTTATCCCACTCATCAGCAGCAAGAAAGAACTTGGTATCAGAGAGTGGGAATGCTTGTTCTGTGGTGCCATACACGATCGTGATGTTAATGCAGCGGTAAATATCAAAGTTGCGGGTGGATTGCCCGAAACTATAAACGGACGGGGAGGATCGCGTAAGACTACCACGAAGGTAGCGGCTTCCTGTGAAGCGTCAACCATCCCATTAGTGAAACAACTTTCGCTGTTCCACTAGTCGGAATCCCCTAGCTTAACGAATCGTTCGCGTAGTGTCTCGGAACGAGAAACCGCTTGCAGTGAGACAATGTAGCTATGGGGTGGGTATCAACAGCATAATGCGAATTAGAATTGCGATATGAACTAAGATCGGTTTGAGCCTGGGTAGTTCTATGACCCCACATCGATCGGGTCAAAACTTTCCTCAAATAATATGAACCAATCCAAACGAAACCGTTCTTTGCTAATGAAAATCGCCCATTTACGTAGTTGGTTCGCCTGGAATCTAGGTGTCAACACGGCCCGAAAAGAAGAAGTGTATCTGGACATCGCCCAATCGGTGACGCTGACAGACACTAGCTACTGGCTTCAGGTTTTATTTGCGGCGGGAATTGCCACCCTTGGTTTAGTGCTCAATAGCCCCGCCGTAATTATTGGGGCGATGCTAATTTCGCCCCTGATGGGGAGCATTCTCGCTAATGGGTTAGCGTTAGCGGCAGGTGATGTGATTTTAGCGTTGCGGGCAATTATCAATCTAATTTTAAGTTGCACGCTGGCGATCTCTTTTGCTGTGTTATTGGTGTCAATTTTACCGTTCAAGGAAATGACCAGCGAAATTCTCGCCAGAACTCAACCCAATTTGCTCGACTTGGGCGTGGCATTATTTTCTGGTGCAGTAGGTGCGGTGGCGATTTGCAAAAAAGCTAAAGGGGTGGTTACTTCAATTCCAGGCGTTTCGATCGCTGTAGCTCTGATGCCACCATTGTGTGTAGTCGGCTATGGGATTGGGATTGCGATGCGGAATAATCCAGGTACTGGCTGGCAGGTGGCTCAGGGTGGCGGATTACTGTTTTTTACGAATTTTGTGGCGATTACCTTTTCGGCGATGATCGTATTTCTAGCCCTACACATTGACTCAACACCCGTGCGGGAGCAAGTTGGTGAATGGCGATCTCAAGATCCTGAAAGTGCCTGGGTCAGATCGTTATTGGATCGAGTGCCAGCCTCCAGTCGTTTGAAACAGATTGGCAGTCTACCTGGCCGATTGCTATTAATTGTGGTGACAATTTTATTAATTTCAATTCCTCTGGCTCGCTCCTTTGGACAACTTCGCAGTGAAGTGATCTACAAGCAGCAAGAAAATCGACTACGGAATGCAGCCACTGAAGTCTGGCAACAAAACTTTGCAACTCTCGCCGAAGGCCAAACCCGCTCCTATATCAGTCAACTTTCAGTGCAAGATCGCGGTAATAAGCTTGCGCTGCAACTCCGAGTGTTTACCAACAAGTTATACACGGATGCCGAACGATTGCAGTATCAGAAAATGTTAGCCCTCAAACTATTACGACCAGTAGAATCAATCGCGCTCAATCTGGTCGAAATCCCCACAGCGGCAAACGATCTGTTACGCAAACTACCAGAAGAGTCCATTCCGATCGCACCGACTATTCCCGAACTTCAGTCTAATTTGTCCAGAGAAATCGAAGTGGTATTAGATAGCTGGAAATTACCCGATCCGGCTCAAAAGGTCAGTTATGCTGTTGTCACTAGTCCCAATCAGCCACTCAACTTACAAATTATTTACCTGAGTCCACGGGAAATCGACCGTGATGGCCGGGTAATACTATTGCAGAATATTCGGGATCGACTCAATGCACCGACGGCTCAAGTCACCCTAGAGCGGATCGCGCCGATCTCTACCACGATCGCTTTTCCCTTGAATCAACCGACAATTCCGGTCGATGGATTCAAACCGTTGGATCCAATCGTGCAGCAGCTTCAGCAGTATCCTCGGTTGGGACTAGAAATCGTTGTCAATCAAACACCAACTGAAGCCAGTCTGCCCGCAGCGCAGCGAGTCGAAACGATCCGCGCCTATCTGGAAACCCAAGGTATTTCCCCAGATCGACTGAGCATTAACACTGCCACTACTGCCCCGCCGACGGCTCAATTTAAGACAGTGGTAAAATTGGTTCAAGTTAGCGCGGAACCAACAACGATCGATCGAGTAACCACAACTACTCCAGCCGAATAATCGATCGACTATCCACAATTCTTCACCCAAATAATGTTAGAAACAGGTTTACAAGAAGTTGCCATTGAAGAGAATCTGCAACAGTTTTTACTAGTGCTGTCAGTCTCTCTCAGTGTTGCCACACTCCCCCAGGTCTTTAGCTGGTTTCGCCAGATTCCTTACACATTGCTCCTAGTGATTGTGGGGTTAGGTTTAGCCTTTGTCGATGTCCGGCTGATCGATTTGTCTCCCGCCTTAATTTTGTTTATCTTTTTACCGCCACTGCTATTTGAAGCAGCTTGGAACTTAAAGTGGTCAAACCTGAAGCAAGATCTCGTCCCGATTAGCCTCTACGCTATATTTGGTGTGATTATCTCTGTCGGCGGGATTGCCCTCGGATTAACCCAGCTAGCGGGGCTATCTTTGACCACTGCGTTGCTGATTGGTGCCAGTCTCTCAGCTACCGATCCAGTGTCAGTAATTGCCTTATTTCGCGAGTTAGGTGTCCCCAAACGATTGACTACCCTGACTGAAGGTGAAAGCCTGTTCAATGATGGAATGGCGGTGGTGGCGTTTAGTTTTCTGCTGTCATTTTCCTTGGGAAGTGCCACATTGGCTCCGGCACCGATTTTGCTAGAGTTGGTCAAGGTAGTTGGGATTGGCATTGGTGGCGGCTGTCTGATTGGGTTTGGTATTTCTTACCTGACCCAACGTTTTGATTTACCACTGGTAGAGCAGTCGTTGACTTTGGTATCGACCTATGGAACCTATCTAATTACCGAAAACTTAGGTGGTTCTGGGGTAATTGGCGTGGTAACAATGGGTCTAATTTTGGGTAATTTTGGCTCCCGGATTGGGATGAATCCGCGCACGCGCATTATCGTGACGGAATTTTGGGATTTCTTGGCGTTTTTTGTCAATTCGATCGTGTTTCTGCTGATTGGCGATCAAATCCGGTTTGTAGTGTTGGGTCAAAATTTACAGACAATCGCGATCACCATTGGCGCAATGCTGCTGACGCGGGCGATCGCCATTTACGGTTTTAGCTTGGTCAGCAATCGGATCGCTGATGCTCAAATTTCGCTACCAGATCAGACGGTACTCTGGTGGGCCGGTCTGCGTGGTTCGGTCTCGATCGCCCTAGCTCTGAGCGTTCCAGCTAGTTTGCCAGGTCGAGAAGAGGTGATTGCCACTGTGTTTGGAGTGGTGCTATTTACGCTGCTGGTGCAGGGACTTACGACCAAGCCACTGTTAGAATACCTCAATCTACTCAATCAACAGCCCTTACGTCAGCAGTATGCCGAATCGATCGCCCGTCAAACTGCCCTGGAGCGGGTGATGGCACATCTTCAGCAAGCCATGACTCGTCCGGGTCTGGATCTGGAGTTTTGCCGCTATCAGACAGCTTTAATTCAGGGGGAGCTAGATGATATCAGGATTGATATCGAAAAAATCCTGACGGAAAACCCCGATCTCCAGCATTTTGTGGCTGAACAACTCCGCGAAGAACTACTCGCGATCGAAGCAAATACCTACGCCGAACTAGTCCGTTCGGGTCAACTCAACCAAGAGCTTGCGCCGTTTCTTCAGTCTGGCGAGGACTAATCCTCCAATTTCATCCGCAGATGTACCAAGTCTTCGAGGATTTGGCGAATATGTAATTCGATCGTTTGCTGGCGATCTCTTAGCTCTTTGAACTGCTGATATCTAGCAATTGCTCTGCTGACACTCAAAATCTCTGCCATCGAACATGGGCGCGTCCATATTTGTCCATATTCATCCAATCCACATAACCGATAATTGGCGAGGGGATCGACAGCAGTTAAGCCTGCTGCATCAATAGTCAGATAGGGAGTCGGAATCGGTTCTCCTGTGACTCCTGGCTTGAAACTCCGCGATTCCAACCAGGCAGCTAACACTGGCCCACTGGCGGTAATTTTTGCCATCCGTTGCTCGATCTCTTGAATTTCATCCTGCCACTCTGTCACCATCTTATACATCTCCTGGAGCATGTGGGCTGCCAAAATGGGATTGGCATCTTGCCGGAGATGACTAAATTTTGGTGTTTGGACTAGAGCTAATTGGGACTTGGAGTGTCGATCTTGATGATCCAACACCACAGCATCAGCATCCGTGGCTGTCGATTTATTCATTTGGCAATTTATCCCTATATATCTGACAACACGCGAACCTTAACTATGAACACAAATATATCTGAATCTGCCACGAAAATACAGCGTCAACTAATACTGATCTGTGGTGCTGCCCGCTGTGGTAAAAGTGAATGGGCGGAGACGCTGGCGATCGCTAGTGGTAAAGCGGTTACTTATATTGCCACTGCCAATATCGATCCTGACGATCTAGAGTGGCAAAACCGGATCGATCGTCACCAGCAGCGTCGCCCGTCTACATGGCAGACGGTGATGACTGTGGAAGAGTTGGCAACTACGATCGACCAGGCACAGGATTCAGACTGTCTGCTGGTCGATTCGCTGGGTACTTGGGTCGCCAATTTACTCGATCGATCTGATGCTGATTGGCTCAAGTTGACTCAAGAGTTGCTCGGTAGGTTGTCTAATATTTGTGCAACAGTAATTATTGTCGCCGAAGAAACAGGTTGGGGTGTAGTGCCAGCCTATCCCAGTGGGCGGCTATTTCGCGACAGGCTAGGGTTATTATCCCGTCAAATTGGGGCGATCGCCGATCCAGTTTATTTAGTCACTGCTGGTCATGTACTAAACCTATCTCAACTAGGTAGTAAATTACCTAACTGTCAAGTATAAGTGGTTAGTATTTAATAAATATTAAACTTGTCGATCGTCAATAATTCCACTAAGTAAACTACGCCACCTGATCGCAACCAAAGAAACCAACATTAATATCATCGCGGATCATACCAAGATCGAGTGTCAATATCGATCAAATAATTCCGCATAATCGATCTGTAACTCGATTTTTAAAATTGCCAGGCAAAAACTAATTAATTCAAAAGTCGCTCATATTCGTTATGTTCGCTAATCCAGATCTAAATAATAATCATCACCTTCTTTCAATGCTAATGCACGGCAGCCACAACTAATCCGAACAGACCGCTTTTTACTAACTTTCTTGAAATGCAATGAGGGATGAAGTGAATTTTCTTGCCAGAGCTTGTAAGCTTTCTTTGCTCGTCCTTTCATAGCTGGTGACAATTTTTTATAGGCTTGCCAAAAGTCAGAGGTTGTCAAGTACTTCATCTAGATTATTCACATTATACTTGACAATATCTGATTTTACTCTGGCAATGGCAAGATTACAGCAAAGAATTAACAGGAGATATATAAAATGAATTCTAACGGTTCGCTCGAATCTAATCCCGATCGATATAGAGAACTATTTCATGCCATTATAACTAAATTATCCCGCAAACAAGCTCGACTAGCGATTTGGGCGATTGAAGATTTCGACATATCGCAATTTAAGTATCAAATTATTGGATCTAACTCTCCATTTAATGATAGTAATAGTAAATTGGCTGGTGATGGTATATTAATTAACCTAGATCCTACTCAAGTTGAAGCACTAACGGATACCCTTGAGCCTGGATTGGGTTCTAGTATTTTTCACATGGAAATTGAAGCAAATGGTAAGGTTCAATTTTCTGCTTATGACGGATTACTGTATGCAGTTTTTGGCGATGAGATCTCTTTAGATTTGTTAGAAGATCTCAAGACTCGTGAGGTGATCTACAACTACGAATTTTCTAATCCTGAATAGTCCGCTTATTGTTGCTGAAGAAAGTTGATCGGTACTAACTGCCCAAATCGAACAAATTGCCATAAATGTGGGAGAAGTTATCATGAAAATTATCGAACAGACCGGTCGAGTTTTACAGATAACAGACCAAAATCGTCAATGTCTATGGGGTTTATTATTTGCTTCACCTTTTATCTTAATTGGATTAGGATCGATCTCGCTAACTGCCAAGGTAATCACGCTAGAATGTCAACGAAATAGCTCTAACCAAATCGAGTGCCAGCGAAGTATTACAGGTATTTTCGGCACAGAGAAAGATCGAATTCCTGGCGATTTAATATCGGCAAAAGCAGTTAAAACTAGCGGCAAAGGGGCGATACTTAGTACTACTAAAGGCGAAGTGGAATTAGCTCCTTATCGTGCCTTTGTGACCGATAGAGTCAATAGAACAGTCGATCAATTAAATGCCTTTATTAAAGATTTTCAACAAACTAAAATCTCGATTCAACAAGACGATCGGTGGGCAAATTCACTGTGGAGTATCAATTTTTTAGTCGCTGGTATGGCGATCACTTTTTGCTCGTTAGCGATTCCCCTGCGGATGAGTTGCCGATTCGATCGCAATAGTGGGGAAGCGATCTTAGATAAGAAATACTTGCTCTATGGCAATCGACAAATCAAACTACCTTTAGCTACAATCGATCTATCTCTAGTAGATAAATTACCATTTCACATCAATAATCAATCTGTCTATAGTATTCAGTTAATCCGAAAGACAGGTAAAAAAGTTTCGCTCTCAGTTCCCAGTCAAAATCTATCCCAGTATCAAGAGATTGTTGATGTCATTAACAATTTTTGCCTCGTCATTCAATAAATGGTTTGATAACGTTTTGATTAAGCGAAAACCATACCAGATCGGCTTGAATACATCGATGTTTAAATGATGCCAGTAGCCCTATCATCAGTAGTTATTCGCTCTCGCAGGATATATTAGTCTATACTGTGCCGTTTTTGGACAGGATGCGATCAAATCAAAAAAAATAGGCACGATTGATCGCACCTAGTCTATTTACACAGGAAAAGCTAATTTACAGCCTCAAGCAAAGACAAACTGATTAGTATTACTAGGAGTCAAGCTAGTAGCTTGAATGCCCGTTAGTATCGCTAAAGTTTGACCGCCAAAGTTAATTGCGGTATCAGATCCAACTTGAGTTAAGCCAATGGTTGTAGCACTAATTCCCAAACTTTTTGCACCTTGAATACCGATCACATCAGTACCGATTTGGAAATCTAAAATCGTATTGGCCGCGCTCGGAATCTCCGCATTGGCAATCCAGAATTGGTCGGCACCAGCACCACCGGAGAGGAAGTTACCGCCACCGCTACCGACAAATAATTTGTCGTTGCCATTTCCGGCTAAGGCGCGACCATTGGCACCGAGGAAGATGGTATCGTTGCCTTCGCCACCAGAGAGCCGATAGTCTTTGGCATCGGTAGCATCGAGGGTATCGTCCCCAACACTGCCAAAGGCGCGATCGCTATTACCAACAAAGATCGTATCATTACCGCTACCGAGATCGATTCGATTATTGCCAGCTACAGCACCCGCCAAGGGAATATCCACGCTATCATTACCAGCACCAGTAAATACCATGTCATTAATGCCATCAAATCCTGGTGTCACCCCAGCGATTAAATTATCGGCTCCTGTGGTGCCGGAGATGAGGCTAGTCGGATTGATAGGCGGTGGCGCGATGACGGTATCTTGGCGTGCGGCTAGGTTTTGAATCCGTTCGTCCAGTGCGGGAGCGGTATCAGCTTGGGTGAATGGCTTGCTCGCATTAGGAAAAGTCTGGACTAAGTATTCTGCTAGGGCATCTTGTTCGGAACCGAAGCTGGCAAAATTAGCTTTGCCAAATTTGCTCGGTTCAGCAATTGGTGCATCTTGTTTCCCGTTACCATTGAGATCTTCGGTTGGCTCAAATCCATTGCTGTTGGTGTCAAGCTCACCCAATAAATCCACTCGGTTAAACAGGGTTGGATTCGCGGATTGGAAGGCTGGGAAGGGATAATTATCACCACCACTAGCCAAGAAATTGAGGGTGACAATGCGGAACGTGCGGCTAGGATTGCCGACAACTTCACCATTTTGGACGACTACCTGTTGGGTACCGCCGGGAGTTTCTGGCTCTACTGTCAATGATAAAACGCGATCGCCTACCGGACGAGTAGGATCGAAGCTAAATTTCACCCCGCCAAACTGACCGAATTGTCCAGGTGTCGCCCCAGGTGCGGTTCCGGCAACCGAATGTTCGATCGTCTGTAATAGTTGCGCCGCTGTCAGCGTGACCAATGTTAAGCCATTATTAAAGCGGAGGGAATTGGTGATGTCTAACTGGGAGATATCGCCCTCAGCTTTGTTAGCGAGGGGATTTGCGGCTGGGGGTGATTTGATGGCATCAGCAGCATTGGTACCGCCAGTGGGGAAAGTCACAGCACCGATATTATCGCGAATCCCACCACCATTTTTGATCGAGATCGCGACGGTGGGATCTACACCCTTACCAATCGCTAAATTAGCATCAGCACTGAGATTACCAAAGTTGGTTTCCTGGGTGCGAACATCATTGCGGCTACCGTTAAGGAACACATCGGTATGTCCAAAAATTGCCCCATCCTGAGCGGCGACCACAGTTTTAAGTTTATCAACGATCGCTTGAACTTCAGGATCGACTAATGCTTGGGCACCAAGAGCGGCAACCCCAGCGGCATTAGTGGCATAAGCACCGCTGACAGTTGGGTTGTAACTAGTGGGGATAATATTACCACTGGCATCAAAATCGACCACTAACCGCCCGACATATTTATAGTTACCATCAGTATTAATTAAGGCGATCGGTTTACCATCCGCATCGGTGGAAAATGTGGGATACTGTCCTTGATTGGTATCTCCAGCGCGCAAGACATCATTGCTATCGAATAAGCGGGTATTAGACCCCCCAGCCATGATGATATCGACATTTTTCAACCGTTTGGCTAACTCCGTCTCGATCGAGATTTGCTGCATGTGCGCCATCACAATCACCTTGTTGATGGTCGGATTTGTCGCTAATAGCGCATTCACATCAGTTTGAATTTCGGCGGCGAGGGCATCGAGTTCGCCAGCACTGGGAGTACCACCGAAGGGGGTCGGAGTCACACCCACATTACCAGGGCTGGAAATATTCCGCAGGGTGGGTGTCGTCGCCCCCACAACCCCAATCCGTTCACCATTGACCGTAATTACTGTACTAGCAGCGATTTTACCAGGGATAGTACTTGCTTCTTGACCATCAGCCGTAACTAGCGGTGCGAGATTAGCATCAGGTGCAAAGTTGAGGTTGCCACTCAGGTAAGGGAATGCCGCCCCAGGATAGGCGGGGAAGGCGGGTGTGGTTGAAGTTGCGGGAATTGCGGCTCCTGGCTTCAACAGGTTCGCGACTAAAGTGGTACCTAAGTCAAACTCATGGTTCCCAAAGGTAATCGCTTGCACGCCTAATTCGTTTTGAATCAGAATATCCGCCCGTCCCTGTCCGCCAAAGCCTAATTCGCTGGCGTTGAGGAAGGCACCAGGGATGTAGGCATCACCAGAGGAGAGGATCAGGGTGTTCGGAAAATCAGGTAAGGTGTCGGCATCGCTCCCATCTTGATTTTTGAGTGCGGTGAGGACGGCGGAGAGGCGGGGGGCATCTTCCAGAGCCGGAATTCCGGCTTCCTGGTCGGAAAAGTGCAGTAGTTGCAGTCGGAAGGGTTCTGGGTTGGGGACAGGCTGACTAGTTAAAGATACTTCAAACAGTGCAACTGTCTTACTGACTTCATTCGCCGTGACTAGCAAAGGTTTTCCGGTCGGACTATCCGCCGCTGAAACAAAGGTTAGTCCTTCAGTCCCAGTATCTTCGGGGGTGTTGATATATTGGATAAATTTGGGCTGGGTGGGGCTAGTCACATCGTAAACAATTACATCACCCGTGCGTTCCAAGCCGATGAAGGCATAAGTACGATTGTCAATTACGCCAACGACCACACCTTCCGGTTCTGGCCCTTTATTGTCACTGCGCGTATCAAAAGTAGCCGCAGCCCCATCGGAATTAAATAATGTCGGAGCTAACTTCGCCGTGATTTGTTCGAGTTGGTCGCCACTATCAAAGACTTGTTTGCCGCTAGCATCCCAAATCGAGAACGAACGAGAACCGAAGGCTTCGATTCGATCGAAATCACCATCGCCGTCAGTATCACCCGTTGCGGTAGTTACCGTCAACCTACCCAAATTAGCATTTTGTTTGAGTGTGGCAGCAGTAGGAAATTTGGTCGAATCGAGTACATATCCAGCCGCGCCAACTCGCGCCTCTTCCGCAAATCCAGTATAGTCGCGAGCATCTCCTTCATTCGCCGTAATATAATAAGCCTGACCGGCGATCGAGAAGCTGGCGATCGCATCTGGCTGGTACAATCCAACTACTGGTTGGGGTTGGATATTAATTTTACCAGTGCTGCTGGTTAAGTCTCGATCGCTAGCATCGATGCCATTACCTGGTAGATTGTGATTTTTTGCGCCCAGTGGCACAATCTGCGTAATTTTAGCAGTCGCGATATCTAGAGTAGCGATCGCATTATTTTCTTGTAAAGTTACCCAGGCTGTAAGACCATCGGGTGAGACGGCGATGTATTCTGGCTCTAGATCCTGCGCTACTGTAGCCCCAGGGCCAAAGATTCTAACTCCTGCAGCTTTGAGTGCATCTATCTTACTATTGAAGCTGGTAAAATCCGCTGTGTGGACAGTTGCAGCACCTACACCAGCCGCAATGTTAATCACACTCACCGAACCTTCAGGATCGACAGAATCTACTTGCCCATAGCTATTCGGTTCGCCTTCATTGGCAACCAGCACCCTATTACCATCAGGTGTAAATGTCAGCATATCCGGCAAAGCACCGACAGTCACTGCATTTAAAAATGCCCCAGTATCTGCCTGGTAAAAACTCACCCGTCCCGGCTGTTGAGCTTTGGTGGTAGTATCTTGAATCGCATAGGCTACCGCCACGATCCCATTTTTGACAGCAACGCTATTGGGAATTGCTTGGGTACCTGCTGGTGGGGTAAATCCAGTGAGTAAGGAACCAACCGCCGAGATCGAACCTGTGCTACTG
Source organism: Chamaesiphon sp. (assembly GCA_041738715.1). Classification (GTDB taxonomy): domain Bacteria; phylum Cyanobacteriota; class Cyanobacteriia; order Cyanobacteriales; family Chamaesiphonaceae; genus Chamaesiphon. Next base: position 25,442 of record JBGSPI010000056.1, read on the forward strand.
ATATTTTGAACTTCAACCACAGCACCAGCAACAACAAACAAACGATCGCTTGCGCTGTCAAAAGCGGCTATTTCGGCTCCATTGGTACTGGTAATACTGCCAATCTTCTGCAAAGGCTCGCTATTCATGCTTTATTTTGGGTGTTGATTATGTCAATATAAAGTGATTCCGAACAGCCGAGTTATTTCGATCTATTTCGACCACTTGAGATATTTAGCGACCCACAAAGATGAATATTTCTTAGCAAACTTGTCTAGACATCAATAATTACAGAAAATTGATGAGTAAAGAAAACTATTAAAAATACAATTACTACTCAATTTTGTGGGGCAGACACCATATCTTCCACACTAGAGTATCAATTACAAGTTAAGAGATGACTATCCTTTGGTTAACAATAGCTGTTTAGGAAAACAATTATATTAACCACTTAAGCTGAAAAGTGGGGTTTCCATGAAAACAAGCGCGTCACCACGATTTAACAACACAGTAGATCTGTTGTTAAATTGCGGTGAAAGCTCTGTACAAGCCGTACAACTTAAAGGGTGACTTATGTAACTTAATGATGGACGGTACAGGACTCGAACCTGTGACAGCCTGCTTGTAAGGCAGGAGCTCTACCAACTGAGCTAACCGTCCGCTTTTTGCACATCTACTATAATAGCCGAGATGTGTTTTTTAGTCAAGGAGGATAGAAAAAATAATTCGGCGTTGCTCTAAATTGACTTTGATAGAATCAGTTTCGCTATATTTCCCCTGAATCTACTCCCATTGCCCGTAGTTTTTCCATCAAACGAATATTTTTTGCTTCGGCTTGCTCTGCGCGTTGACGTTCTGCTTCTGCGCGTTGGCGTTCCTCTTCAACTCGCAAACGCTCCTGTTGAATCAACTCTCCACCCCAGAGGATTAAGTTTCCTTCCCGATCCCACCACCGCAGCCAACAACCTTCATAGTCTGCTTTCTTGCCGATCCACATCCCTAAAAATAAGCCCAAGGATTCAATCCAAAAACGTTGGGTTTCATCAGGTGCTTGTAGTTGATATTTACCATTAATCAAATGATAAACCTCTAACACTCGGAGTTGGGGATGAAAAATCACGTAGGTGGGAACTGCTAAAATTTGTTCGTAGAAGTACCACTTACCATAAGGATAATGTGGATTGAATGAATATTCACCCCCATCGGTAGCCGAAACAAACTCCATCACGATACTGGGGAAATCTCCCTCAGTAGAGGGAGTGTAGCTCCGGCGAATGTCACCATCTGGGAAAGGTTTCACCGTAGGGATATAAACCCAGTCGGGAGCTTTGACGACAGTTTTACGATCGACAGTGGCACAGATCGCAAAATTGGTGGCAATCAGTGCAGATTCCAGAATCAAGCCAGCTAATTCCAAAGATTCGCGTAGAGCCGCAGCAAGGAGAGGTTGTAGGTTGCTTTCCACTGGTTCATCAGGCAATAAAAAATCTGCGGGGAGTTTTTCCCAAGTGATTGAGGGAGAGCTTTTGTGAGACTGAACGAGTAGTGAAGTCATAGTCAGATGAAGATCCCCAAGGTGATCGATCGACTGCAAAGGGAGTTTGAATTAATATTCAGTATCTCTACTTTAGCAGTTAAAAATATTCAGGTCTCGATCGTAAAAAATAATTACTCGGAATCTATCTATTTAAGCAATTTAGGTCGATCGATGTCAGAATTAAGGCAGACTAAAGTATTTATCCGTCTCTTCATGAATATGCTCAATAGCCTACAAACAGCCTTTGCTAATCGCCAAGTTCTCAAAGTCATCAGTGGATTGAATAACTTCGATCGCGATCGAGTTGCTGCTGTAGTTAAAGCTGCCGATCTAGGTGGTGCTACATTTATCGATATTGCTGCTGATACTGACTTGGTGCGGATGGCTCGTCAACTTACCAATTTGCCTATTTGTGTTTCTGCTGTCGATCCTCAATTATTTGTTGGTGCAGTAGCCGCAGGTGCCGACTTAATCGAAATTGGTAACTTCGATAGTTTCTACGCTCAGGGCATTCGGTTTGAAGCTGATGAAGTTTTAGCCCTAACTCAAGCTACTCGTGCTTTATTGCCCGAAATCACCCTGTCTGTAACCGTTCCCCATATCCTGACCTTGGATCGGCAAGTAGAGTTGGCTCAAGCTCTCGTTGCTGCTGGTGCAGATATGATTCAAACTGAAGGTGGTACTAGCAGTGCCCCCAGCCATCCCGGCACCCTCGGTTTAATTGAGAAGGCTGCACCCACTCTCGCTGCGGCATATGAAATTGCTCGTGCTGTCGATGTCCCTGTCCTCTGTGCTTCGGGTTTATCTAGTGTCACGGCTCCTCTGGCTATTTCGGCAGGGGCTGCGGGTATCGGTGTCGGTTCGGCAATTAATAAGCTCAATGATGAGATTGCGATGATTGCTGTCGTTCGCAGTTTGGTGGAAGCTTTGGCGACTAGCCGCACTGCTGTTAGTTTCTAGAAATAGAGAGATTGGAGGGCAGAATAGCATCACGGCTTTTTCCAACTCCCATCCGGTGGTACAGCAACTCCTAATTCAACAAACCACCAGTTCCATCATCAAGATTAGGTTGACTGGGTGTAGCTCCAGGATTGAGTTGCTGTTCCCATTGTTGGATCACATTTTGAGCAGAACTATAAGTAGAAGTACTAGCTGGAATAGCTTTGGCGATCGCAATTGCTCGGCGCAGATCGCTACTGGCAGTACTTTGAGCGATCTCTAGCATTTGACTGCTCCAGTTATCCATTGCCAACCTAGCTTGGGCGCGGAGTGGGGAACTCTTGGGTACCCGTGCCGCCGCCTGAATGGCACCCAGTAGAGCCTCTGGAGTACCGGTATTAGCCAACTTTTGGGCAGCATCAATATTTGCAGATGCTTGAAGTTGAGCTTGCCAATCGCGAACCTTCTCTCTCGCCTCAGCCGATAGTGCTCGTCCAGGGCGAATCTGGCTAGCTGTATTCACCGCCATATTAAGATTGCCACTACTTGCAAAGCTTTCCGCTTGCTGCAAAATTGGACCATCTTCAGCCCGTTGGAGATCGGCTGTCCATTGTTTGATTTTTGCTTGAGCTTGGGGATAAAGCGCGCGTCCTGGGCGAATCGAACTGAGTTTAGCGATCGCACTTTGCATTGCCCCTGAGTTACCACTTGCCACCAGCATGTCAGCATCACTGATGAACGGTGTATCCTCTACTGTCTCAATTTGTTTGCGCCACTCGGTAACAGATTGAGCGGCCTCCTTGCCGCGTGGATTAGTTGTTGGAATTTGTTGAGCTTCACTAACTGCTGCTTGTAAATCAGTAACAATCCCCGTTGCGGCTAGATTGCGCGCTCGTTGCAACATCGCCAAATCCTGAATTTCGATTTGCCAACTGCTCATCAGTTGCAGGGATTTATTAGACATAGGACTATCGGGCTGAATACTTTGGATCAAAGAAATCGCCGTTTCCAAGTCTGGCACAGTCCCTTTTTCGGCATGGGATTGTGCTTGAGACAGATTAATCAGATCCTCAAGTTCTGTTTTGACTTGTGGGGCTGTGGGGGTTTTGTTGGCAATTTCGAGGGCACCTTTCCAGTCATTGCGATCGAGTTTAACTTTCGCTAGATCGAGCATTTTTCTAGCTGCTGTGCCGATGATTGTTTGAGCTTCCGCGTAGGCAAAACTGCTAGTATCGATCTTCTTCGCCATGTCAATGGCTTTGAGCAAGTCTTTAATTTCAGTTCTTTTAACTAGCTGGTGCGCCTCGTCTAATTTGGCACTATCAGCCTTGGCAACCTGAACTAAATCTGCTAATTCTTGATACTTAGTTGTCGCCCAATAGCGATTATTTAGGTGGGTTAATTTAACTGCAACTGCATAAGCATTCACCCATTTGGAACTACGTAATAATGTTCTCGCTTCGGCATCTATTTCGACTGCTTTTGCCCAGGTTTCTTCCCATTGTTTAACTCGTTTAGCAACGATTTTTGATGCTTCAACATTACTGGGAACTTTTTTGGCAGCATTAACCGCTTCATCATAGTTGCCATCTTGATAGCGAGATTCTGCCAATCGCAGAATTGCCAGCGACCATCGCTGGGCATTACTATCGACATAGCTACGAGTTGGGTCATTGGGAGCGATCCCCTCGATTAGCTTCAATGCGGAGACCAAATCTGGTAAGGTTTGTTTACTCGCTGCCAATTGCCCACAGTATACCCGCAGCGAAGCTGAAGACATCGGGACAAAAACTTCTGGACAGTTGGGTACTGCCTTGGGATTGAGTAGTAATCCAATAGCTAGATAACCCAGTCCACCGGAGATTCCCAAGGTAATAATTGCCCAAAAGACCCAACTTCGGATAAAGGGCAAGCGCAACAAACCAGGCATTTGGTTAACTAATTGCTTAGTTGCCTGGGTTGCTTGTTCAAAATCAAAGCGGGCGTTCGGTTTTGCCAAAACTAATTATCCTGAAACAGTTGCATACGTGGGCACTATTGTGGTTTTTTTTGGGCTGGTTTGTCAAGTCGGGAAATTGCCGAAATTAATTGCGCTGGATTCAGGGGCGACACCTCTGGGTCAGACAAGGTCGGTAGAATGAGTTGTATAATTCAATTGGTAAGAGTTATTTAGCTCGATCGATTGCGGTCTCAATTCGTTTATTGCTGCCATGGCTATAGCTTAATTAATATATCAAGTATATCCCCGCAGATCGGAGCCGATAACTCGTCGCTCGGTATAGATAATTAGGATCGCACCGGACACCAGTTAGCGACATCGATAAAATTAGAGGAGTTGAGAGATGTTCACCGCTATTAATCGGCAAATTAGCACTCAAGATTTAATCTATGAAGCGAGGATAACTGGTAAAATCCCCGAATTGTTTAAGAGATTTCTCCGTCGCCAAATTATCGAAAAACAAGCTGCACAAGTAGGCATTGTTCCTACAACAGAAGAACTACAAGCCGCCGCCGACAAGTTCCGGCTGGTCAACCAATTAGAAACTGCTGAAGCTACCTGGAAATGGTTGCAAGCGCATTTTCTCTCTGTTGATGACTTCGAGCAGCTAGTCGCCCATGACTTAATTACAGACAGACTCGCCCAACACCTATTTGGCGATCGAGTCGAACATTTCTTTCACCAAAATTTGTTGGAATATAGTGGAGCAACAATCTACGAAGTAGTGTTAGAAGACGGCGAATTGGCAATGGAACTGTTTTACTCGTTGCAAGAGGGGGATCTCAGCTTCGCTGATGTTGCCTATCAATATGTCCAAGATCCCGAACTCAAACGGCGCGGTGGCTACATTGGCACGGTGGGACGCAAACAACTTCGTCCAGAAATTTCGGCAGCCGTATTTGCCGCGAAACCACCACAACTAATTAAACCGGTAGTTACTGCTGTTGGGATTCATCTAATTCAAGTCGAAGAAATCGTCGAACCGAAATTGGATGATCATACCCGTCAGCGCATTCTCATGGATATGTTCGAGCAGTGGTTAGAAGAACAAATTGCAATCGTCGCACCTCAAACTCAGTTGGAAATTTAACAGAATCAGCGGAAGTCCCCACCCTCAGCGAAGCAGCGTAGCATACGCGGGTGGGGATGGATAGCGAGTGAGGCGAGGATTCCGCCTCAAGTGATTTGACAAATCGGAGATCTCAACAGCGCGAGGCGGATGACGAGACGAACAATCATAGATTTGGCTGAATACAAGCATTTCGAGATTTGGGATACTAGTATTGGTTGCGACCCCCAGACCGACTAAGAGGCTACCGAAGTGGTGAATAAAAGTACTCGGCGGAGATCTGGTCAAGCCCATTATTCCCGCTATCCCGTCTAAGTGGATATGGAAAGGGACGAGTTAGAATTTG
>JBGSPI010000058.1:0-10366 GCA_041738715.1 Chamaesiphon sp.
GATTTTGTCTCTTTTGTTACTAATACTGACCCTGACCCTGCCAAAGCTTCTCTTCAACAATATGAGCGTAAAACTTATCGCATCGAGTTTAAAGCTACCACTCAAATCTGGGCTTCTTAGACTTTTGTCAGTCAATCAGGCAAACAACTCTTAGAAATTCACGGTCAAAATCTCTATCTTTGGGATATCGAGCGCGGAAAAATCATTCGTACCATTCCTAACATCGGCATCGAGCGTGGAAAAATCGTTCGTACTATTCCTAATATCGGCGCGTCAACAGCGGCATTCTATAGACCTGACGGACAAACGATCCTCCTTCATACCGAAAATAGTATCGAGCTTTTGGATCTCAAAACTGGTAAGCCGATCAAAACTGTTGCTAACAAGCTGGGTTTAGCGAGATATTTTGCCCTCAGTCCTGATGGTAAAGTGATGGCAGTTTATCAAAATAATCTGGTGAAAATTTTTCAACTTCCCTAATTTGGCAACTCCACCAGCTTGATTGGGCATGGCTTAAACTCGGTTATAACTCTTTGCTAGTCAGAGTTTGACATCTTTTCTTTCTCTCCTTGACAAACCTCGATTTTTCTTAACTTGTCACTAATCAGTCTCCCAGTCTCCCCGTCTCCCCGTCTCCCCGTCTCCCCGTCTCCCGCCAAAATAGTAGCTAGATTTCTGCCGGAGACTACTATTATTCTGATTCAGCACCCTGTTATTTAATTAATAATTATTAATTATTAAAAAAATGCTGACAAAGATGACTCTATCTTTGATAACAGTTGCTGGCTTCTCGATAATCTCAACTTTTTACCGATCGTCATAGCTAATTGGACTTGGGAGATCTTTAGATCAGATTTTTTGGGGCTGTACCGATATAGCGTATCCCCAACTTTGACCAAAATCAATGTTTGCTCGATCGTGCCAGATCGATGTATGATCCTTTCTCGCAAACATCCGCTAGATCTGGTAGGAAAGCAAAATAGGATAACTTCCTGATATAACTTAATTTCACCGTTGAATTTGATGAAATCTGCTGGTAGAGTAAAATTGAATAACATGAAGATATATCTACGGCACAATCGATCAGTACACATTTTAGGTTAACTCACAAAATTGTCAATTTACCTGAGATATTTTGCTGATTGTCAAACACTACCATGTAGCCATCTAGATACTCTCATGATGTGGTGTTTGTGAAATTTTTGAATTTGGAATTGCGGCATAATATGGGGTTAAACTGGTTGAAATAGATTTCGATCCAAATGCTAGAGATCGGGGAGCTTCTACAGAATTTCCCAAGTAACTCATAATTTATTAGTTGATAATTTACCGTGCAAATTACCTTTCTTGGTACATCTTCTGGTGTCCCCACTAGGGCACGCAATGTTTCAAGTGTTGCGCTCAACCTCCCTCAACGAGCAGAAGTGTGGCTATTTGATTGCGGTGAAGCCACTCAGCATCAATTATTGCGTTGTGATGTGAAAATTAGTCAGATTCGGCGGATCTTTGTCACCCACCTTCATGGAGATCATATCTTTGGGTTGATGGGGTTGTTGGCGACTTATGGGATGGCTGGGAGTCCAGATCGGATTGATATCTATGGCCCACGGGGATTAGACGAATATCTGCGGGCTTGTCAGAAATACTCTTATACTCATTTCAATTACCCGATTAAGATCCACACGATCGAGCCAGGAATTGTTTACCAGGAAGCTGATTTTACGGTTAGTTGCATTCCCCTCAAGCATAAAGTACCTGCCTATGGCTATCGAGTCAGTGAAACCGATCGAGCAGGTAGATTCAATCTAGAAAAAGCGCGGGAATTAGGCATTCCATCCGGGCCAATTTATGGCAAGTTAAAAAATGGGCAGACAGTAACGTTGGCCGATGGCAGGGTAATTAATGGTCGCGATTTATGTGGTGAGACTGAAATCGGACGCAAATTTGTCTACTGCACCGATACGGTTTATTGCGATAATTCCATCGAATTAGCTCAGGATGCTGATGTCTTGATCCATGAATCGACTTTCGCCCATCAAGATGCTGATCTGGCATTTGACAGACTCCATTCTACCTCGACGATGGCGGCACAGGTAGCTTTAGGTGCAGGGGTGAGAGAACTAATTCTGACCCACTTTAGCCCACGTTATGCGCCAGGTAATCCGATCGGGTTAGAGGATTTATTACAAGCTGCGCGAGCCATCTTTCCGAATACCCGGATGGCTTACGATCTGATGACTTATGATGTACCCAGGAGGCTAGGATGTAGTGTAGGGTAGAAGCAGCATCACTGCGACTCTCTACCCTCTACCGTTGATAATTACTCGATCGCCCAAACTGGTTAATCCTTGCTGGGAAGCTCGGTCTGTGCGGAGGGACTCTGTTTCGATCTCGATCTGCTTTCTACCTAGCTGAACAGCGTGGAGGGCATCGCTAAGTTGCAATTCCATTGCCGACAATACTCGATCGGCATATTCGTCGGCACCAGCCTGCATCTGTTGACATTCTTCCATAACAATTTGCCGCATCCGTTCTAGTTCTTGCACACTGTGGTTGCGGATTCGATCGATTTCGAGGGTGGCTTGCTGTCTGATCTGTTCGGACTCGGCAATTGCCTGTTGCCTGATTTCTTTCGCTTCAACTTCTGCTCGATCGATAATACCTAATTCATTGGCAACTTGATACGCATGGAGATTAGCTTCAGCAATTAGTTGTTGAGCTTGCTGTTGTGCTTCTTGGACAATTTGATGCTTATATTCGAGAATTTCTTGGGCGGTTTTCAGTGCTGCTGGCACGCTCGATCGGATTAGATCCAATTGGGCTAATAATTCTTCCTCATTCACCATTGTTTTCCCCGTTAATGGAACGCGGGGACTGTTTAAAATCTTCTCTTCTAATCGATCGATTTCGGTAAAAATTTCTGAGTACTCCCCGATGACAAATTCAGGTGCGCGCTGTTGTTGATAAATCGGTTCGGCGGGGTAGTCATCATCGACTACTGCTGGGTAGATGGGTTGTTGTAACATTGATGCAACTCCAGAGCAACGTGAGGTGGAACAAGACGATCGAGGGAACCATTAAATCTAGCAATTTCTTTGACAATGCTACTACTGAGAAATGAGTATTCTGTCGAAGTCGCCAAAAATACGGTTTCGATCTCATTTGACAAAGTTTTATTGGTATGAGACATTTGCAGTTCTTTTTCAAAGTCGGACATGACTCTGAGTCCGCGTAATAACACCTGGGCACCGATCAAATGAGCATAGGTTACCGTCAGCCCATCAAAGCTATCTACCTCCACCTGTGATAAATGTTGAGTAGCTGTCCGAATCTGTTTCAGACGTTGTTCGACGGTAAACAATGGAGTTTTTCCAGGGTTTCGCAGCACGGCTACGACTACGCGATCGAACATTTTACTTCCCCGTTCGATAATATCTAAATGACCTAATGTAATTGGGTCGAAACTACCGGGGTAAATCGCAATCACTTGTGTTTAGTTGTTTAGGACAATTGGTTTAGATCTTCGATAGACTTAAATCTACCAGAAAAGTGTGACTTGGCAGAGGTCTAAGTAGATATAAAATGAAAGTTAAACTTTTTTTAATATTCTACTAAAAACTTATGCTCAAGTTAAGTTTTTAGCAAACAATTTGGCTAATTTGCTAATACAAATGCACTAGTATTTTGATATGACCAAAACATTTATCTGAAGGATTCTACTCGCAGTTTTGGATAGTAAATCGATAGTTTAGACTTTCTTCATATTTGATTTTAGATACAATAAATTCAATATAATTCTCACGTCAACAAAAAAGATGTATACCATTAAGATATACATCTTCAATAAGTTAATTTAGATTTGATTGAAGTTAGTAAAACTACGACATCTCAGTAAGTAGCTTGATGGTTACAGCCACAGTTAAACTAGAATTCGACTTCAGCAGCTTGAACGCGCTCAACTTGTTTCTTCTTGAGTACGAGTAGTACTTGAGATAGCATAATCATGAAGACAAATGCCATCAAACCAAGAATACGATCGGGATTTTGTAAGACAATTTCAATATCTTTTTGACCAAAACCGCCGACATTGGGATTGTTAGTAATTGCTTGTCCAGCAGTTACAGTTGCACCTTCAGCAATCAGTAATTCAGGGCCAGCAGGTACTTTATCAATTACAGCATCACCAGCGGCAGGTTGGATCGTGACTTGATTGCTACCATCTTCTTGTTTGGAGATCGCCGTGACGGTACCAGCAACAGAAGCATTGAAAACGCCATTATTGCTCTTTTCACCAGTTGGATAAACCTGTCCCCGACCGCGATTACCACCTACATGAATTTGGTATTTACCAAAGTAGATCCCCTTCTCTGTTTTGGGATTTGGCGAAAGCACGGGGAAGATGATTTCTTGATATTTATCACCAGGTAGCGGTCCGATGATCACTGTATTCTCTTTGCCTTCACCGTAGGGTTGGAAATACAGCCCTTGAGTTTTTTCTTTGAGTTCGGGAGAGAGACGGTCTTCAGGGGCGATTTTAAAGCCAGCCGGCAGCATTAAGACCGCACCAACGTTTAAGGGACCTTTTACGCCATTAGCGGTTACTTGTTGAACGCTTTGGTCATAGGGAATTTTAACGACAGCTTCAAACACTGTATCGGGTTTCACCGATTGAGGCACTTCAATTTCGGTAGGTTTAGCGGCAAGGTGACAGTTGGCACAAACAATTCTACCTGTCGGTTCGCGAGGGGTTTCTGGATAGGTTTGTTGTGCCCAGAAGGGATAAGCTGCTGCGGACTGGGGGACGGCAAGATCGTTTGCCAAAGTCAGACCAAAACTAGCGAGGAGAACTACTAGGATTTTGGTCAACAGCCGCTGGCTACGTTGCCAGAGTAAGGATAAAGTTAATTTCATGAGTTAAGGATGACAGACGAAGAAAGCTAAATAATATACAGATTTTGAGTGAATAGTAGATAGTGAATAGTGGATAGTGAATAGTGAATAGTGTTTTAGGCTGTAGGCTTGAGAACGCTTGCGTCCTGTTTTTTCCCTTCTGCTTAGGCAGAGCTTGAGAGCATCGCCTTTCCCCTTTTCCCTTTTCCCTTTCCCCTTTTCCCTTTTCCCTATTTATGCCCACCAAGCGGGTTCGTCTGTGCGGAAGTCGGTTTCTGTCCAGGGGGTGAGGGCAATGGTGTCATTCTCTGTCACCGCAGCATGAGCGAGTGCGAGAGACTTAGGTGCAGGACCCCGAACCACTTTCCCGGTAGCGTCATACTGCGAGCCATGACAAGGACACATGAATTTGTTCTCAGCGTTATTCCAAGGCACGACACAACCTAGGTGGGTACAGATAGCGTTGATCCCGTAATCAACGATCGTGCCACCATCAGCGACGACAATATAAGTGGGATCGCCTTTTAAGCCTTGAGCTAGGGCGCGATCTCCTTTGACTTTGCCAGCAACAAAAGCACTGACTTTCACGTCGTTGCCTTGGGCATCCTTGGCGGTTGCACCACCACCAGCCGCGCCACTGGAAGGCGGAACGAAGTAGGCGACAAAAGGATAAGCTGCACCGAGAACCATCCCCGTAATGGTACCGAAGGTGAGCAGGTTCATAAATTGGCGACGACCAAGATCTGGTACATCAGCGGAACTGGAAAGTTGAGCCATAACCTAACCGAATGGAGTGAATTTTGCGTCTTTTAATCTTATTAGTTTAACCCAATACCCACACCGCATCACCCGATTTGCTGGAGGAGATCGATCGCCTGCCTGTCTCGATTAATTTCCGCGAGATCCAGAGCCGTTAAGCCACCGTGATTTTTGCAACTGCGATCGGCTCCAGCCCTAAGTAATAATTCGATCGAGGTGTACTGTTGGCGATGAGTTGCCCACATCAGCGCAGTTGCTCCCGTATCGTCTTTGTTATTGAGATTGGCTTGGGCAGCAATCAGCGATCGCAATAGTTCTAGTTCACCCTGGATGGCTGATAGCATCAGGGGTGTTTGACCATTTTTTAAGACTAGATCGGGATCGCCACCTTTCGCTAATAGTAGTTGGGCAATTTGTGGATACCGATTGACGATCGCTAGTCCGAAGGCGGTAGATCCCTGCTGATGAGCATCGAGATGGAGATCGGTATCTAAAATAGCTGCTACGGCGGCTGTGTGCCCATGTAAGGTGGCTAAAACTAGTGGTGTATCCCCCCAACTGGTAATCGTGTCGGTTCTGGCTCCGTGGCTTAGGAGTAGCTGTACCAGATTCGGATCGCCTTCGGTGGTGGAGCCTTCCCCTTCGGCAATTGCTGCTAAATGCAGGGCGGTTTCCTGTTGGTGGGAATAAAGATTGGGATCGGCTCCAGCCGCTAGTAGAGTTGTGACAATATCCAGGTTGCCCGCAGCAGTAGCGGCGATCAGCGGTGTCCAGCCATCATTATTTTGGAGATTGAGTGAAGCTCCCGCTTGAATTAATGGTTTAATTAAGTCAACATACCCCTGCTCGGCCGCCATCAGGAGCAGACTATCACCTTCGTTATCTACATCTTGGGGATTTGCCCCAGCAGCGAGTAATAAGTTGAGGATCTTTACATCACCAGGATCGGCGATCGTCAGGATCGGCGTTTTACCATCGCGCCGTCGATAATGGATATCCGCCCCAGCAGCAATTAATTGCCCGACAATCTGGCTGTGATTCCGCGCAATGGCGATATTTAAAGCATTATCTTCATCTCGATCGATCGCCAAAACATCTGCCCCCGCAGCAATCAGCAACTCCACAATTTCGGTTGCACCAGCTAGAGTTGCACCCATCAGAGCAGTACTGCCATCTTCATTAGTCGCATTTAGATCTACCTGCTGTTCGAGTAATTGCCGCACAACCGCTACTTGATTTGCCGCCGCAGCAAACATTAATGCCGTAGTCCCAAATTGACGGCGGTGGAGATTGACATCCGCACCACGGGCAAGTAGCAAATCGACAATCTCTGTAAACCCACGTTGAGCCGCAAACATCAGCGCAGTTGTACCTTGAGCATCGGTAGCATCAACCTCTGCATTTCGATCGATCGCAGTGGCAACTTGACGCAGATTACCCAGTCGAGCAGATTGAACTAGCAGGAGATTAGATGGAGTTGAAGTCATGATAATTTTGGCGTTGGTGTAGCCTACCGGAGGTAATCGGCGATTCAGTTGACTGACAGTTACCCGATTCTCCTTCACAAGAAGCCATGCCAACTAATTTTATGCTAACTTCTATGAATATTCTTAAAGTTTTCTGTAAATTTTGCCGATCCTTATGGACTTCATCCCCACCAATATCAAACCATATCTCAATTTTATTCATCCACCACTAATGTGGATTTTACTCGGCACTTGTGTGTATGCCGGGTATTTAGGCTGGCAAATTCGGCAAACACGTAGCGCAACTGGTGACGATAAGAAAAAACTAATTCAGGGTAAATATAATGAACGCCATTACAGACTCGGTTCGATCGTCTTAGCCGTGATGGTGTTAGGCTCGATCGGCGGTATGACTGTCACCTATATTAATAATGGTAAGTTATTTGTCGGGCCACACCTGATTGCTGGCTTAGGCATGACTGGTTTAATTGCCGTTTCTGCGGCTCTTTCTCCCTATATGCAAAAAGGTCATGACTGGGCCAGAAACAGTCACATTGGCATTAATTTAGTGATTGTCGGTCTATTCGGCTGGCAAGCTGTATCTGGTGTAGAAATTTTGCTCCGCATTATCAGTAAAATGTGAGGCTAGGGAAAGGGGAAAGGGGAAAGTTGAGAGTTGAAAGTTGAGAGTTGAAAGTTGAAAGTTGAAAGTTCCCCACTTCGACTCACTTCGACTACGCTCAGTGCAAGCCGCTCAGTGCAAGCCGCTCAGTCCCCCAGTCCCCTCGTCCCCCCGTCCCCCCGTCCCCCCGTCCCCCCGTCCCCCCGTCCCCCCGTCCCCCCGTCCCCCCGTCCCCTAAATAATATAATTCGTCACCTCTCCCTGTGAAGCCTGCCAACTGCGGGCATCGTAATAAAGATCGGCAAGAGAAATACTCGCTAAAGCCGCTTGAAGTTTTTCGTTGAGCCTGCGCCACACCATCAACGTCACCCAATCAGCAGCAAGACTAGCATCAGTCACTTGTGGCGGCAACGGTTCGATCGATTCACCTACCGCCGTTAAAATATCATTCAAGGAAATTTGAGTAGGTTTTTTAGCGAGTTGATAGCCACCGTGAACACCCCGCAGAGATTTAACCAATCCCGCACGCCGCAGTTCGATCAACAATTTTTCGAGGTAGGGTGCAGGTAAATGCTGACGCGCCGAGATCGCCTTAACAGAAGCTGGCCCATAACCGGGCTGTAAACTGAGGTCTAACATCGCCTTAACGCTATAATGTCCGCGCGTAGTTAGTTTCACAGGTGTAGCGGCTCCCTTAGAGAATCGTAGCTAACTCTTAATCCTATCCTGTCACAGATCGATTCATTCCTGACAAGAACTATTCATTTCTAGTTGTGCGCATTTTTATCTGAAAAATTGTCAATCCTATTTAATACTACAAACAATTGCGAATATATCGATCGCTCAAAACTTCGACCCATCTCACAATATCAACATCCTCGATGTATAATTCATCTTTCGACTACGCGCGGTAGAACTAATTTTTAATTTTTAATTTATATGGTATTTTTGATGAAAATAATTAACAAAATTACTCTAGTCAGTGTACGATAGAGATATCGGCTAACAGTAACCTCTGATAACTAATCACAGGTCGAGTTTAGCAAAACCGCAACGCCGGATAGCGTTAGATCCTCTAGTTTTAAATCCAAGTTGATGAGTAAGAACAAAACTATTGAGCCATTGGTTGGCGAAGAACTCCTCCAAAAAGTCAAAGAACTCGGTAACGCGAGCAGAGAAGAAAAAGCTCGTGAATGTGGCTACTATACCGAAACTAAAAACGGTGTCGAGCGCGTTAACATGATGAAATTTATGAATGCACTGCTCGATGCTGATGGCGTGCAGTTAGATAGCAAGCCCAGTGGTGGCGGTCGTGGTGGTCGCAGTGCTAGCTACAAAATCACTGTTCAATCCAATAACAATCTGTTAATTGGTGCTGCTTATACCAAACTAATGGGATTGAAGGAAGGGGATGTATTTGAAATCTCCCTCGGACGGAAGCATATTCATCTCAAGCAACTTGACAGAAATGAAGATGAGTAGTTTGGCTGATGGGTCTGAATCATCAAAATAGAGGGAAGTTTGGTAGTTAAATCTAGCTAAATTATCCACTGACTTGGTAACTCAGTCCATCATCTTAGCTCATCGTTGCTTGCCGATGTTGATAGTAAATGTAACCCATGATAATAGTGGACTACATTTACTATCTTTGTTTGTTACGTGGGTAAGTCCTCTACATCTTCAACCCCAAATTAGTCTTAGATTTCATGTCCCGGATCAAAGTTAGACAGCACGTTAATCCCCTCAGTATTATCTACAAACAACCGATCGAACCACCTGATTGGTCGGTTGTTTATCAAGATGCTGATGCACCGATCCATTTGGATATTGGGTGTGCATGGGGTGGATTTTTGCTGAAACTAGCGCAACACGAGCGATCGTGGAATTATCTAGGCATAGAAATTCGCGAAGCTCTAACTATCCGCGCTAATGCCAAGCGGGACGAATTAGGATTAAGCAATCTCCACTATGTGTTTGGGAATATCAATACTTCCCTCTCGACCTTATTAGCCTCGCTGCCTGTCGGCAAATTGCAACGCATCAGCATTCAATACCCCGATCCTTGTTTCAAAAATAGACATGCCAAACGGCGGATTGTACAACCAGAGTTAGTCGATGACATTGCCGGCTATTTACCCTTGAGTGGCCAGGTGTTCTTACAATCCGATCTCGAATGGGTTGCACAAGAAATGTGCGATCACTTTGCTGCAAATCCCGCCTTTCGTCGCACTCAACCACAATGGTTAGAACCAAATCCGCTTGGTCTCCCGACAGAAAGGGAAACAGCTACCCTCAATCGCGGTTTACCAGTTTATCGAGCGATTTATCAGCGGGTTTGAAGTCATATGAGCAAGACATAGGTAATTTAACCTTTTCAGCGGAATTCCCCTTCCTATCGAAGCAGGGAGGGGATGGATAGCGAGTGAGGGGCGGATGACGAGACGAACAATCATAGATTTGGCTGAGTACAAGCATTTCGAGATTTGGTATACTAGTATTGGTTGCGACCCCCAGACCGACTAAGAGGCTACCGAAGTGGTGAATAAAAGTACTCGGCGGAGATCTGGTCAAGCCCATTATTCCCGCTATCCCGTCTAAGTGGATATGGAAAGGGACGAGTTAGAATTTG
>JBGSPI010000016.1:0-3992 GCA_041738715.1 Chamaesiphon sp.
TTAGGTTGACATCAGATTGGGGTACACCCCAGAATGACAAACTATGGCTTTTTCCTGTTCTCAAGGTACTTCTTTGAAAGCCTCTTCCTGACAGGCTTTCAGCCTTAACGTGCTATTTTGTCCGAATTCTGCGTTTCCCCCCTTTAGACCGATCTTAGCTAATTTTCTGGGACTTCTCTCTTCCCGTTATCGATTGAATTCGTCTCCCTTCGCTGGTTCTAGTCTTCTTCAGCAAGCCCTAGATAAGTATAGGTACCAGTCTCTCGATCGAATAGTTGACGAAATAGCATCAGATTCCAACTCCGATAAACTTTACAGAATGGCGGGTGAAAAGCCCTCCATTGAAATGGTGGGATGACTTTAGTCGCCTTTCGGTAAGCCGACCAAAATTCATTTGAGACTGGTTAAGTATTGTTGGGGGAGCTTATCCGATGGTTTCTTGACCTGCGATCGTCGGTTGAGCATCATTGATGAGTTCATCTTTCATCTCCGATACAGCTTCAGCTAATTTTTGCGGGTATCCCATCGTTTCTTGACATGCGATCGCCTGTTTAGCATCATTGATGAGTTCATCTTTCATTGCCGATACAGCTTCAGAAATTGACTGATATTTCTCGGTATCTACCGCATTTGTTTGAGTTTCTTCGGTGGTTAAATTCAGATCGTTCATAATATTTTCAAGAAATTTTTTACGTAATTATATTTACTTTTATCATGACGTAATTTTGGGTTAAGACGCTAGATACAAAATTAGCTTAAAACCTAGTGAAAGCTATATGAATCAAGGCGAACAGCGATCAATTCAATCAAAAAGACGATACAAAAATTCACATGACGAAAGACAAAAATCATCATGCGAAGCAAATTCATCCGATGTTAGATCGAGTCAATCTACAATCGTGAGATATCCGAGGCATTTGAGATATTGAAGATGGGTAAATTCACACTTAAAAATTGCCTCAATTAACTTCCCAACTTAAATGCCTCAACAAATAGACCGTAAACCAAGCCTAATTTGAGACCATTTAAGGATGGCAATCCAAAAAGGGCGTTGTCCCAAAAATGCTCCAGGTTCGGCGTGACGGCGACCAAGATTGGTACCATAGGTCAGCCAACTAATTAATTCAGTAATTACCAAGAGAATCAGCGAAACAGTAATATCTAACTCGGCCTTTTGTCCGGTAGATGAAGAAACAATCGATTTCTAATGGCGTAGGTGTCAGATTTTCGAGATTGAATTGCAATTTGGCAGTGATGCGATCGAATATTCCTGCTTGGACAGCTTTGGGAGTAATTGCGCCAGCAGTAGTAGTAGTGAGTTCGCCAGATTTAAGGGCAGATTGGAGCTTGAGTTGGCGTAGCCTCCACTTCGTGGAATCGGGCGATTGGGCGGTTGATTCAATTTGTGGCTGTGAGGTGGCTAATAGCCGCTTGACCAGCCACCGCGCTGCATTTAGTTCTCTTCTGCGTCCAGTTAAAATTAACTGCGTTAGGGACGAATTTTGCGAGTCAGCCAGATCGGTATTTAGTTGGGCTAATGCTGCGTCAATCTGCTGTAGACTAGTCGATCGTCGTTGTTGTCTTTATTCGCTCCGATAAGACTTGAAGCGCACTAGATCTAGTTTCGGCTGCCGTTGCTCCTTGCAAATCTGGAAACTGATGCAGACAAGCAATTAAACCCGATCTCACGATCGGATCGGCTTCAACTACTAAAATCTGGATCGGGATATCTACCAAGCTATTGAGGATGGGTATTTTTGCTACTGGTACAGTGATTATGACATAGTTAGCTCGATCGCTTATTTACGATAAGTTTAGGTTGGTGGCAGCCGATCTGGTTGAAGTAGCCGCTCTGGGTGAGCATCGCAGATTCTTGGCGTGTTTTTGAGCTGGACGGTGTAAACTTCGTTAGGCAAAGCGATACCAGATGCTTTCATTGCTTCTTGAATTGATTGCGCGACTTGAGAAGTTGATTCTAGAAAAGATAACCGCTGAGAACTTACCCAAAACCGGACTTCGATTTTGACACTACTTACCGTAAGTTCTCTGACAAGGATGTCCAGTGGTGGATCGGCAACAACACTCTCGACTTTCACTGCTGCTTGGTGAATTACCTCTTTGACCCGCGCGATATCCGCAGCATAGTCAATCTCGATTGTCAACGAACTGCGCCGCAACTCCGCTGCCGTGTTGTTGATAATAGTGGCGGTAAACACCTGTAGATTGGGAATCGAAATTGTGCGTCCATCAGAGGTAATTAGTGTAGTTGCACGGAGCCGAATGTAAGTTACAGTGCCTTCATAGTCTTGAATGATAATCTGATCTCCAACCCGAAATGGTCGCGATACCAGTAAAATAAGGCCAGCGAAGTAATTGCTGAGAATATCTCTCAAGCTAAAGCCAATCGCCACACTTGTCAGTCCTAGCGTGCCAACCAGCGTGGCAAAGTTCAATCCCAACACTCCGAGCGTGACGATCGTGCCGAATACCCAAATACTGCTGTATACTACACGACTCACTAACGTTTTGGAGTTATAGTCGATTTCCCACCGATCGGCAGCTACTAATGTAATTCGTTTGATACTGCTAGCCAGAAACATCGTTATCAACACAGTCAGCAGTGCGCCCAGAATGCTCGGTAATCGATCGATGCTATCTCGCTGAAACTGGCGGATCGTACTGTAAAGCCGTTGTCCGACATCGATCGCCAGCGGTGGCTCGTCAAATGCTCGATTGAGTGCCGTTGCCCACTGTTGCGCCAATTCCACCACACCCACACCAAAATCCTGAGCATCCTGTTGGGTCACGGTCATCAGAATCCGATTATTCCGTTGGAGAGTAGCAATCCCTCGCTGCGGATCGGTTTGGACGGTAATTGCTCCATTTGTTGACGATTGGGCGAGAAAACTCGCAATCCGGCGATTGATAATCTCAGCACGATCGCTCGCACTCAGATTGGCAAGACTGCCAATTTGTAAAATCGTTTGCCCCCTCACCATAATATCGGCAAAAAATACTCCATCCGTCGGTGCCGAGAGCGGCACAGATGGTGATGGGACAACGATTGGAGTGGTGTCTTGGGCGATACCGCAGATCGGCATCATCAGCCATAATCCGGCACCGATAATTGTGGCGGCGATTCTCCAAGGGAGAGGCTGCGCCAACGAGTGCGATCGATGCGGGGAAAAATACCAGCTCGAACGATCGGCAACCGGATGACACGACTGTTGGCTAGTGAGAATTTTGGGCTGAAAAATATTTGGCACGAGCGACTGTAGGATTTAATAATCAGAGTTTAGGGCTGCGCGATCGCTTTGAGAGCAGTCAGATATCGCTCTTTGACATCCTGGAGATCCAGCTCCTCCTTGATTCCGGTCTGACTACCACGCTCGATCGTGTCAGCATGACGCTGTAGTGCGGCACGGTCTAGTGTGCGGTGCGTAAAGGGAGCGATCGTCGCGATTGCTTCCAATAACCGCATCGTGACGGCAACACTGGACTGACTATACTGCCGAATCTGGTTGAAAGCAGCATCGAGCGCATCGGCAAAGGCGATCGGTTCGGCAATCACCCGCAGCCGATCGCGGTTGTCGTAGCGATAAGGAGGGGGAATTTCTTGTTGCGCTAAATGACACAGGGCAGCACTCAACTGGTCGATACAGCGGATGGCAGTAAACGGATCGTTAATGCCTGGAGACAGGGCACGCGCGGCAATCTCTACTAATTGGTCGATCGAAAACTCCAGATCTTGCCTCTCAGTGCGCTGGATGCCGAGTACGACTGTATCGCCAATCTTGGCGGCAAGCTGCTTATCGACTTTTTCGGCTGGAAAGACGCGGATCAGTTGACTGCCTTTGACGACAAAGCGACCGGGACGCTGCTCGACGCGCACGAGCAGATTGTGTTCGGTCGCAATCTGCATCAGTTGCTTGTCATCGATCGCTTGAACATAGCCACTTTCACTTGCTTGGATCGAACGGGCAACGCGATCG
>JBGSPI010000047.1:0-20549 GCA_041738715.1 Chamaesiphon sp.
GACGGCGACCAAATTATCAGCAAGACTTACATGACTAGAGTTGAAGGAGAAAATACCAGACTAAGACATTATCTAGCTCGCTTAAAGAGAAAGACTCTGTGCTATTCTAAGTCCAAAGAAATGCTGAAACACTCAGTTAGACTACTAGTTCATTATTTGAAATTTAATGAACTGCCAATTCCATATTCAATCATTCATGATAATCAATCGATGAAAATATCACTCGATCGGTAAATCATACCCCGATCCAGCAACGCCGAACTACGCATTGAGAGAACGTAAGGATTGGATTAACTCTCGCAAATGTCCGATTAATGCTTGCTCGATTGTGAGCGAGTACATCATTCCGACTGACGCTCCCTACCCAAATTATTATGTTCAGGCGACAGAGTTAACCAAAGCTAAAGAGTTGTTTCCCGAACTTAAAACGGTTAATGCTCAAATGCTTCAACAGGTTTTAAGAAAACTGGAAACAGCCCTCTTAGATATGAAGCGGAAGGGAATGGGATTTCCTAGATTCAAGAATAAATACCGAATGCGGTCGTTTGTGTTTCCCCAGATGTTGAAAAACTGCATCCAAGGAAATAGTATTAAATTGCCCCAATTAGGTGTTGTTGAGTTCATCAAATCTAGAGAAATTCCTGACGGGTTTGTAGTCAAGCAAGCTCGAATTGTGCGAAAGGCTAGTGGATATTTTGTCATACTTTCATTAGAGTGTGATGTTGATGTGCCTGAGCCTGTTGCAACTGGATATCCGATTGGCATAGATCTAGGATTAGACCAATTTCTAGCAACCTCTGAGGGTAAATTAGTTAAACGTCCTAAGTTTCTAGTGGTCGAACACCGCAAGCTGAAATTGCTGCAACGTCGGCTCAAACACAAGAAGAAAGGATCTAACAACCGTCACAAGTTGAATCAAAAAATTGCTAGGTTGCATCAACGCGTGACCGACACTCGTAAGGATTGGCAGTTTAAATTAGCTCATGAAATAGTCAAAGATGCTGGGATGATATTTGTTGAAGATATCAATTTTCGGGTCTGGGCTAAAGGCATGTTTTGTAAACATACTTTAGACGCTGGCTTTGGACAATTTATCTCGATTCTTTCGTGGGTGTGCTGGAAGCAGGGTGTGTATTTTGAGAAAGTAGACAAAGATTACACTTCTCAAGTTTGTCCTAATTGCGATACACATACTGGCAAGAAAACTCTTGATAACAGAGTACATAATTGTCAGTCGTGTGGGTACACAACACACCGAGATGTGGCAGCGGCGCAAGTTATTCGCAATCGCGGATTGTCGGCGGAGGGACGCTTCGTAGACATTAAAGAAATTGCTTGTGGAGGCGGTCTGACGGGGACTGATAACAGTCTAGTTAAGAGCCAAAGAGACAAGAAGAAGAAAGCGTGAGGTGTGGCTTGAGCACCACCGGAACGCAACCTTTGAGAATCCCCGTCGATTCATCGCGGGGAGTACGTCGATCCCTGATAAAGTGGTCGATGATATCAAAAAGATTGAAAAAATGATGACACCACAGGATTTAATGAAACAGGAAGTTGGTAAAGCCGCTGCTGCGCGGGTACAATCCAATTCCATCGTTGGCTTAGGCACTGGTTCTACGACTGCCTTTGCGATCGAGTATATCGGCAAACGTCTTGCTGCTGGGGAGATCGCCAATGTCAAAGGTATCCCGACATCTTTTCAAGCCAGGGTTTTAGCCAAACAATACGGTATTCCCCTCACGACTCTCGATGAAGTAGATCGGATTGACATTGCGATCGATGGTGCGGATGAAGTCGATCCTCACAAAAATCTGATCAAAGGCGGTGGTGCGGCACATACTCAGGAAAAAGTAATTGATGCTCTCGCTAAACAGTTTATCGTCGTCGTCGATAACACTAAACTAGTCGATAAACTCGGTTCGACATTTCTGCTCCCTGTCGAAGTGATCCCGATGGCGGTAACTCCAGTGATGCAAGCGATTGAAAAGCTGGGCGGTAAACCACAACTGCGGATGGGAGTCAAAAAAGCTGGCCCCGTGGTGACAGATCAGGGTAATTTAGTCATTGATGTCAAATTTGACTCGATCGATCATCCGGCTGAGTTAGAAAAAACCTTGAATAATATCCCTGGCGTTTTGGAAAATGGTCTTTTTGTTGGTGTAACAGATCTAGTATTAGTCGGTGAAGTCCAGGGCGACAAAGTGATCATCAAAGAGATGTAAAAACGGATTGGCTACTTGATGAGAAGTATTAATTACTTAAGCTATCTCAATCCAAAAACTAAAACAAATGAGGTGGAAAATCATAATTACCACCTCATTCACCTGTTTGTTTAAGATAAAAACGATCTAGTCGTAGGCTTTTTTGCCAGTGAACTTGATTTTGGCAGGATCGGGATTGCTCCCAATGTTGCGATCAACTTTACCGTTAAATTCCCGTCCAGCGTTAACTTTTTCAGGGAATACACCATCATTGGGATGGAGCAATGTAGTCTCACCATTAGGGGTGACACGGTAAACTTTGTAGTTATTGATTTTGAACTTCGTCCGCAATTGGGTTCCAAGTGCGAGACATTGTTCTTTCCGTGCCAAGTATAAGAGGTTGTCTCCAGATACCATTGACGCAGCACCGCCAGTGGGCATTTCAAATACTTGCTGCTTGGCACTAGTCCAAGTAATGCCGTATTTTTCTTCCACATCGGCTTTGCTGAGTAAACCACCAGTGCTACCGCCAAAAATCGGTGTTGTGCCAGTTAGTGCTTCTGCCATAAAACTGCTCATTGTAGGGTTTTAGGGCATAGTACCACTCTGGTTGGGGTGAGATCGCTATCTCGTCAAGAACTGTTACAGTTAGAGATTAGGGATAAAGCTTAAAGCTTTATGGTTTAGGAAGTTGGAAGTATTAAAATATAGGTAGACAATACAGAATTTCCTCAACCGATCATCTCCATATCTAATATTCATCACAAAATCTAATGACTACTCATCCTGCTGTGATTTCCTTGATGGTTGCGCCTGCACGAGTAGTGCGCGGAGAATATGCCTTGCGTGATGCGATCGAGAGTATAGTAAGCATCGGTCAGCGTCCACTTGTTGTCGGTGGAGAACAAACGCTCACTCTCCGCCAATTACAAGTATTATTCGACCATCCTCAACTAAATGTCGATCGAGTGTCATATACTCCAGAATGTTGTGAAAGTAGTCTCGATCGACTGATTGCCGCAGTAGACAAACATCAAGCAGATCTGATCGTTGGTGTTGGTGGGGGTAAATGTCTGGATACAGCCAAATTACTCGCTCATCGCTGTCAGTTATCCATCGTCACGATACCAACATCTGGAGCCACTTGTGCGGCTTGGACGGCATTATCGAATGTCTATTCTCAAACTGGGGCATTTCTCTATGATGTGAGCTTACCTAAGTGCCCAGATTTACTAGTCTTAGATTATGGGATTGTAGCTACAGCCCCACGCCGGACACTAGTGGCGGGAATTGGCGATGCGCTGGCCAAATGGTATGAAGCTTCAGTCAGTAGCGGTCATTCTTCACAAACCTTGCTAATTGCCGCCGTTCAACAGGCACGGGTACTGCGAGATATTTTGTTCCAGAAATCGATCGGGGCACTGGAAAATCCAGGTGGAGCAGATTGGCAAGAAGTAGTCGATGCTACCGTTCTCCTGGCTGGGGTGATTGGGGGGCTAGGTGGTGCCCAATGTCGCACTGTAGCTGCCCATGCCGTCCATAATGGTCTGACGCATCTACCAGGCAGTCACCATGCCTTACACGGCGAAAAAGTGGCCTACGGTATTTTAGTTCAATTGCGACTAGAAGAAATGATCCAAGGCAATCAATTGGCCGCCACAGCACGACAACAACTGCTCGATTTTTATGCAGCGATTGGCTTGCCGAAAACTTTGGCAGATTTGGGTTTGAGTGAAATTACCCTCGCTCAATTACATCATGCGGCGACACTTGCCTGTCAACCGGATTCTGATTTGCACCGCCTCCCCTTCCCCGTAGTGCCCGATCAATTAGTTGCAGCGATGGTATCTACTACGATTGTCGATCGAATGGCAGAAAAGTCTATGGAGATCGATCAGATGCTCAAACAGTAATTTCGATCGCAGTCCAAAAAAATACTGTCACAGACTTTAACTCCCAAATCAACAGGAGATAGTCTTGACAGCTATAGAATTAATTAGATTCGGTGCGTTACTGAAGCAATACCGTTTAACTTAGACTAGACTATTACTTCTTAGTTTCAGTTTTAGTGGTTTCAGTTTTAGTTTCGCCAGCTTTCATGCCGTCCGCAGGCTTGGTACTTTCAGTTTTAGTTTCAGTTTTAGTTTCGCCAGCCTTCATGCCATCCGCAGGCTTGGTCGTTTCAGTTTTAGTTTCAGTGGTGGTAGCCGCAGGTGCTGTAGAGTCAGCAGGCTTGGTCGTTTCAGTTTTGGTTTCAGTGGTCGTATTTGCCTCTTGGTTACAAGCAGTCAAACCAGCAGACAAAGTTAGGCTGGCAATTACCAGTAAAGTTTTCCAGTTCATTAAAGATTTCCTCACACTTAATTTTTTGAACCAATTTGTGGTTCGCATACCATTCTAGCATCATCATCGAAAAAATTTAGGATCGCCAAAACGGAAAATCCGGATCTGTCCGGTAGACCAGACAATAGGGAATGGGGGTCAGGTTAGAATGTATTTGACCACTTCTTAACTCCTCAATCCTTGTGAAATCACCAATTACCACCCTGACACTCGCTGATATCTTAGAACGGACGATCGAGTTAAGTCAGACAGCAGCGGCGATGTTGCGGTCTTATTATCGAGGTACTGGGGCGGATCTAAATGTCCGAGATAAAGCTGAAGGGCCTGTGACTATTGCTGATGAAGCGGTGAATCAACATTTGCTCGATGGGATCCAAGCGATGTGTGGCGATAGTTGTGGCTACTTGACTGAGGAGACGCACCAAACTACTGATGCTGAATTACCCCAAGATTGGGTGTGGATTATCGATCCTTTAGATGGCACCCGCGATTTCATCGATAAAACGGGAGAATATGCTATTCATATCGCCCTTACTTACCAGCACAGACCAGTTCTCGCCGTAGTTGCTGTACCAGAGTCGCATAAATTATATGCGGCGATCCAAGGTAGTGGGACTTGGTTGATCGAGCAAGATCAGAACCGAAAATCCATACATGTTGCAACACAGCGAAAGTTAGCTGAATTGGTAGTAGTAGCAAGTCGGAATCACCGTAGCGAGAAATTAGTCAAATTATTGGCGCAGTTACCCTGTCAACAGCAGAAGGAGGTGGGCAGCATTGGTTGTAAAATAGCCGCGATCGTCGATCAACAAGCAGATTTATATGTCTCCCTGTCAGGCAATTCCGCCCCAAAAGATTGGGATTTAGCCGCACCAGAATTAATTTTGACGGAAGCTGGAGGCGTTTTCACTTACCAGGATGGGAGTCCTCTCAAATACAATCGCGGCGATGTCAGCCAGTGGGGCTGTTTGGTTGCTAGCAATGCCGAATGGCATCAACAGATTTTAGATTGTTGTGCAAATGTGATTGAGAATTAGGGGAAAGTTGAAAGTTGAAAGTTGACAGTCCCCTAGTCCCCTAGTCCCCTAGTCCCTTGTTCCGCTGCGCGACTGCTGCTTCAATCTCATTCCCTAACTTGATTCTGGCTGCTGCGAGAACCTGCGGATCTAGTGTCCAATTCTGCCAATCTGCACCCGCAGTTTTGGATATTTCCAATGCACGTTTACCTTTACCTATGCGAGTGAGAATTTGGACATATTCAAAATCTTCTACTCCATCTCGGAGAGCTTTAATCCGCATTGATGGAATCATTCTATCCTTACTTAACCCAACTCGATTGCCAGGATAAAACAACATCCCATCGCCAGGGTAAAAAGCATTTTGGATCTGATTATTGGGATTGTCCCAAGGATTCGCCATTTGCCAATCGTCAACTCGCCAGTACAGTAAACCAGTCATCCCCAAGCTAGCATTAATAAATCCGGCATGAATGCGATAGTCAATCAGGGGATAATCAATCAGCCATTTAGGTGAATAGTTATCCAGAGCCATTGCACTATAACTCCACACTTCGCCTTTGCCATGCGATCGCACATAATCTACCTCTGCTTGATGGGGGCGATGAGTTCGTGCTGCAACCACCCAGATATCCACAGCAGAACGCCCTGTCCCATCATCATAAAGAGAAGGGTGGGGGGGCATAACCACTAGATGTTTTAAGCCTGCCTGATGGATATTTCGTCCCCAATCGCGCAAGGTTGGTGATACTTTGGTCGTCATGTTTGGGCAATATTCGACCTCCACCTCATCAGCACTATAAATGAAGACGGGTATCTTCGCTGGATGTCTAGCGGCAATTTCCCGAAACTTAGAGACAGGCGGCGCGGCTCTCAGGGGCGTAATTTCGCAAGTCCCCCACATAATACTGGCATCTCCAGCACTTTTATCGCCCACAATCGTCATGCCGTGAGATTTAACATATTCCAATTCATCTTGAGGATTGCTGGGATATGTGGGGTTAAGACGATGTTTGAGCAGTTCTAATTCATTGGCTCGATTTTGAACCGTCCAAATTTGGAAAGCAGTTTTGAGCGATGGTTTGAGGGGTAAGGTAAAGTTCCACACCTTCAGGGATATGGGTATAGATACATTACCTCGATCGCTAGTCACCCGCACATTACCTCGATAGACTCCGGCAGGTGTACCTCTGGGCACAAACACATCTAGCCAATATACGGCATTTTTGCCTTTAGCTAAGTTGTAAGGAGCGGCATCTAGATCTCCCTGTAAATCTTTACCTGTATCGGGATGTTTGAACGGGATTAAGCCATCGGGATACCACCCGCCACCCAGCGAACAACGAGCGGGATCTCCACCTCGACAAGCTGAAACTTTACTAGGTTTAACTGCGGCAAAATGTTCTCGATACAGGGTGATATTCGATTTAGAGATTTTTCCCGTTGCTCCTTGTAAATCTGATACTGCCAGATTTACATTCTGGACATTCCAACCATTAGCTCTAACGGCAATTTGGGCTGATTCCCACTCACCCTTTGCGGCAAACAGTTGCACACTAGGTTGATTAGCCGGAAAATTCGCCTGACGATCGGGTGTAGTTCGCTCCAAGGAATTCAGTGCCCAAACTTCAAATTTCTGTTGAGGTATGACAGCAATTGTTGCCCCCAGATTGGCAAATAAGGGCACTAGTATGTAGATTGCCGCAAGTATCCTACTCAAAGTTAGCTGGCTCCAGAATCGATCGTCCAATTATCCTATCGCTAAGCTCGATTCTCGGCGATGATCTCTGTCATATTCGATCGGGTTTTGTTGGGCATTATTAGGCTATACACAGATGATGCCTAATGCTTATGTGACTAATGTGTATTTGACGACTTTCAGCAGCAAAAAAATTTCTATCGATTTAGAAAAAGATTACATTTCAATCGATAGAAAAAGCCTGAATCGCTCACTCAGACAAGAATTGGCGATCTATTTAGATTTTAGATGGGTCGATATTAACGAACCATTGAAAAGACGGTTTGAAAAATTAAATTTAGATCGGTCATGACATTCGCTGATGCCATGTATTGCAGGTCGATCTCGATCTTAGTTGGCATTACTTTTGTCTGATAAACTATCTCCCAATCATCACCAGTCAGCATCTCTTCCTCATTTCGGTAGGTCAGAGATGCTGCACTAGTAATTCCTGGTGAGAAGTCTAAAATTTGTCTTTGTGCAGGTGTATAGAGTGCCACATAGCGAGGGTCTTCAGGACGAGGACCCACTAAGCTCATCTCGCCCTTTAAGACATTCAACAGTTGCGGCAGTTCATCTAACTTTGTCCGCCGCAGAAATCTACCGATCGGTGTTACCCGCTTGTCACCACTAGCAGTGACAGCAGGCCCGACACGATCGGCATTGACAATCATTGTCCGAAATTTATATAACTCAAACGGGACTCCCCCTTTGCCGATTCGTTTGGCTTTGTAAAAGACTGGGCCATTATCAGACAGTTTGATAATTAGGCATAGCACTAACAGCAGTGGTGACACTACAATCAGCCCCAGAACAGTCACAACAAAATCCAGAATTCGCTTCATGAGAAGTGGGAGATTTGACAGCAAATCGATCGACGATATTTAGCATAGCAGCAATCACATCCTCGACGTCACGATCGCACATTTTTGAGTAGAGTGGCAGGGAAACCGACCGCTGATACTCGTGATAAGCTACAGGGAAGTCTTCAGGCTGGTAGCCATATTTATCGCGGTAGTATGGATGGAGATGGAGGGGAATAAAGTGAACACTAGCTCCAATATTTTGTTCTTTCAGCAAGTCCATGATTTCCGCTCGATCGATCGACCATTCACTCAAATTCAGGCGGAGGATATATAGATGCCAAGCATGTTGGCAATCCGCTCGCTGCGCAGGGACTTGGAAACAGGGATACTTGCTGAAGATTTGGTTATAACGTTCGGCAATATCTTGCCGCCGTTGCCGCATCTGTTCGGCCTTGGCTAGTTGGGCAATACCAATTGCCGAAGCGATATCGGTGAGATTATATTTGTAGCCTGGTGCGATAATCTCGTATGCCCAATTTCCCTGTGCTGTATAACGTTTCCAAGCATCGCGACTAATACCATGCAATGCCATGATCCGGCATCTATCGGCAAATTCATCGTTATCTGTGCAAATCATTCCACCTTCACCCGTAGTGATAGTTTTGGTGGCGTAGAAAGAAAAGCAGGTAAAGTGTGGAATACTGCTCCCTTCGGGGAATAATGGCGCACCGATCGTCCGTCCTTTATATTGAGCGGGAAAAGCGTGTGCGGCATCTTCGATAACCGCTAGATTGTGACGACTAGCGATATCTCTAATCGTATTCATCGCTGCGGGTAATCCAGCGATATGAATCGGCATAATTGCCTTGGTGCGTGGTGTAATAGCGGCTTCGATCGCTTCTGGCGAGATATTTAAGCAGCCCGCGCTAATATCAGCAAATACGGGAACTGCATCAAAGTAGCGAATTACTTCGGCGGTAGCTGCAAACGTGTATGGTGAGGTGATCACTTCATCGCCAGCTTGTAAGCCGATCGCTTCGAGTGACAGGTGCATGGCTGCGGTGCAGGAGTTGACCGCGATCGCATGTTTGGCACCGACCATTGCTGCAAATTCTCGCTCGAATTGCTTAGTTTTTGGGCCTGTCGTGATCCAACCTAGCTCGAAACATTCTCTGATCTGATCGAGTTCTGTTTCGTCGGTATCTGGCAATGCAAAAGGGAGGTATGTAGGACGCATGGTCGAGCCAACTTTGATAAAAATTAAGTTAATTTGAGGAAGAGTTTGAAGCAGTGTTTACATATCAGTAGCTTTTTAAAATCGAATCGAACTTAATCTCGATCTTTATACTTATATTGCTCACAATGCTTTACTAGATACTTTGGTCTTAGGTAATTTTGCATCCATGTAGGTGAGTTGACGATCATCAAATTCATCTATATGGACGGTGAGAATATTTAAAAAGTTCGATTTTCAGGAATAATCTAAGCTATACATCACGATACTGTAACCACGGGAAAATATATATAAGCAAAAAAGCTGGTTTTTGGCTCTACCTAAAGCTGGTAGTTAGATATGTTGCTTATATCTACACAATATATCTATGTAGCGACCACTCGTTCGGTTATGCAATTATCCAAATATTTTTCGCATCAATGATTTAAAATGAGTCAATCTGTCTATGACATTTTGCCGAAAGATACTCTATAGCTACTACTATCCAATAAATCGTGCGTAGTGGTAGCTATAATCTACTCGCAGTCGATAATTCAGTTGACAAGTCTTAGTCAATGACTGATATAAATAGAGCTTGCTTTGACAACCCCGTTTGACCCAGATAATGCTAGAACTAAGAATAGCTACATCCTATCGATTGTTAATCGATCAAAAATCAGTCATTTGGCTGATTGTAAAATTGGTGATGTCCCCCAATCCTGGTTAAACTGAGTATCTCAAACCCAACCCTTTTAGAAAATTAATGTCAGATCTGATTTTATTTTGGCATCGCCGCGACCTCCGAGTGTCCGATAGCATTGGTTTGGCGCAAGCTGGTCAACGAGATGCTAGGGTGATGGGGATATTTTGTTTCGATCCTGGGATATTGCAGGGTGATGACATTGCGCCTGCTCGAATTGCCTATTTATTGGGATGTCTCAAGTCTCTGGCTACCGATTATCTCAAAGCTGGCAGTCGATTACTAATTTTGCATCAGGATCCAGCGATCGGGATTCCGCTGGTTGCGAGTACACTGGGGGCGAAGGCGATTTACTGGCACCAAGATGTCGAACCCTATACCCAAAATCGGGATGAAAGGGTCAAGGCAGCATTACAAGTGGCCGGGATTGAGGTTTGTACCGCCTGGGATCAACTACTCCACGATCCACAGACAATTAGAACTGGTGCCAATCAACCATACACTGTCTACACCCCATTTTGGCGCAACTGGAATAGTCAACCAAAACCAGATCCTGTAAAAGTTAAATTACGATCAAGTCCATTAACTGCCGCAGAACAACAGGCTGTAGATCGATTACCGCTCGTGCCGCTACCAACTCTTGCTGATTTAGGTTTTAACTGGGAGTACCCATCAACACTCGAACCAGGCACCCATCCCGCAATAGAACAATTAGCCGCCTTCTGCGATCGAAATATTTGGGAATATGACGAACAGCGAAATTATCCAGGGATTTCCGGCACATCTGGCTTAAGTGCCGCCCTCAAATTTGGAGTCATTGGAATTCGGACAGTTTGGGCGGCAACAGTTAGCGCATTAGCTCAGGCACAAAGTAATGAAGCGCGGGCCGGAATAACCACCTGGCAGCAGGAATTAGCATGGCGAGAGTTTTATCAACAGGCTCTGTACCATTTCCCCCAACTGGCGGAGGGAGCCTACCGCGATCGATTTAAACATTTTCCCTGGCGAGATGATCTGACCCTATTTACTGCTTGGTGTCGGGGAGAAACAGGTTATCCGATTGTTGATGCCGCGATGCGTCAGCTAAATCAAACTGGCTGGATGCACAATCGTTGTCGGATGATTGTGGCTAGTTTTTTGACCAAAGATTTGATCCTGAACTGGCAATGGGGGGAGAAATACTTCATGCAAAATCTGATCGACGGCGACTTGGCGGCGAATAATGGTGGTTGGCAATGGAGTGCATCGAGTGGGATGGACCCTAAACCGCTGCGAATTTTCAATCCTTACACTCAAGCGCAAAAATTCGATCCAGAGGCTGAATATATTCGCCAATGGGTACCAGAACTGAAGTCTGTAGAGACAGAACTGATCCTCTCTGGGAAGATTCTACCCTTGACTCGTCATCGATTGGGTTATCCACTCCCGATCGTCGATCATAGTCAGCAGCAACGATTGTTTAAGGATTTGTACGCTAGTGTAACTCGCCAATAACTAGAACCATCCGGTCAAGAACAAACCAGTCGCTTCGGCGGATATAAATGCGCCAGCGCATTGAGTAGAGCTTGGGGTTTAGTGATCAGGAGATCTGGTTGTCTGTCGATCAAAGCTGTTGGGGCATTAAAACCCCAACCGACGGCAACTACCCGAATTTTGATCGATCGAGCGGCTTGAATATCTCGAATCTCATCACCGATATAAATAGCATCAGATTTAGGGCAATTATATCGCCGAATAATCTTGCCGATCGCTTTTCCTTTGCCGAAGGTAGAAGCCCCAGTAATAAACTCAAATAGATGTTCGATCTGATTTTGCTTGAGCAGCGATCGAATATTTGCCTCGGCATTAGAACTGACAATTCCTAACCGATAGCCTTGGCTTTTAAGCGTAGTTAATAGTTCGATCACACCTGGAAATAACTTAACTGACTGTACTTCACCAGGAAACTCTTCTTCTACGCGCTTCAATAAAAAGGGTAATTTCCATAAGGCAACTTTAGAAATCTTAATGATTTCCCACGAACTCAAATACTTGAGATTTGTTAACTGCTCATCGCTAATTTGCGGATAGCCAAACTCAGGTGCCAACCGATTGGTAATTCGCAACAGTGCGCCCAAAGTATCGGCGAGGGTACCATCAAAATCAAAAATGATCAGTTTGGCGTTGTTTTGCATAATGATGAGCGGCCAGAGCGTTTTTAAATTGTAATCTAATTAACGGGCAATTGGGATCTCAATCAGGAAGATTTGCTTGAGCATTCCGTCGCCACATTGCTGGTTTAATTCTACGCAACGCTGAAGCCCTTAGCCTGCGATCCCACTCAGTATCGGTGAGTGATGCAAGTTCCTGGAGATTGGGCGCAAGCAAGTCTGGATTAGGTTGAAAATCAGCGACATTTGTAGGTTTGGCAAAACTTTGATTCCAAGGACAAACATCTTGACAAATATCGCATCCAGCTACCCAACCTTGTAAGTTGGTCGCAATTTCTGGTGGTAAAGTCGCGGCACGATTTTCGATCGTATGGTAGGCAATGCACCGATTGGCATCGACAACAAAAGGTTGAGTAATTGCCGCCGTTGGGCAAGCAGAAATACAGCGGGTACATGTGCCACAATGCTGTGTGTGTGGAGCGTCAGGAATTAGTTGAATATTAGTCACTAATTCGCCTAGAAATATCCAGGAGCCGTACTGGCGATTGATCACATTACCATTTTTACCAATCCACCCAATTCCCGCAGTTTGTGCCCAGAATTTATCTTGAATTGGGCCAGTATCGACATAATAACGGGCTTCAATACCTTTACCTTGTTGAATCAACCAACTCGTCAACTGTTTGAGTTTGCGCTCTACTACTTTGTGATAATCTCGTCCCCAGGCATAGCGGGCAACTTTGCCAACTGTCGGACTTTCTGGTCGATCGTAGGGTGTGTAATAGTTGAGGGCAACGGCAATAATCGATCGAGCAGAGGGCATGACTCGACAAATATCCTGACGGCGCGGATCGTTCATCCAGGCCATCTCCGCCTGATAGCCCAAGGTTAACCACTCTTGGAGCCGTTCGGCAGCGGTTTTGGTCAAATCCGGGTCGATCGCCGCAATCCCCACCGCATGGAAGCCCAGAGCCTCGGCTTGAGCCTTAATTTGTTGACTGAGAGGATCCATATTTACGATTTTCAATGAACGACGGGAGACGGGGACGAGGGGACGGGGGGACTGGGGGACTGTGGGACGAGGGGGACTGCCAACTGCTTGCCCTGAGCTTGTCGTTGGCGCAGCCTCTGCCTAAGCAGAAGGGTCAACTTTTAACTTTTAACTTTCCTGCCAAGCTATCGCTAGCAACTTGCTTTAATTGAAATTTGACTGGCTGCATGGACAGCTTTCTCCCTGGCTAATTCGGTTGTATCCGCCTTGGCTAGAGCAACACCCATACGACGGTAGGGACGGGAATCAGGTTTACCAAATAGGCGTAAATCGACATCTGGTGTATTTAACGCTGCGGCTATGCCATCAAAATAGATGGAATCGGAATTTTCAGTGGCTAGAATTACGGCACTTGCGGCTGGAGCGTATTGGGTAATATTGGGAATCGGTAAACCTAATACAGCCCGTAAATGTAACTCAAATTCATTTAAATTCTGTGAGATCAATGTGACCATCCCCGTATCATGTGGACGAGGCGAGAGTTCGGAAAAAATTACTTCATCGGCAGTAATAAAAAATTCCACCCCAAAAATTCCCGCACCGCCTAATGCATCAGTC
Source organism: Chamaesiphon sp. (assembly GCA_041738715.1). GTDB lineage: Bacteria > Cyanobacteriota > Cyanobacteriia > Cyanobacteriales > Chamaesiphonaceae > Chamaesiphon. Next base: position 13,777 of record JBGSPI010000047.1, read on the forward strand.
ACTTTAGTAGCGATTTCTTGAGCGACTAAAATCTGGTCTGGGCTAATTTCCGCTGGTTGCCAAGATTCTTGATAATCACCCCGTTCTTGACGATGCCCGATCGGTGGACAGAATATCGTGGGCGCATTCCACTGTTTGATTGTTAATAAGGTAATTTCAATCTCAAAGTTGATAAATTCTTCAATAATTACTTTTTGGCTATCGCCCCTAGAGCCATCGATGGCGTAGTTCCAGGCTGTTTCGACTTCGGCTAAATTATGTACTACTGATTGACCTTTGCCAGATGAAGACATGACTGGTTTAATGACATTGGGAAAACCAATTTCAGTTGCCGCAGCTTGGAGTTCGGTGAGAGTAGTTGCGTAGCTGTATTTAGCTGTTCTTACCCCTAATTCTTGGTGAGCTAGTTCGCGGATTCGATCGCGATTCATCGTGTAGTGGGTTGCCTTCGCCGTCGGAATTACCGTAATTCCCCTCTGTTCAAATTCAGCTAATTTTTCAGTTCTAATTGCTTCAATTTCTGGGATAATGTAGTCTGGCTGATGTTTCGTAACAACTCGCTCCAAGTCTTCCGCACTCAGCATTGAAATAACTTCAAACTCATCGGCAACCTGCATCGCTGGCGCATGGGCATAGCGATCGATGGCAATCACATGATTACCTAGTCGTTGGGCGGCGATTGCAAATTCCTTCCCTAATTCACCCGATCCCAACAACATCAACTTTTTGGGCAGCTTAGTCATCATCTTAACAAAAAAGTTATCTTCTTCAGTTTAAGACGGATCGCTCCCTATCCCCTATCCTCAAAACTATTCCCAACTCAAAATAGTTTCGATTGCCCATTGTGGACAACCTCGATGAGTAGTAATAGTTTTTTCACTGATCACGTTACCCTGAGCATCCGTCACAACTTCAGTCTCGACAATGGTCTCACCCCGATCGAGGTAATCTTCTAAGACTTGAATTACACTAGTCAACAGGCGTTCTTTAATTGGAGACAAAGTAGTTTCAGTTAGTGTACTGCTCTTATCAGGCTCTTCCAACACATCGACAGATTGATTGATAAATGGTTGAGAAATCCGATCTTGGGCATCAAATTCGAGATCGCTGTCGGTAGGAGATTCAACCGCCAGCTTAGAAATAATTTTAGCTAAAATATCACTATCATTACTACTACCGTTTGTACTTGGACGATCTGTCTTAGCTCTCACTCGATCTTGATTGGGTGCAGGTACTATATTACCGAGCTTTGCAATCCAAGCAATTCGATCTCTCAGGGAAAAAGAAATCAACCCCAGCCGAGTTTGGAGATCCAACCTATCATCTGTCCGCGCCATTTCTTGGACTCGATACCATTTTGACTTAGCGAGAATCAAAATATCTAGGCGTAAGCCAACAGTTAACTGTTGTTGATTTTCTTGCCAAGTTTGCCACAGTTGTTCTGCTAGCTCATAGCGTAGTTGATAGCCTTCAGGAATTTCATATTTTTGATACCTGACAAATCCTCGTTCGGCTGTTGTTGTATCAATCGGGATAAATTGGTACTCACCGATCAGATTCTGAATCAGTTCAGAATATACCGAATCTTTCTTGACTAAAATATAGTGTAGACGATCGGATATTTTGTGAATAGCAATTAATCCATCTTGAGGAGTTGATAATTGCAGTGAATTATGAGCATAATCAATTCGCAAATTATGGTTAGCAACTAACCTCTTTTTACCTCGCGCAAACCGACGGACAATTGTTTCATCATCTAGCGTTGCGAACATGCTTTCTTTGTCGAGGAATTGACTTTGGTCTTCCATATCATCGTATAACTGCAAATTTTGGTCAGATTGTGTTGGCAGCAAAGCTTGTTGAGGACGAATATCAATAATCATTATTTTTAGTTAACTACTAGCGGATTATTTTGGTGGTATTGCATCTGCCCGAGCAGTATCAAAATTGCTTGAAGTAATTAATCTAAACTGATAAATTTAGGATATAACTATACATAGTTTCAATTGAAATATTGACTCTTAAGTTGTACTATGGCTATTTCTCTAGAGTACCCAGAATTTCGCCTGCTATTAAACGAACCGATCCCATTTTGGATCGATCGACATTAATATGCGTCAAGAACTCTCAATACCGAACTACAAACTCTCTCTCGGTCTTTTCGTCCAAGTCTACAAAAATCTTATCTGTAACTCTGTACTACTCTTGCTACAAAGCATGATATATATGAATAAAACCTACTTACTTCCAATATTTGAATTGAAGTGATGCAAAAAAAGGATTAAACTCAGTACTGTTGGGCAAATTTAGTCACAAATTGTAAGGTATCATGCAGAAAAGAAAAAACTAGCACGGCAAAATGTGTCTTGCTATACATGATAGTGTGAGGAAAACCGCCAATATGTCGAAATTATTCTCGACAACTCTGATCTACTCTGTGTCGATCGCCTTGACTGTTTGGGTTGCTGGAGTCAATGCTGCCATCGCCAACCAGAAGGATAGCGAAATCGCCAACAGTACTGCTAATCAATCAACTGTAAGCAATTCCAACTCGCTTAGAGAGATAAATCCACTCATTAGCAAAGTTGATGCAGAAACTGCAACCGAGCAAGTTCAGCAAGCAACAGCAGCCACCGAAGTTAAACCTGGTGACTGGGCTTATCAAACACTCCAAGGGCTAAGCACTAAATACGGTTGTACTGATGCACCTAATGGTAATCAAACACTATCGCGTGAAGAATTTGCGACCAGTCTCAATAGCTGTGTGCAATCGATCGAGCAACTTGTTGCCAGGAAACAGCGTAAACCGAGAGTTAAAAAACGGCGGGTAGTAACGCCCACCAGACAAATCGCACCGCCACCAAATCAGGAAATTGCACCGCCTGCACCGGAACTAGTTCCCGTTGCACCACCTGCGCCACCAGAGCCGCAAGTTTCCCAACAAGATATCGATCAACTAAAGCAACTCATCCAATCTTTTAGCACCGAGTTGCAAGGTATTGATGCTCGCTTACAAAGTCTCGATGGCAAAGTTACTGCATTCAAAGATCAAAGTTTTTCTACCACGACAAAGCTAGTCGGCGAGGCAATTTTTGCTGTGACGGGTTTAGCCGGTGGTCCCGATGGGGCAACACGGAATACGATTTTCTCCGATCGCGTGCGTCTTGCTTTCCGCAGTAGCTTTACGGGTAAGGATCTACTCTTAGTTCGCCTGCAAGCCCGGAACAGTGTTAGTTTTGCTGGTGCTGCTGCCACTTCTTTTTCCCGTACCAATATGACGCGATTGGGATTTGAAGGAAATGACAACAACAATGCGACCCTTCAGCGGTTGCAATATCAACTCCCTCTGGCTCCTACGACGAAGATATTTGTCGAAGCAGTTGGGAGTGAATTTAATGACAATTACTACACTTTCAACCCCGAACACCAAGCGGCTGGAACTGGTGCCGTGACAAGATTTGGACGTTTCAATCCTGTTTATCGCCTCAGTGGAGAGGGTGCGGGGATTGGGGTAGACCACAAATTCAGTCCCAATCTCGGACTGGTATTAAGTTATGCAGTCCCTAATGCAGTAAACGATCCGAGTACTGGATTATTTGGCGGTTCTAATGTGCTATTTTCCCAACTCACCCTAAAACCGGCTGATGATGTAAATCTGGGCTTAATCTATGCGCGGTCTTATCATGCAGGTGGAACAGGTGTTGCGGGGAATAATGGTAGTAACATTGCTAATAATCCATTTGCTTCTGTCGCCACTTCTGCCAATCACTACTCCCTTGCTGGTAGCGTTAATCTATCTAAAAGTCTGATTTTATCCGCTTGGGGTGGTTTAACTCAAGCCACACGGGAAAATGCCGTAGGTGGTACAGCGGATATCTGGAACTACGCAGCAACTCTGGCTGCCAAAGATTTTGGCTCGAAGGGCAGTACGTTGGGCTTTGTTGTAGGGATGCAGCCGAAAGTAACAGGTAATAGTTTTGCTCCTCTTGTAAATGGAGTTCCCACTCCACGTGTGGATTCAGATACCAGCTTGCACTTGGAAGCCTTTTACAAGTACAAAGTTAGTGATAACTTGTATATCACACCTGCTCTACTCATGCTCACCAATCCCGAACACAACGCCACTAATCCCACTGAATATCTCGGTACAGTGCGGACAACCTTCAATTTCTAGGTGTAGAGAGTAGAGGATAGAAAGTAGAGTGGCACCAACAATACTTCAAAATCCATATCCTCAAATATCAGTAGTGGAGAGCAACTCAAGTGTTGCTCTCTGTTACTTGTGTGGATTCTAAATATCAGGATGGGAATCAACGAGTTAAACTGATAGCTGACAACCGATCGCCAATAACTAATGAAAAGACGAGATATATTACTGGGAGCATCGACCATTGCTACTGCCGCAGTTATGGCTAATACCCAAGCAATCACCGCTCAAACCAATTCAAAGGTTACGCCTAAACTCAAACCAGCAGCTAGTGTCGGTCAAAATATTCAAATTACGAAAGATTTACCTGGATACTATGTTGCTCCTGATTTCTACTATGCTAACCCAAGGGGAACGGGTAAATTTCCAGCAGTAATTGTTTTGATGGAAGCCTTCGGTTTAAATCAATGGTGTCGGAGTATTTGTGACAGGTTGTCAAAGGTTGGTTTTGCCGCAATTGCGCCTGATTTTTATCGTGGATCTACCTATGCTTATACGGATATCGCTGGTGCGATCGCTAAACTAAAATCGCTGAATGATGCTGCTATTATGAGCGATGTGGGCAAAAGCATCGATTTCCTCGCCGGAAAAAGTGAAATTAATCCTAATGGTATTGGGGTTATCGGTTTTTGCATGGGTGGGCGATATGCTTTCCTAGCTAATGCTACCTATCCGACCAAAATCAAAGCAGCAATTTCCTATTATGGTGGGGGGATCGATCCGGCTCCAGACAACCCTCTTGGTCAAAAATCTCTGCTCGATCGAGTTTCTGCCATGCAATCACCGATCATGCTGATGTATGGTAGTGAAGACCAACTCATCGCTGCTGATGAACATGGAAGAGTTGCCGCAGCCCTATCTAAGGCCAAAAAACGCTACATTCTCAACCTGTTCCCCAAAGCTGGACATGGTTTCATGAGCGACAGACGCGAAAATTATGCACCTGAAGCTGCCGCAGAAGCTTGGATGATGACTACCGGATTCTTTAGCCAAAATCTTAAACCAAGAAAGAGGAATAATGGATAGAGCTAGAATGTTGAAAGTATCTAGTGGAAATAAACTTCATGTTGCCAGCCGAGCGGTGCCAAGAAATTAAATGTCCAATTCAATATGTGGTGGACTTATTAGGCAACAAATGGTCGATATTACTACTGCGTGAACTCTTTAGCGGCGATCGACGTACATATGAATTATTAGCTGCACTCCCTGGTATCAGTACAAAAACCCTCACGCAACGGTTACGGGAATTAGAAGCCCATGGTTTAGTTGAGCGACGCATTTACGCTGAAATTCCACCTCATGTTGAATATTCTCTCACCCCCAAGGGGCAACAAATTCAACCAGTAATGCTGGCATTACACCAAGTTGGCACCCAATGGCTCAATCAAGAACCCTGCTTTTGCGCCCTAGTGGAAGATGTCTCACCTATATCTTCCACTAACCTGGTCTAGAGAGCGAGTAGAGTGATTGTTTTGTTTAAATTCTGTCAAGTTCCATATCTGCCCATGAAGCAGGATCTTCTTTTGGTTCTACATGGATGATGACGTGACTCCCCGGCAAAGCTTGAATGATGGCTAACTCAATTTCTTCGCATAGGGTATGACTATGTTGAACTGTCCAGTCTCCAGGAACTAACAGATGAAATGTGATGAAGCGACGCGATCCAGCAATCCTTGTTCTTAGTGCATGAAACAGAATTTCTTGTGAAGAATCATAAGTTTCCAGAGTATCTATGATGATTTGCCGATCTTCCTTTGGAATAGAACTATCTAACAGCCCCGAACCAGTCTCCCGGAGTAGCTGAAGTCCTGCCCAGACAATATTAGCAGCTACTAACATTGCCACTATTGGATCGAGGATTAGCCACCCTGTCACTTTGACAAGGAAGATGCCGATTACTACACCCACTGAAGTCCAAACATCTGTCAGCAAATGGTGTGCATCAGCGCGAAGCGCAATCGATCTCAATCTTTTCCCTGCCTTCAACAAAATCCAGGCAACAACTCCATTAATGACTGTGGCAACTAAAGCAAGTGCCAAACCCAGATCTACTCGATCGAGCGGCTGAGGATTGGATAATCGTCCCCAAGCAGCGAGTGCAATCCCGACTGCCGCTAGCGCAATTAAAGCACTCTCTAATCCACTCGAAAAGTACTCCGCCTTGTTATGCCCAAAGGGATGTTCCTCATCAGGCGGTTGGGCAGCGTAGGACAATGCCAGAAAAGCTGCAACAGCAGCAATTAGATTAACCCCAGATTCCAGCGCATCAGAAAGTAGTCCCACCGAACCCGTTAACTGATATGCTCCAAATTTAAGAGCCATTGTAAAGATAGCTGCACCGATCGAAAGGACGGTGTAAGACCGGGCTGAAGTGGCACTCATCGAAGGTTATTCAGTAGAACACCCATCATCTTAACTAAATGAAGCGAAAAAGAATTGAGAAAAGGGTTGACAAGGAGAAATAGACAAGCTATATTAGTAAAGCGGTCGAGGGAAACGGCGACGAGGAAGCGGCGAAAGCCACTCACAGAGCCAACTACCTTCACCTGAACCTAGACAACTATAT
>JBGSPI010000082.1:0-7464 GCA_041738715.1 Chamaesiphon sp.
TTGTTTGGCTATGGTTTGGGGTACTCCTACTAAGGGAATCATCGCCATGCTCCTGGTGTTTACCACTTGAGAACTACTTGAAGACTACTCTATTTTCCCTCGGTTTATTTTTCTTCGCTCGTAACTTGCCAAGTGCTGTTGAGAATCTGATTGACCATTAATAGGTTCGCCAGATCGGGATTATTTTCTTGTTTGGCGATCGATTTAGCCAGGAGAAAGGCTCCAGAAAGTACCGCAATCCCCGCCGGATCGAAGAAGGAATCCTTTTTAGCTCCATCTTCCCCTGTGTTTTCGACGATGACCGAGACGAGTTCTCGCGCTGAAGCCAAATCTTGGTCATCTTGGAGCCTGTCGAGTAGGTTACAAGTTTGGGAAATCTCAAAGCCTGGAGCGAGAATTCGGACATCGTAACCTTGCTCGATCGCAGCAGGAATAATGGTTTCAGCCTGACCGCCGCTGCCGAATTTGAAGTCGAAGAGGGCGACAGTAAAGCCTTGGGCGATCGCTGATAGGATGGCGGGATCGATCAGATTGGCTGTTTTCCCCGCACCAGCACCGCCCACTACCAGTAATCCACGATTAACCTGGGGTAGAAACACCCGCGTACTCGATTTAAAATGCTGGGGTGAAGCTACTGGTGTGCCAATTGGTTCGGTGATGTAGTAAGCCGCATTGTTGAATTTAGGTCGAGCGATTAGCCTCTCGGCGATCTTCTGACAATTACTCTTTTGAGCGTCGGTAGCCCACCGCGCTGTGGCGGTTTTGCCCTGCTTGCCCTTAGCCATGAAGATGTTGAGGATGAGAAAAGCAATTCCGGCAATGACGATGAATACCATTGTCGGATCGATCTGCGAGAATCCTACTAGCAGCGAGGTGGGGTTGATAGGATTAATGGGATTGAGATCGATCCTCGTACTATTTTGATTTGCAGATTTCATAGTCTTCGATAGCTCCGCTGACTCCATTTACGGGCTGTTCGACTGCCAAGCAGCCAGCCTTAGCGATACTTTTGAATCCAAACGCGCGAGCGGGTAAATCGACCAGTTGTAGGTGGATAGACCTTCGATCTTGCCGATCGACCGCGACGTGCAGACAGCCAGCCTGACCGCAGGTTTGAGGAAAGTTAAAGCGGTAAATTGTGAAGGTGGTGCCACCACTGGCTAACTCGATCGCTACCAGTTGTCTAGCAACTTTAGCGGCGGTGAAGCTACTGGAGAGTTGAACATTCTCTTGGATTACCGTTGCTATTTCTGCTGGCGTGGAAATCTTAGTAGCATTCTCATAGGTAGCTTTTGGGGAAATCGATTTCGATCTAATTAGAAACCAAGCCCCACAGCCGGATGCCATAGCCAGTAGAATCGTCGATAGCCATAGCAACTTAGACATCGCTAGAAGATATACCAAGTGTGGGGCTGAAGGCTTTTTTAGTAGCACTGCCGAACAAAGCCACTTGATCGAATCCAGTCGCACCTGGGGATATAAAGGGTTGCTGGCTATTGCCTGGACTTGATAAAGTCAGACTTGGCAAACCTGCAACTGATGGCGGTTTAGTGGGACTTTTGCTCGGCGCAGTCGATGACAGTGATGGCTTGATGGCGATTGGACTAACCTTCATCGGCAGTAATAGATTTGCCTCTTGTTCATTGGCTGGTAGTGGCAATGGCAGCGGGATAAAGTAAGGACTGGCTTGCAACCCCAGAAATGGGACAGAGTAGCAAAACCTTAGATTTAGCTGCTGACTGACAGACCCTTTTTGGGGGTTGGGCGACTCTGCCGACCACTTAGAGCCACAGCCATTGATGCCGATGTAGGGGACTTCAAACCCCGCTGGTTCTCGCACTCCAGCGGCGGTCATTAAATCTCCGACTAGTCCCTCGCCACCTTTTAATTTTTGACCTGTAATCGCCAGGGCACCATTGAGCGGATTGCTCGAATTCTGCGGATCGTTCGTGCTGCGGAGTTCGACAGCGTTGCAAGTGCCCGTACAAGGTGCGTGAGGTTCTTTGTTACTGCCGCTGGCAATGTTAGATCCGGTGTTAATATTCAGTTTTTCCTGACCCGATAAAAGTTTGTCAAACTTCATCGGCTGTAAGGTGTCTGGAATATTTTGGATGCTCAACAGCTTATTCCACGGGATATCTTGGACACCTGGAAGATCTGCAACCTTCACCCCGATTCCAGGGAGATCTTTGATGACCTTACTAATCCCTGGATATTGGGCGTATGTAGTATTGACGATGCCAGGGAGATTTTTGACTAGTGATGATTCGAGCACAGAAGCAGGAATGGGTAACTTTCCGGTTGGGCTATTGGCTATAGCTTGCAAAGTAGAGTTAGAACTTACGGCAGACCACTCAGGCAAAACAGTTCCCACTTGTAAATTCGCCAATTGAGGATTAGCAGAAATTACATCTTTAAAGGGGATTTTGCCTAAGAACTTCAATTCTGATAATTTCACATTTTGTAGAACGGTTGAATCGCTATTAGCCGCCTCAGTAGCCGTCTGAGGTGAATATTTACCTGCTCCCATTAGCATCGCTAGTGCCGCCGGAAAAGCTTGGGATAGTGGTTGTCCTTTCTGCCAGGAGAAATCTGGAATCTGGGGGACTCGCGCATCGCTGTTGTAGGTGACATCATCGGTTGTGGGCTGAGATGTTCTGAACGTTGTTTGAGATAATGCTCGATCGAGTGCTGCTTGCTGTTGGGCATTAATAGTGGCAGCATTTGCGCTGAGTATAGGCACAGCCGTAACGATCGGGATGAGGGCAGACAATAGAAGATTACGCATGGGACATCGCCTCTTGATAAATGGGCCAAACCTTTGTCACAAAGAATTCCAGTACACCCCAACCGCCAGTAATTGTCATATTTCCAGCCATGCCGACGGTAACGAATAAAGCCGCTCTCAGAGCCAGATTTTGGAGGTCTTCGCGGTTGATATAGACAAGTTGGGCTAAAGTGGATGCCCGTGTTGCGATCGGTATTCTGGCGGTTTTAACTCTGATCATTTACCTACTCCTTTGCTATGTTGGCGACCTTTGCCGAAGAAGAATTGAAAAGTTGTCATCCCGCTGGGAACGATGGTAGCGATCGCCATAACAATCCCAACCAGCACCATTCCCTTCAATGCCCAACCCTTCAACTGCTCTACATCTCTGGGATTCATCATTATTTCCTACTATCTAGTTGAGAAGAAACTGGCGCAAAACTAGTCACCCCATCTTTAATCGCCCAAGTCACTTTGGTTAAGCGCACGACACAAACATACTTCCGCGCCGATCGATCTCTGAGTACTACTTTGATCGAGCCACGTCTAATTCCCGCACTACCAGCACGGGCACTAACATTTATCATCGAAGCATTGGCGCATTTCTCTTTGTCACAACCATCGGTAGTGAAGACAAATGACTCTCTAAACCGTTCGGGGTTATCGATAAAGATCCGCTCGATCCGGCGATCCGTCCGCGACCAATCTAAGAGTTGCCCCAAGTCGGCAGATACCTGAGCGTTGACTTCAATTCGATCGACTGGGAACGTCGCGGCTAATAGGGGACTACCTGGGGTGAGGACTAGAGCCAAGATCGGTAATGAAAGGATGAGTTTTGACATTGATTTACTCCTAATCGGGCCAGATCGATGCGGGAATAACTGGTGAAGTTTTTAACCCATCTTCCACTTCTCCATTCCCAGGCGGGATCGGTGCTGCTGGCACTGGCTTTACTTCTACCCCGCCCGTGGCTGGTATTACAGGTTGGAGTGAAACCCCCGTTCGCGTCCATCCGGCAGTTGGTGCAACACCGTTTACTTGCGTCCATACCGTCGTAGGCGGTAAGGGCAATTGGGCTGGAACTGCATCTGTAGATGGTGCCATTGGTGGAACTACTACCCCTGTCTGTGCGGGAGTAGGTAATGGTGCAATTCCCACTGGTTGGGCGGGTACGGTTTGAGACGTTCTCAAGGGGCTACCTAATGCAGCTTGAGTCGCATTATTCATCGGTACTTGAAAGGTGGCTGCTTGGGCAACATAAACTTTCAGATTGGTGCCAGGAGTTAAGAAACCGACTTTACTCTGTTTGTCCAGCTTATTTGCCAAAGCTTTACCACGATCGACTTGCTGTTGGGCGACTGGTGTAAAGGCTCCCTTCATCACGGCTGCGAGTACATTTGGATTCTGGTTATTGGTGGTAGAAATAGTAGTCCCAATTCCCGTGGTAATCGTAGATTGGTTGCCACTTTCTACCAGCACCTTACCGACCTCTCCAGCGGCTCCCCAGATGGCTGCGTTGCGATCTGCTGCTGCTAATTTATCACCATTGACCTCCCTGACTTCAGCCATCAGCGGTTGATTGTCATTGTTGGTAATGGCGAATGCGCCCTGTGGAATATCGATGGTCGTATCCTTGTAAGTGACCTTCTTCGAGATAGCCTTAATCATCCCGTTGTCAGCCACTTGGAAGTCAAACTCGATCGCTGCCCCTGCTGGTAAATGCCAGCCCGTGCCAACCTCGATCGATTTCTCCAACACGACACTGACTAGGGATTTGTCTGTGGCTGGTTGGGTTTCATTACTGCCGATAAGCGTATAGAAAGGTGTGACCAACTTAGCTGGCACGACTTCTCCGACAGGTAAACGTAACATTGGTGACATGGTTGCTCCTGAATCGACTACTTCTGCGACTCGATTGACATTGGAATTATTAACTGTTCCTGGTGAAATTGGTGCCGTTCCGCCGTAGTTACTCATTCCTGCTGCTTGTTCCCAACTGGCGACTGGTAACGTTCCTGTGGGTGCGATCGCTCTTTGGCTGGCTACCTGTACTGCTCGTTCGTTGGCTTTCGCTCGAACGTCAGTAGTCCCGCCATAATTACCCAAAGATGCTGCTCGTTCCCAGTCGATCGATTTTGGGGGGATTATCTGCCCAGAGGTGATATTCCGGCTGGCTATTTTGACGGGTCGAACTGGTGTTACTGGTTGAATACGATCGATCGGTCTGGCTGCGATGGCTGCCCGTCTAGAGTTGACTCCAGATCCGATGATATTACGCTGCCTTCTGAGAGCAGATAAATTCGCTCGTTCCTGTTGAACTGAAGATTTCAAAGCTGCTAGTTGAGCGGCTTCTTGTTCGCGCGATTGGCGTAGAGCAACTAGTTCAGGAGATGGTTTGAGCGGAACTGCGGCGACAGTTGCAACAGTGGCAGGTTTAGGTGAGGTAGCAGGTGGAGGTGTGGTAGCAGGAGATGGAGATGGTTGGGAAGTACTTGCCATTGCCGCTTTCGCTCTGGCTGCATCCTCTTTCTGCTGCTGCATTGCGACCTTGGCTTTGAGTTCGGCCACCTCTTTATCCTTGTCTGAAGCGGCTTCAATCTGAGCGGAAGTCTGCGCTTCATCTGTCTTGGGATTCTTGGCTTGCTGTCGATCGCCACCACCATCCCACAGCATGGCAATCACCCCTACACCGACGGTACTAGCCATCGCTCCAGCGACCAGTAAACTCCTTAATAGCGGACGTTTTTCAGTCGGCTGAGAGTCTTCATCTTGATCGATGATACTCGCAGTCATTACCTGTCGATCGTTGACTGGCTCGGCTTCGATAGCTTCTAAGCCTGCTGTCGCTTCTACTGGAACTTCTGAGGTGTTCACAGGTTTTCTAGTGGTTGAAGCTTTAAAACCCATCTGCTTGGAGATGGCATCGAGATCTAATCTGGTTGACATAAGGATTCCTATTTAATATTGGTAATACTCAAGATTTCTAAACCTTCAGCCCTAGCCATCACTGCTGCTTGAGCCAAGCCCACGTCTTCATACTTGCGGGAAACCTCTGAGAGTAGTGGCGGCGGAACTGCCCTGACTGTCAACTCCACGTTGATGGGCATCTTGACTGGCGATCGATCTTTTGATTGAATTAGTTGATTGCCAATCACTTTCACCTTCCACTTGCCCGAACCAACTACTTCTGGCTCGCCTACTTGTTCGACTAGATAGGCTGTTTGGGTATCCCCGCTACTTTGGGTAATGACTTGCAGTTCAGCTAGTTGCTTGCGAAAGCTATTAGCAAAATCTGGCTCCAGGGCTAGAGTGTATCGAAAAGCTGTAGTAGGGATTTTCTTGCCACCATCGACAACCACACCAGGATCTGGCGGATTCCCCTTCTCTGGTAATGTATTCCGCCAGGTATAGATTGCCGTCATCGATTTCTCGGCATAGAACTTGATTAAGGCAGGGGAACGATTATTACCAGTAAAGAAATCAATATTCTCCGTCTCACCATTACCTCTGGTGATAAAAATGGGCATCGACTTACCCATCACCGAAATCAACAGGGCAATTATCGTCCCCCCAAAACAGACATTAATCCCTAATAACCCGATGATTAATAGCTTCCAGCCAGTGACAGCATTTTTTTCGGCAATTGCTGGACTGACTCCTACGATGTCATCAATGACTAAATTCATTGCGTCATCTGTCGTTAGCTCGTTCGATGGCAATAACTTGAGTGGAGTCAGTTGTGGTATGGGTCTAACTTTCATAGGGCTGCACCTGCGGCTTTACCGAGGAGAGAGATTAGCGTTGTTGCGACTTGCTGGAATAGCTTAAATAGTCCAATCCCACCCCCTGCTGCCATGATGCCAGCTAGAATCGGCGCAACGAGCGATACTAGCAAATCGACTGTAAATAGCGGTAATCCAGGACCGAGCTTGGCGGCGATAATTGTGAAGCTTCCAGATAAAACGGTCAGACTGAATTGGTAAAAACCTACAGCCCACAAGGATGACAGCCACACCATCAGCGGTGCTGCGCTCAGGAGTGAGAATGACAAAGGGATCGGTAAAATCATCAATGACAGAGCAAATGCGACATCTGCTGCCATCAATACCGCCGCCTTCCAACCGCTGAAAATGGCTTTGGGAACTTCCATTGCGGCATTGCCAATACCTCTACCAATCCAGCCAGGTAAACCCACAGTGCCATCGACGATCGCATTTGCCATTCCCATCAGATCTCCTTTGCTCAGAGCGGTTTGCAACCGTGTAGCGGCATCGGGATTATTTATCTTTTGAGCTTGGATCGTTTGTCTTAATTCCGCTTCGCATTGAGTAGATGCCGGATTGGGGGTGCCATCGGCTTGAATGCGAAGAATTTTCTGGCAGGTATCCAATTTTTTGTTGATGGTATCTAGAGCTAATCCATCTGCTTTAGCATCGTTCACCAATTTGTTGATGCCGCCGACTGCCTCCATTTGGTCGTGGATGACCCGATCGATCCCTTTGATGGTGGCATAATTGGCAATGCCCACCGCCCGCGCCATTTTACCGCCACCCATAAACCTGGTTGACTGACAAAAGTCAGTGAAGATAGCAGAAAAAGCAGACCCAGAGTGGATTAGAGAGGAAAAGAGTGGGTAAACTGTTTTTAACCAAAAAACCAGTATGAATCGAAATGCTCGAAAACCCCTCTCACCTTCA
>JBGSPI010000083.1:0-4922 GCA_041738715.1 Chamaesiphon sp.
TTGTTTGGCTATGGTTTGGGGTACTCCTACTAAGGGAATCATCGCCATGCTCCTGGTGTTTACCACTTGAGAACTACTTGAAGACTACTCTATTTTCCCTCGGTTTATTTTTCTTCGCTCGTAACTTGCCAAGTGCTGTTAATAAGTTGTTTATCTAAAATTAAAATCTCCTTGTCTATACAGGAGAAAATACTTACTATTTTCTCCTGCTCATTAATACTTAATAACGGAAAAGAGAGTGATTTAAAAGATTTTGCATTTAGAACACCCATTGTTCCTCCTTGAGACAAGTCAGACATGATTTTAATATTGGCTTCACTTTCCAAGAAATATTTTAAAAACATAGGAACGACTTTTTGCTTGTCAGCCCTGATTCTAAGTAATCTAGGGTTGATTACCCCAGGCTCTGCTTCTGAAGGGACTAGAAGAACACGACCAATAGTTCCAACTAAACTAACTAAAATATCACCAGCTAATACTTCACAAGATTTTAACTGATTGAATTTTTTTTCATCGATGTAGTAGTTTCCTATGAAAGGATTATTTGCTATGACCTGTTCTTGTCCATATATTTTGTATCCTTGAGTGGTATAGAATTCTTTTTTCAAGCTAGAGCCAAAAGGACCCGCCTTTATTGCTGGACAATTATTTGTGCCAAAATTACCAAGTATTTGTAATTCCCATTCACAATCCTCAAAATCTTTAAAACGTTTTTTGCCTGTTAATAGCTGCTGCATAAGTCCCTGTTTGAGCTTGTGCTTGGCGGTAATGAGTTTTTCTAGGAGATCGATCGCCTCATCCCAAGTACCAAGTACCTCCGCAATCTTTTGTTGTTCTGGAAGTGATGGAATCAGCACACTTAGACTACCAATACCTTCCTGGTCGATAGTTGTCATCGTTGTTGTTTTTGCACATCTCATGAAGTGCCTACGTGCATTGGCTGAAATGCAATAATAATGTAAATATCTTGGATCTATCTTGTTCCTATCTGGACGGACACGAATAATATGACACTCAAAAATAACATCTTCTCGATCTTCTAAAAATATATTACAGTGAGCAATTCCCTCAAGTTTAAGAGATGAGCGAGTAAAGAAAACATCATATTTTTCAGCTTTGTATTTCTCATATTCAGAATTTGGTAAGTTTAGTAGTTCGAGTTCTGCGATTTTAATACATGGCTTCGAATACAAATTAACTACATTGATTAGTTTATATCCAGATCCCACAAGCTTAGGATTATTAAATGCTCCATTCATCAATCCATTAGAGCTTAAATTTAGTAAGTTTGTTTTCTCCCACTTTCTATAATCCATAACCCAACTCCTCTAAATACTCTGACATCTTAAATCTAACCTTAGACAACTCTTCCTCCAATTCTTTGATCTCTACCTGAACTGCCTTAATATCAACTTCCTCTTCCTCCTCAAAGGTATCCACATATCTTGAAATATTTAGATTGAAATCCTCTTCCTCAATTTCATCGACAGAAACGAGACGAGAATACTTTGAAATAGGTTTACGCTCCTTCCAAGTTTGGACAATTTTCTTGATATCTTCCACGCGAAGACTGTTTTGATTCTTACCTGGATCGTATTCCTGACTGGCATCGATAAAAAACACATTACTATCCTGCTTTGCCTGATTAAAGAACAGCAACGCGGCAGGAATGCCCGTACCAAAGAACAAATTAACAGGAAGCCCGATTACGCCTTCTAACAAATTCTCCTCAATCAACTTCCGGCGAATCTTCCCCTCCGAACCACCTCGGAACAGCACCCCATGCGGCACCACTATCCCAACTCGCCCATCCGTTGCCGTCATCGAAGCGATCGTGTGTAGCACAAACGCATAATCTCCCCGACCTTTTGGCGGTACCCCGCGTGTAAATCGACCCCATTTGTCGTGTTCGGCTTTCTCTGCCCCCCACTTATCTAGTGAAAATGGCGGATTTGCGACTACCACATTGAACTTCTCCAACGCGTCACCCTTGATTCGTTTCGGTGTCCGAATTGTATCACCGCGCTCGACCTCCGCACTATCAAAACCATGCAAGAACATATTCATCCGGCACAGTGCCCACGTCCCTGAATTCATTTCTTGCCCGAATAGTGCCACGTTACCGTCTTTTACCTCCTTAGCGACATGAATCAATAGCGAACCAGAACCACAACAAGGGTCGTAAATACGATCGCCCGACTGAGGAGCGACAATTTTAGCTAGTAGCGTCGAAACTTCTGGCGGCGTGTAAAATTCACCGCCTTTTTTACCGCTATCTGCGGCAAATTTACCGATTAGATACTCATAAGCATCGCCAATTATATCCCGATTGCCGATCTTCGATGGGCTGAGATCGAGTTGACTGAAATCTTCTAATAAGTGCTTTAATCGACTATTTCGCTCCTTAGTTTCGCCAAAGTTTGTCTCGCTATTAAAACTAATATTCCGAAAGACATCCTTGAGTTTAGTCGTATTCGCATCTTCAATCTCAGCGAGGGCAATATCAATCAATTCGCCGATCGAAACATTTTTAGATTCCTGTTTTTGTAGTGAGGAGATTTCTTTAGAATCCACACCAGTAACCCGATGGGCATAGAGATAATCAAAATCCGCTTTTTCCGGCAAGATAAACCGTTCGCGATCCATTGCACGACTCACCCGCACCTCGTCACCCTTGTACTTCTGGCGATATTCCTCTCGTTTATCATTCCGCAGATCGGTCAGATACTTCAGAAACAGCATCACCAAGATGTAATCTTTATACTGAGCGGGGTCGATCGTTCCTCGAAATGTATCACACGCTTTCCAGATAATATTATTAATGTCACTTTGCGTTGTTTGTGGGATCGTATTTTCCATTTTATACCTTATGATTTGGTGACTAACTGCATTGTGGCAGCGTTGATAAGCTTGTCTTTGAGCAATTCGATTTTGCTCACTAATGCACATTCTTGCCTTCGTAACTTGGCAATCTTGACAATTGTTTGTTGTTTATCCAAAGAGGGTAGATCGATCATGAAATCCTTACAATCTTGCATTGAAATAAATTGAATCTTACTGCCTTTACTCAACTTGTGCTCTCGCTGTTTGGAAATATCGGGATGGTTCCAATACCAAACCAGATAAGTACCATCAACCTGGCGGCAGTCTGGCGTTAAAATCGCCCAAGCACCCATAGCCAAAGCATTTGGGGGCGGATCTTCGACGACAACGGCAATAGTCCGGCTCCCCCTCAAGGGGAAGAGCACATCGCCAGATCTGAGCAAATATTGTTCGGGGTTGCCATCAAAATAAATCGGACTTAACTTCGACCAATCTAATCGCCCCTCATCTGTCAGGGCATTCAATTGCAGTGCTTGATAGTTAGGATTATCCCCCGACTCCAAATCTTTGGCCGAACGGTAACTATAGCCGCTGCGGATGTGCCCCAATTTGCCCAGTATTTCTTGTTTAGTCATTTCAATCTCAAATATGCGATCACTGTAATCTGATGGGCATCTGCCGAATATTAAATCTGAGTATGCCCACCAGAAAACCTTTTATGATATGGATAGAGCGATCGGGAAAACGTTTGAGAGATTTAGTTTGAGCATCCGACACAGCCATGTCGGACACTCGATTTTAACAAGCTCCCCAGCTTATGCCGCAATGCGTTCTGCGAGAACATCGTGGAAACACGATTGCCATTGCTGCCACTCCTCAACGTATTCCTGTAGCTCCTCACCCAGGACTGGCACGAGCTGCCCATTGCCAGAACTATAGATATAAGCCATCGCCATCCCGTCCAAGTGCAAGACTCGATCGGGTAAAAGTGCGGCAATTTTATTGAAGGTACTTAGATAAGCTACACCCTGAATAATGTTGCCTCGCATATGCTCCAGCTTTTTTTCCTTGCGACTGCCCTTGAGTTCTAGGAGTACTCGTTGAACATTAAATGGCTCGACGGTAATCTCCACAACTAAATCGATTCGGCCCAGGAACTGAGTATCGAAGTCAACGACGAAGACTTCCGATAAAGTAACCAATTCACCCTCATCATCTACAAGCGCAATCGGTGGAGATGACTGATTCAAATAAGGCAAAATATCATCCTGTAAAGCTTGGACATAGCCAGCCATTTGCAGGGGATAGAGACCCAATGTTTTTCCTTCATTCCAACGTTCGAGCATTGAGTGGCCAATTTTGCCAGCACTAATCGCATCATTCCGAATTTGCTGCGCCTCTTCCTTACCCACTCGTGATTCCCAATCTTTGAGAAATTGTCCGGCTCCTGGATCGAGAATAGGTGTCACCGCCGTTTTAATTGCTGAAAAACTGTAAACTCGACGAGATCGGTCTCCAGCTCCATAGTAATAGGGTGGGCGACCATCTTGCGATCGCTGGTATTCGAGAATTTCCGGCCCATTGCCAACAACTCTCTCTAGCCGATAATTATTGGACTTACCCGATTGGATGGTTGGCTTATACAAGCCAGCTTGTTGGTTTAGTTTCATATTGGATGTATTTTTAATTTGCAGTAGGCTGTTTACGCCCTTGATAATATAAAAACACACCAATCCTGAAATGTCAATAATTTAAAATAGCAGTAGAGCTTTTACTGCTATTTTACCTGCAATCTTCAACAACCTTTATCCAGTAGTTAAGAGAGGTCTGACCGAAGGCGATAAAATAATGGTAAGGTCTGGCCCCTTTATGGGGGTGTAATCAGGATGGCTGTAAGAGGATGTCTGAGAACTCGAAACCTACGCTAGCCGCCTGAGCATAATGCGGATCATCGCAATATACAGCGGTTTGCGGGTTTATGAGGGACAATAGCAACAGTGTGCAAACCAATTACGAAGGTGAACAGGATTGATTAAATCTATCGCTATTGCAATCAAAGCATCCACCATCATAGAGTTGGTAGGTGAAAACTGTCGGAG
>JBGSPI010000084.1:0-3910 GCA_041738715.1 Chamaesiphon sp.
GTTGTTTGGCTATGGTTTGGGGTACTCCTACTAAGGGAATCATCGCCATGCTCCTGGTGTTTACCACTTGAGAACTACTTGAAGACTACTCTATTTTCCCTCGGTTTATTTTTCTTCGCTCGTAACTTGCCAAGTGCTGGAAATCATCCTCTGTGAGATTTATCGAAAGTTCCAAAGGTGGAACATCGAGATTTTTGTGAAAGAAGACTTGCTTGATAGTGATAATCATGATTACGTCTATTGAGATGATGCGAGCAATCACAATCTCGTCAATTCCGCATCAGTAGGAATACTCGTAGAGTATCTAATAAGCGAAACAGAACTAGAGATTGTACTGATGTGGAATTGAGGGAATATGTGATTCGATCGAAGTGTCTTTATTTTGATGAGCTTATTTATGTTTCCCTCACGGGTGGCAGAAATAAGTTTTTTTGTATGTTTTTAACCCACGAAAACAATCTAGCATTGCGCCTTGAGCAAACGCAATCGGTAAGCATCTAATTACGCTCTAAGTCGTTATTAGCATACGATAACATACATCCGTGATTTTTGTATTATCTGGTATGGGTGATTGCCCAAAACCCGCTATCAGCCTGATTTATTACCGCGACCAATACCAACCACCCCTTAAAATAAGCCAAATTAGCTGCTGGCAAAGCTTTCAGGACATTGTTACACTTATAGGTACTTTCCTCTTCCCACATCTATTATTTGAGTTGGAAGTCTGAAAATGTTTTCAAGAGTAAGATAAATCAAACAAGGATGTGATAATATATCTTTTCACATCCTTGTTTTTACCCCCCGCTCGCACTAGTACAGTTTTTCAATCTCTTTCTCCCTCTGGCTCATCCAAATCTCTTCTAGAAACCTTCAAGTACTCTCATTAGATCGATCAATAGTTGCGATAGTTATTAATTAATAAGCTCTCAAAATTCACACCAAATTTGTCGTCCAGATTATCGAGAAAATAAATGCTCTAATACTCACTATCAAGGCAATTGCCCAGCTATTCACCCTCAAAGTAGTCCAGGTCTAAGCGGTTAATTTGATACTCACAGATGACCGAGACCCCAAGATTCACATCGATTGCATAATTCGCTAGCTGCTCTCCGTCAATCAGAACCACTTTGATATCTGCGGGGAGGTATGATTTGGCTTGTTCGGAAAATTTGGAGGTGGTAATGAAGATCCCTTTCTTGGCACCTTTTCCCGCTAATGCACCGACAAATTGTTGAATATCTGGACGACCGACTGTATTTTGCCAGCGTTTTGCCTGGATATAAATCACATCTAGTCCTAGTCGATCCTCCTTGATAATGCCGTCGATTCCCTCATCGCCTGTTTTCCCAATTGCCTTACCTGCATCCGCAAGAGAGCCGCCATAACCCATCTTGACAAGTAGTTCGATGACTAGCCGCTCAAAGAAGGCTGGAGAGCAGCTTTTAATCCGTTCGAGGAGTTCTTGGGCTAGATTCCGCCGAAGTTCTTGATATGCAGATGCCATCACTTCATCAGGAGTCTCTTCAATGCTTGGAGGATGAGAGTTAGTCGTGCAGTCTGGTAGAACTGGGGATTTGGCTGTTGTGCTGATAAATTCTAGGTATTCAGCAAATTGTTTGAGTAGAGCAGTATCAATCCGCTCTGGTTGCGTGTTCAGCAGATCTAATCCACGCGGTGTAATCTGAAATTTCCCACGCGACGGATAGGTAAACAATCCGGCTTTCTTGAAATGAGTACAAGACCAACCCACGCGATTATTGAATCTAGCCTGTTTCCCCGATGGAAGTAGTTCTTGGCGTTCTGCGTCAGAGAGATTAAAGTGAGTGGCTAGATTGGCGATTGCATCCGATAGTTTATACTCTCTGCCATCCCTAGCAAGTTCGAGTAAGGGAAGCATAATTGTCTGGAAATCGGGAATGGACATGGGAAACAATTTAACTGCTCAAGAATTATAATTCCCCTTTGCTGGGGATTATTTAGGGGTTATCTCGAAAATCAGCTTATTTAGCAGCAGCGTCTCATTTATGGGGTTTTCCCCATACAGACTAAGTTGCTAGTTCTCAAAGCGAAAATAGACCGATTTGGACGGTATTTACTGGTATCTGTCCAATGTCTGATCGACAGTCCTTGTGGCATGGGCTATTCCAATTCTTTTTCTTTCTTCAGGTAACTTTGAAGTCGTAGCAAAAAAACGCTTATCTTGCTTAAAAGTGTTTATATTTTTAATATACACTTTTGTTAATTTAGTAAGTTTCTTGAAAATACAAGCGTTTTTAATTTAAAGCATTTAAGAATTGCTGTGGATTGAGACAGATCGATCGAAAGAAGTGGGGGATGGGGTTGGGACAATCACCAAACTATTCCTGCGTGATGTCAAAAGTGAGGATTCGATCGAACAGTGATTCAACTTAATTACCGATCTCCATCACCTACATCTGGAGTGTTCGTGACGTATCATTGAAATAGATTCATATTCAGCAGTAAAAGCGGCGGAATTCGCTACTATCCAACAAATAGTTCGAGTAGTTATGCCCGAACAATAATGGGATATTCACGCTGTAATTAAAGCAAATAGCCTGTCCTTCGGTTAGGATGATGGTCAGTCCGGTTAACGCAGTAATTACCTTGGCTTTACTATCCACCATCGCCGCATCACCCCGATCTCTGAGTGATATCGCCCAGCGAGATTTACTCAGCGAACTGATTGCCGACAGAAGATCGCCCAATACGCGGCGGACGTATACTAAGGCATTGGTAGACTTCTTCATGCAGATTGCCAATTCGGGACCCACACCAGCATTAGTGGGCGAATTTTTGCAACTCGATCGCTATCAGGCGATGACGTTAGTATTGAGGTATCGACGAATTTTAACCGATCGCGGATTGGCTCCGGCGACGATTAATACGCGGTTAGCGGCGATTAAAAGTCTCGTCAGTTATGCGCGGAAGGTGGGGGAATGTCAATATGATTTGGCAGATGTGGAAGGGGCCAGGGTAGAAGTCTATCGGGATACCTCCGGGGTGAATCCGACTGAATATCAGGAGATGATTGGAGTATTCGATCGCGAAACACCCAAGGGCGTGCGCGACTATGCCATCTTGCGGTTATTGTGGGACAACGCCCTCCGACGAGCAGAATTGTGTCAAGCAAATGTCAAAGACTTCGATCCGATCAGTGGTAAATTGTGGATTATTGGTAAAGGGAAAGTCCAACGTCAACCGATCGATCTCAGTAGTCAGTCGGTGCAGGCGATTCAAGCTTGGTTACGAATGCGGGGGAAATGTAAAGGGACAGATCCATTATTTTGTACCCTCGACAGGGCGACCAAGGGACACCGTTTGAGTGGGAATGCGATCTATAATCTCGTCAGGGACACGGGAACCGCCGCAGGCATCTACAAAGTCATGAGTCCCCACCGCGTGCGACACAGCGCGATTACAGCGGCACTGGATGCGACGAATGGGGATACCCGGAGGGTGCAGAAATTAAGCCGTCATGCGGATCTGAATACTTTGACTCGGTATGACGATAACAGACGACATCATCAGGGGGAAGTTACCAAGATTTTGGCAGAATTGGTCTAAATATTGCCTGTGTCTTTCCATGTGGATTTACACATAAGCTGAAATATTTACATATAAGCTGAAATATTAGCAATAGCTCTAGCTGACGATTGCTTTCCCACAATCTGTCGAGACAATTTTTGCGAGTTACTTCACTTGGATAAGGATATCGATCAGTTATGACTTTAAGCATTTGGATACGTTAACGGCACTGGTCGCTTGAAGAATGAGTGATAGAATGAGCTGGCCGAGCTTTAATAGTCGAAGATGAAGTGTCCAAAATGCCAGAGTGAGCAAGTCGCAAGAAACGGTAAAACTAGATTAAAAGGTGGAAGTCAAATCCAAA
>JBGSPI010000108.1:0-55089 GCA_041738715.1 Chamaesiphon sp.
AATCTATTCGCAAACCATTCAAGAAATTGATTATTGACCCCTTCCCAGAACAAGTGAGTAGGGAAGGGCCATTTTTCTTTGAGCCGTCCTCTCAACCCTGCTTGACAACTGCACTTGCGCCTTAACTTGTCACTAATCGGGTCACCCGACCAGAGGGGCTTGTAATAGCCCTGATATGTTCCTGCAAGTTGCAAGACAATATCGAACCTTCGAGCGCATTGACTGGCACTCCAAGAGCAGCAATATTCATGCTGCCATTTGAATCAGCATCACCAACAAAACCGCAATGACCGCACTTAAATCTTTTCCCAGAACGATAAGACTGCCCTTTAACAGGGTGGATGTGCAGACATTTGTGGCACATCTGGGACGTGTAGCGCGGGTTAACCATCACTACTTTGACTCCAGCCCCAATAGCTTTGTAGGTCAAAAAGATTCGCAGTTGATAAAACGCCCAGCTATTAGAGCGTCTGCTTTCAGTCTTAGACCTTGGCTGTTGATTCGTTCGTTCTCGAATTCCGGTCAGATCTTCCAAGGCAATACTAGATTTACTAGCCAGTGCCTTGGATACGATGGTT
Organism: Chamaesiphon sp.; assembly: GCA_041738715.1. Lineage (GTDB taxonomy): Bacteria > Cyanobacteriota > Cyanobacteriia > Cyanobacteriales > Chamaesiphonaceae > Chamaesiphon. The sequence continues at coordinate 579 of JBGSPI010000108.1, forward strand.
TTGCTGATGACATGATTTTGATTCGTTTGATAACGTCGCTCTCTGCCTGACAGTCGTTTCAAGATCTTGCGGCATCTACGCCGTGTCGATCTAGTACCTTTCGTGGCTTTGCTTTGGAGCGATGCTCTGGTTCGAGAAAATCTATCTCTAGTCGCTTTAATATTCTCACCACTCCAGCTATCCCCGTCGCTGGTAACAGCTATGTCAGAACGCCCCAAGTCAACTCCGATTACACGGACAGGCTCGATAACGTCTGGCGGAGTAGTTTTAACTTGAATGTGGATATAGTAGCTACCATCTTTGTGTTTGCACAATTGAGCCGAAGTTGGTTTCTTGCCGTTAAGGTTAACAGCTTGGTATTCTCCAATATCCAACGGAATGCGATAACGACCATTCATCAACGTCAAGCTAACAACGTTGTCTTTCTCTCTAAAGTCAAAGATTCGCGCATCATAATCGATGCTAGTAGGGTCAAAAGATTCTACTGTTTTCTTCTTGGCTTTAGCCGTTTTTCGATTGGCTCCAACTCTAGCGCAAACACGAACCGCCAAGTTAGCACTCAGCCCAAACATAGAGCGCAAGTCTTGATAAACCAAATTTTGGATGGTTACAGAGCTTGTCGTCTGGGGCTGGACTACTTCATTGGCATAGTTGCAACCATCAGCAAACGCCTTCAGTGTTGCCTCGATTTGGGCGACATGTTCTGGTGTTGGGCTAAGTTTGCAGACGATGGTAAGTATTTGTTCCATGCCAATAAGGATGTCACATGTGACATTAAAAAGCAACGGTTAGGCAGAGAAAAACAAGGAATTTGCGGGGCGCAACATCCACCCGACTGCTTGCCGAGAGCTACGCTTGTCGGATTCCAGTCAGGTGGAATCGGCGACTCGCGCGCATTCCTCCCACCGCTGACACGCATCGGGAGTACCCTCACCTAAAACAGCGGGGGCATCCTGCTGTTTTAGGTGAGTGTTTGGCGGATTGACTGATAAAACACACCAACAGTTTTCGGAGGGGTAAGCACACTACCCCTCCGAAAATTAGACTCAGACTCAGCAACGCCGTCGATCGCTTGACAATCGATTTACCATCGGCTTTGATGTCCAAATAGCTGATTATCTCTATCTTTCAGTTAATTTTGTCAACACTTGATTAGAACGTTCAACAAAAGCATTCATCCCATCAGCATTAATCCCTTTTTGTGCCATTAACGCCAGATCGTAAATATGCTGACAGACGAGATTAACTAACTGTTGATTGGGCGATTCTCCTTCTGCTTGAACGATCGATCCGCGATCGATATTTGCTAGATTTTGAATCAGTGGATGGGCTGTATTGACAACCAGAATATGTTCTTCTGGAAACTCGACTGCTTGTTGCTGCATCATTGCGCTCATTTCCCGCATCCGGCGCAGAAATTCGGGTAATAGCACCATTGCAGGGGGTGTGGATTGAGCATTATCACCTTTGAGTGATTCTGTCCGAATGGTGACTTTGGGTTTATTCAGGGCAGATGTAAAGATATCTTTAATCTGTTCGCTGCGGGTTTTATTGGTATTGGGATCGATGATTTCGGGAGTATCATCTGATTGAATCAGACTACTATCTAATTCTGCATCCACCCGCGAGAATTTGACATCTTTGTGTTCGCGTTCGAGGAAACTGACAAAGTGAGTATCGATGAAGGAATCGAGGAAGAGAACTTCTAAACCTTGACTCTGATGGAGTTGAATATAGGGTGCTTGGCTGGCTTCATCGGTAGCGTAGAAGACACGATTTTCATAGGTAGGTTCGGTAGCGGTTTCTCCTTCCGGCTGTTCTACATCTGGTTTGGCGTTCCGTTCTTTATTGCGATCGAGATACTCTGCCAGGGTAGTATAGGGTAAGGTTGCTTGAGGAGCTTCCCAGGCATCATCATCGCCTTCAGATGTCTTCTCTGTGGTGGCTACAGGGGCAACGAAGGTGGTGCGATAGATGATAATTTCTTCGATTTGTTTTTGGAATTTTTCGTCATTGAGACAGCCAAATTTGATGAAGGTGCTGAGATCTTCCCAGCCTTTGGTGTACTCTGCTCGATCGCTATGAAAGAGTTCTTTGAGTCTGTCGCCGACTTTTTTGGAGATATAATCAGAGATCCGGCGGACGGTGCGATCGCTAGTTAGGGCACTCCGCGAGACATTCAAGGGGATATCGGTACTGTCAATTACGCCACGCAATGGTAACAGAAACTTGGGAATCACTTCATCACAGCGATCGCTGACAAATACCTGATTGCAAAATAGTTTAGCCTGTCCTTTGGTCAGATCTAAATCGGGGCGGAGTTTGGGGAAGTAGAGAATCCCATTTAGGGCAAAGGGATAATCGGTATTCAGATGTACCCAGAGGAGAGGATCTTCTTCGTAGGGGTAGAGATAGCGATAAAATTCGAGATAGTCTTCCTTGGTCAGATTTTGGGGCGATTCTTTCCAGGGGGCTTTTTGTTTATTAATGACTTCACCATCGAGGGAGATGGGCACAGACATGAAGTCACAATAAGTTTTCACCAGTTGTTTAATTCGCGCTGGTTCTAAATATTCTAATTCCTCATCTTGGAGCGTCAGCGTAATCGTTGTACCGCGCTCTGTCCGACTTGATTCACTGATTTCAAAACTAGGTGAACCGTCGCAAGACCAGTGGACAGCCGTTGCTCCTTCATGATAGGAAAGAGTATCAATTTCGACGAGACTGGCGACCATGAAGGAAGAATAGAAGCCTAATCCAAAGTGACCGATAATTTGTTGATCGCCCTCTTTTTGATACTTTTGGATAAACTCTTCCGCACTGGAAAAAGCAACTTGATTGATATATTTTTTAACTTCTTCTAGACTCATGCCGATCCCATTATCGGCGATCGAGAGCGTCTTTTTGTCTTTATCGATCGAGATCTCAATTGCAGGTTCGCCAATTTCACCGCGAAATTCGCCCGCAAAGGAAACCATTTTGACTTTCCCAATCGCATCGACGGCGTTGGAAATCAGTTCGCGCAGGAAGATTTCATGATCGGTATACAGAGACTTCTTGATGATGGGGAAGATATTCTCGGTATGGATGGTAATGTTACCTTGTTCTAATACTGTCATGAGGTACTAATTATGGCGATCGTGTTTAGTTATCCGCATTGTATGTCGATCGGGTCGTTACAGTCTTTCCAGATTTCCGTACCTAGTTTAGGGGTTAGAGGTACCCCTGTTAAGGTGAGCATCTGTACTGATTAACGCTGTTGCGCCATTCCTTTGATCACGATCTGCAAAGTATCTTTACTATGGAGATTTCTAGTGTCTGGAACCGGAGATCTGGGGGTTCCGACCCCCAGACCCCCCGTTGAAGGGCGGAACGCCGCCCCTCAAACTCCCCTGCGTATTTTGGTTGTTTTTACTTCGTGGCTTGTGCATTGCTTTCACCTAGTGGCTGCGGGGTAGGGTTTGGCTGGTGTTAATCATGATTGATTGTGCATCCACCCTCCCCTGGGCGTAAACTTGGAGCTATGACTCTAAAGGCGCAAGTTCGTCGATCGATTAGTACAAAAATTCACCTTAATAGGGGTAGGGGGTAGGTTTAGAGATATTCCTGCTGTTGGGCTACGATCAAAAAAATATAGACCCGACTTCAAGTCGGGTCTATATTTACAATATGCTAATTAACTTACTTTAGAGACCTAGAGCATGGGGGCAAATTGTGGTTTTTCAGGAACCACGCGATACTCTGCTACAATCTGGCGGAACTCATCACCATCGATCGTTTCTTTTTCGATTAAGATATCGACTAATCGATCGATTACCGTCCGATTTTCGCGGATGAGTTGGAGAGTTTCTTGATGGCACTGAGCGACAATTTCGCGCACCTGTTGGTCGATTTGCGCCGCTACTTCATCAGAGTATTCCGAACGCGCACCCCAGTTACCACCGAGGAAGACTTCCCCAGATTGGCTCTCCAAGGACAGAGGGCCGAGTTTGGACATCCCAAACCGTGTGACCATCTGCCGTGCCATCGAGGTAACTTGTTGTAAGTCACCACCAGCACCAGTAGTTACTTCCGAATCGCCAAAGACGACTTCTTCGGCGGCGCGTCCACCTAATGCACCGCTAATGCGCGCACGTAATTGACTCCGCGAGATCAGCGATTGGTCTTCACTAGGGGTGAACCAGGTTAAACCTTGAGCCTGTCCACGGGGGATCAGTGTCACCTTCTGGAGAGGATCGTGAGCGGGTACGAGGGTGGCGACGATCGCGTGTCCGACTTCATGATAAGCGATCAATCGCTTACTCTTACCATCAATTAAGGGCGTACCTTCCATTCCAGCCACAACGCGGTCTACAGCGTCATCAATTTCTAGATTAGAAATCGCATCTTTCCGCCGCCGAGCGGTGAGAATGGCTGCTTCATTTAGCAAGTTGGCTAAATCAGCACCACTGAAACCAGGTGTGCGACGAGCGATCGCATCGAGAGAGATATCTTCGCCTAATTTCTTGTTGCGCGCATGGACATTCAGAATTTCGATCCGACCTTTGATATCCGGTGGGTCTACCTGAACTTGACGATCGAAGCGACCAGGACGTAATAGGGCAGAGTCTAACACGTCAGGGCGGTTAGTTGCCGCAATAATAATAATCCCCGTATTCCCTTCAAAACCGTCCATCTCGGTCAGCATTTGGTTGAGGGTTTGTTCCCGCTCGTCGTTACCGCCACCGATACCAGCACCACGTTGGCGACCGACAGCATCAATTTCATCAATAAAGATGATACAAGGAGCGTTTTCCTTGGCTTTTTTGAACAAATCGCGGACGCGGGAGGCACCGACCCCAACGAACATTTCGACAAATTCCGAACCGGAGATACTAAAGAATGGTACCCCAGCTTCACCCGCGATCGCTTTAGCGAGTAAGGTTTTCCCTGTACCAGGCGGGCCGACTAATAAGACCCCTTTAGGAATTTTGGCACCGACAGACGTGAAGCGTTCCGGCTGTTTAAGAAAAGTTACAACTTCTTGCAATTCTTCTTTTGCTTCAGTAATTCCGGCGACATCATCAAACATCACCCCAGTTTTGGCATCCATCTGGAATTTCGCTTTGGATTTACCAAAGTTCATCGCTTGACCAGGGCCACCAGGCATATTATTAGAACGGCGGAAGAGTAGGAATAAGCCGCTGATTAGTAAAACTGGGAATACTAAGTTACCCAGGAAACCCCACACAGCACCATCATTCCGCAGGGGATGACTGTCAAAGGAAATATTCGAGTCCCGCAGTCTAGCAATCAATTCGGGCGAGTTCGTTGGTAAATCTACCCGTAACCGTTGCATCCGATTTTCGAGATCGGGATCGATCGCTTCAACGATCGCCGTTCTCCCACCATCATATAGGTCAACTGCTTTAACTCGATTGGCATCGAGATACTCTAGAAACCTACCATAGGTCATCCGAGTACTCGCCGTATTTTTACCGACTTCAGCCGTGACGGGCGAAAATGCTCCTTGCCACACGAAAAAGCCAATCACCAGAGCGGGAATCGCCCACAGTACTGCTAGTTTCCACGAGAACTTCATAAGTTTGTTTACCTTTGGGAATCAACGATCGGTTATCAGTTATCAGTTATCAGCGATTGGTTTAGCTGCTCTCCCATAATGGAGTTGCAGGATCGCCTGTTCGCTGTTTAAATTGGTTCGCTATAGACTGCTTAAAAATTTATAAAAACATATCTTAATTAAATTTAACGTAATTCTCAGATTTCGCAAAGGGGGGAATTTCGGGACGGGGGGATGGGGGGACGGGGGGACTGGGGGACTAGGGACTGTTCACTGTTCACTGTTCACTTTCAACTCTCAACTTTCAACTTTCAACTGTTCCCTATTTCCTATTCCCTAATAAATTCACCTTGAGCAATTTTGATGACGCGACCACCAATGCTCACTGGGCAGCAGTCTGGTGTATACTGAGCGCGCAGAGATATAAGTGAAGATCTGCCCATTTCGACACCTTGTTCGACGGTGATATCCAGGTTCGGACTATCAAAGTATTGATATTTAGCAAGATAAGCCGCGAGACAACCATTTGCGCTACCAGTTGCCGGATCTTCGGGAATGCCGAAACATTCAGTAAAGACGCGGACGTGTAACTGTCGATCTGGATCGACTGTTTCGGGACAGAAGAGTAAAATAGCCTGAGCGGGTAAATCTGCTACGACTCGATCGTACAAATCTAGATTTAACTTTGCCTGACTCACCGCCGCTAAATTAGTTAAGGGGATGATCATAAATGGTAAACCAGTCGAGACAGGCTCGATCGGGTAACGTCGATCGATATCGGTGACTTGAACCCCAATCAACGCAGCAAAAGTATCGACGGATAAAGCATCATAGAATTTTGGCTGCTGTTGGTGCATCCAGAGAATATCTGGTTCACCATCGAGATAGTTGAAGTCAACTGGTATTTGACCGACTTGGTAGTTGAGATTGACTCGTTCGACTTGACTCCTCATTAACTCCTGCTGAATCGCAAATGCCGTTCCTAGGGTCGGATGACCAGCAAATGGCAATTCGGTAGTTGGTGTGAAAATTCGGGTATTGTAGCCCCCATTAACTGGCTCTGAACTGGTGATAAAAGTCGTCTCCGAAAAATTAATCTCTCGCGCAATCTGTTGCATCTGAACATCTGTCAATCCCCCAGCATTCAAACACACAGCCAATTGATTTCCCGTATATTTCTCCGTAGCAAACACATCCAGAATCAGAAAAGAGATATTAGACATAAAATTGGGTTAACAACGGCGAGATTAGTATGGCGATTTAGCAATCCATTGACAGCTTTAACTGACTATCCCATGACGGCATCATAATGCCAAACGCCTGCTCCAATTTCGCTCCACTTAATACCGAGTAAATTGGGCGTTGCGCGGGAGTTGGATACTCTATCGTCGGAATATTCACGACCCGCTGCACCTTCAATTCCTGCGGGTGCAAACCTTCATACAAATTGATAATCTCCTGAGCAAACTCATGCCAACTGGTTTGCCCAGATCCCGTTAAATGATAAATGCCCGACAGATCTTCAATCGATTCTCTGCCAGCATAGATCAGACTAGTTGCTGTCGCAATCATTCGACACCAAGTCGGCGCACCAAATTGATCCCCGACAATTCTCAAATCCTCCCGCTCCCGCGCCAGCCGCAATATAGTCAACAAAAAATTCTTACCTCTTAGCCCATATACCCAACTAGTCCGTAAAATCAGATGAGGGATGCCTACCTCTGCGATGGCTATTTCTCCAGCTAATTTAGTTCTGCCATAGACACTCATTGGATTGGGTGTATCCACCTCGATATAGGGAGTATTCTTTGTCCCATCAAATACATAATCAGTTGAATAGTGAATCAAACTCGCCCCACATTTTGCCGCTGATTCAGCTAAAATACCTGGAGCAATTCCATTAATTTTCATCGCCAGATCTGGCTCACTCTCCGCGCGATCTACTGCTGTATAAGCAGCCGCATTAACAATCAGGTGTGGTCGAATTTCGTCAACTAAACTCCGAATTAGATCGGGCGTAGTCAGATCCAACTCCTGACTACCTAAAGCGACCACTTCTCCCAATGGAGCTAAACTTCGACACAATTCCCAGCCAACTTGACCATTTTTACCGATGAGGAGAATTTTGGAGAATTTAGACATGATTAATAGTATTTGGATCGACACCCAATTCTCTCAATTTACTTGAGTTTTGGACAAGTATTAATTAATTTCCAGCTAAATTCCTTCCTCTGCCAAATTAAGTAAATATTGCCCATAGGGATTTTTAGCCATTGTCTGTCCGATCGAGATTAATTGTTGGGTATCAATGTATCCCATCCGGTAGGCTATTTCCTCAATACAAGCAATTTTCAAGCCTTGACGTTGCTCGATCGTTTCGATAAAGGTGGAGGCTTGGAGTAAACTACTATGGGTACCTGTATCCAGCCAAGCCGTACCCCGACTTAGTTTATCAACTTGCAATTGTCCTCTTTCCAGATAGGCTTGATTAACAGTCGTGATTTCTAGTTCTCCCCTCGCGGATGGCTGGATCTGCTGGGCAATATTAATGACTTGATTGTCATAAAAGTACAAACCCGTCACTGCATAATTAGACTTAGGCTGTTGTGGTTTTTCTTCGATCGACACCGCCTGACCATTAGCATTGAATTCTACCACGCCATATCGCTGGGGATCGCTCACGTAGTAACCAAACACGATCGCGCCTTCGGTTAACTGTGCTGCCTGTTGAAGACTGACACTCAATCGATCGCCATAAAAGATATTGTCACCCAAAATCAGGGCAACGGAATCATTAGCCACAAACTCTTTACCGATAATAAACGCCTGGGCTAACCCTTCAGGTTTGGGCTGTGCGGCGTAACTAATCGATAACCCAATCTGGGAGCCATCACCGAGCAACTCTTGAAACAGTGGCAAATCATGCGGGGTGGAAATCACCAATATCTCCCTAATCCCAGCCAACATTAAAGTAGACAAAGGATAATAAACCATTGGTTTATCATAGATCGGCATCAACTGCTTGGAAATTACCCGCGTCAATGGATATAGTCGCGTACCGGAACCGCCAGCGAGAATAATTCCTTTCATACTGCGCTTACTCCCAATCGTTGCTGCTGATACTTGTTCGCCGTCACAGTTTGACACCAATCCTGCTGCTCGATGTACCACTTGACTGTGCGCCGCAATCCAGATTCGATATTTTCTTGTGGCTGCCAACCGAGTTCTCGCTCGATTTTGCTAAAATCGATGGCATAACGCCGATCGTGTCCGGGTCGATCGGTAACATAACTAATTAAGTTACGATGGGGACAATGGGGTGAATCTGGTAATAATTCATCCAAAATTTCGCACAATTTTGTCACCAACCAGAGATTATTGCGTTCGGCGGCACCACCGACATTATAAGTTTCGCCTGGTACACCCCGATCGACCACTAACGCGATCGCACGACAGTGATCTTCCACAAATAACCAATCGCGAATATTTTGCCCATCGCCATAAATTGGTAATGGTTTACCAGCCATGCCATTCAAAATCATTAACGGAATTAATTTTTCAGGAAATTGGTATGGTCCGTAATTATTAGAACAGTTAGTAATTAATGTGGGCAATCCATATGTATGGAAATATGCCCGAACTAAATGATCGGAACTAGCTTTCGATGCAGAGTAGGGACTATTAGGTGCGTAGGCAGTAGTTTCGCTAAAAGCTGGATCTGTGGGACTTAGAGAACCAAATACTTCATCGGTGGAGATGTGCAGAAATCTGAATTTTTGCCGATCAATCCCACTTAGTTTCTGCCAGTACTGCCGAGTAGATTCTAATAAATTGAATGTCCCATTCACATTGGTTTCAATAAAACTAGCTGGACTATCGATCGATCGATCGACATGAGTTTCGGCGGCAAAATTGATAATTGATTTGGGCTGATACCGATCCAAGATTTGAGTAACTAAATCGCGATCGCCGATATCACCTTCGACAAATATATGTTGAGAATTTTCCTTGAGTTCAGCTAATGTCGCTAAATTACCCGCATATGTTAATTTATCTAAATTCACGATCCGATTGTCTGTATTCCGGCATCGATCATAGATAAAGTTTGCGCCAATAAAACCAGCACCGCCAGTCACTAACATGGTTGATTTCTGCATATAATACTTTGAATGTATGACGGTCTTCACTTCATCGACCCAAAATCGATGATTAGTCATTGCTTAATTTTAAATCGATTTTTCCTATAAAGTTTAATTCACACCCTCCACTTCCATACTAGAGTACTTTGTTGCCGAAGCAATGTTAATTGTAATTCAGAAAATATATACATGAAAAAAATCAGACAATAATGCAATAACCCAAAGTTGTTTTTCATGATTTCAAGCATCTCTAGCGCATCAATCTTGCTTGTCAATCCACCAGGCATTTGAAATCCAATTAACTCATTTGTTTTGATAAAATTAACACCGTTGTTTAATAGCTTAATATTTAGGTCGTAATCAGCATAAGACTGATATCTTGAATCGAAACCACTAGAGGGAAACATCGATCTGTGGACTAGGAGACCTTGATGATGTAAAGAATTACCTAGCTTTAAGTTATAATCTAGATGACTTGTAAACAAGTTATCGCCGATCCAAACATCACCATAGAAGGCATTAATTGTGGTACCTAGCAGTAATCGAGAATCTATCAAACTAACGATCTTATCTCCAGCACCTAAAAATAAAACATAACCATCATTAACCATCTGAAGACCTTTATTCATTGCATCATAGATACCACGATCTTTTTCACTGATCCATTTACTTATCTCCGTATCGTATTTCATTAAAATCTCTATCGTACCATCAGTTGATCCTCCATCTATAACTACATAGTCTAATTTTAGATCTGGTCTCTTCTGGCGTTGTTCTATTATAGATTCGACAGTATCCTCAATACTATTGACAGTATTGTAAACAACGCTGATAATTGTGATTTTCGGCTTCATTAATTATCTTTTATAAATAGGCTGTCAGATTGTAAGTATTGTTTGGTTTTAGGATCGAGAAGTTGACCCATGGAGCCTGCATATTTAAATCCCATCCCGATCATCAAATTATAAATATCATGAAATAATGGTTGATCTTTATACAAGGTTTCAAAAGAGGTTTCTATGATAACTAAGCGACATTTGTCTAGTGTTTTTTGACCACCAGCAATTACTTTGTCTTCAAATCCTTGGACATCAATTTTAGCTAAAATTGGTTCCTCCACGACAAACTTATTAACTATATTGTCCAAGCTATCCACACATATATTTACTACTTTATCTACAGTAGTGAATGGAAAACTCTCTACATGCCTGTTATCCATTTTCAAAAAAGAAGAAGATGGAGTATAATTATTTAGTTCTAAGCTTAATTCTCCAAGTTGCGCACCAACGGCAATATTAATGGCGGAAACATTTTTATTATTAATAAATTTAGCCTCTAGTTTTTGATAGCAATCTGGAATCGGCTCAAAAGCATAAATTTTGGCAGCAGGGAAGACTCTAGCAAAAGTAACTGTAGACTGTCCAACGTTTGCACCTATATCCAAGATAGTTTTTATGCCTATACTTTTAATCCAAGGCTGACTAATCTTTTCGTACAAATCAAAAATACCATCGTTTCGACGCAGGTAATACAAATCAGGATTTTCTATGTACTGAATCGACCTGCCGATTTTATTCACTATGCTAGAAATTAAATTCATAAAATATGATATGTGCTTAAATATCTATTGAATACTCATGATAAAAAATTATGTCATCTTCTAGATTTATACATTACTTAAATCGGAGTTTATTATACATTAACTTGAGTGTAGAGAGTTGATGAAATACATACCAACCAAATAATCCTAATGTCAGTAATGTCATAATAGGTAAAGTAGCGATCAAAGCATCTCCAATAATACCCACTAAAAAGACTGCGATCGTCATCAGCAAGGGCACTAGTAACCATTGCAGCCACCTTTGTCCCTCAATTTTTAGCAGCTTACAGGCATAGACATTCATCAACCAAGTAATCAGGAATCCCATATTCCCCAGCATCGCACCAAGCAAGCCAAACTGATTTGCACCGATAAAAATGAGAGCTAAAGTTACTACACCACTTGCGACTTGAATAGTCATACATGTCTGAGCAGCATTTAAACCCAAACAGAGGTAGAATCCAACTGCATTCAAAGAATACAGCGCGTAAGCCAAAACCACAACCCGAAAAGCTAGTAAAACATCTACACTCGGCACAGATCCCAAAATAACCTTGAGCAAAAATGGTGCCCCAGTCAGCAACATACTACCAATTCCCAGCCCAAATAGACTGTTCACCATAAAAGCTTGTTTCACTTTTTCCTGAACCAAGACAGGATCGAACTCATCACTTACGGCTAGGGCACTCAGTGCTGGCATCATTGGCTGAACAGGCAAAGCTGACAAAACATTAATCTGAATCGTGATACTAGTAACGGCGGCATAAATTCCTAATTGGCTAGTACCGAGTGCAGCCCCGACAACTATTTTATCCATCTGAGTAAACAGCACACCTCCAATCGCGGTTAGCCAACTCATCAGACTGTAGCGAAGTATTTCGATTCCCCGCTGCCGATTCCAACACAATCGAACCCTAAATCCCCGCAGCAAAAATCGGTTCAGCCAAAAGTGAGCAAGCAATCCCATTATTGCGGTACAAATCTGTAACTCCATCAGTTCTAGTGTCTTACCGCCAGACAGCACCACCGTCAACATGCCCAAACTAAGAGCGAATGTCTCTAGAGTATTCACCCCATTGGATAGATCGTATCGCTGAAAAGCTTGCTCGACACCCACCATTACCTGTTGCAACAATCTAGCCCATATCACTACACCACCCAGTTGTAGAGCCTGAATGGCAACTGCTTGTTGTGATAGCTGCAACTTAGTAAAACTACCTACAATCGGCGCAGCAAAGCCCCACAAAAATACCCCTGCTAAAACTGACAAAATCAGCATAGCTCCACCTGTAATAGTTAAAGTCTGTGAAAGTCTCTCTACATCTTTCCGCCCCAAATCTTGCGAAACGAACATCGTAGTTGCTAAAGATAGCCCAGCTTCTGCCAAATTTACTATTGATATCACTGTAACAACTAAAGTCCACAGCCCATATTCTTCTATCCCTAGCGTCCGAATCAACACTGGAATTGTTAATATTCCTAGTCCGATGCGAATTATGCCCGCAGCCGTGTTGTACAGACCATTTTTGAATAAGCTTCGCTGCATAATAAACTTAAAATACTCACATGTCCCACCAATATTTATTTACTATCGATCGGCAACAGGCTTTTGTTCTCCTCGATTGTGCTAATCACCATCTTACGACATGTCTATTTCCCCCAAATAATACGGGCATCTGGAAGAATTGTCAGGAGCATGATCGAGATAATCGATTTATATAACTGGAACGATTTTATTGTTGGGAGTCCCTAAGTGCTCATATCAATCCACAATCTAGTAATTTGTCGATCGACAGGTCATAATCTAAATATGGCTTTTAGTAAAGAATTTGAACTACTCCTCCGGGCGCGATATCCCCTGATTTATATCCCCACCACCGAAGAAGAACGAGTGGAAGGGACAATCGCTCAAGTTGCTCAACAGCAAGGGAATCGACCAATTTACATTTGGGATTTTGTCGATGGTTATCAGGGCAATCCCAATGACAATGGCTATGGAAAGCGTAATCCGCTCCAAGCCCTCGAATTTGTCGATAAACTCAATCACGATGCAGCGGGAATCTTTATCCTGCGGGATTATTATCGCTTTCTCGAAGATGTCTCCGTGGCGCGGAAACTGCGAAACTTGTCGCGCAAACTCAAATCCGAACCGAAAAATATCGTCATCCTCTCGCCCCAGATTAGCATTCCGAGCGATCTGAGTGAATCGATCGTCGTCTTAGAATTTCCCCTGCCTACCGCTAGCGAAATCAAAGTCGAAATCGAGCGGCTAGTCAATGCGACAGGGAACCATCTCAGCAACCAGAATTTAGATGACTTAGTGCGTGCTTGTCAGGGTTTATCCTTAGATCGGATTCGGCGGGTACTTGCTCGGGCGATTGCGACTCATGGGGAAATTCGCCCTGAAGATGTCGAATTAGTCCTCGAAGAAAAACGCCAAACCATCCGTCAAACCCAGATTCTCGACTTCTACCCCGCCAAAGAACAGATTACCGATATCGGCGGTTTAGATAACCTCAAAGACTGGTTACTGCGCCGTGGGGGTTCCTTCTCCGATCGAGCTAGGCAATATGGTCTACCGTATCCTAGAGGGCTACTCCTGGTCGGAATTCAAGGCACTGGCAAATCACTAACAGCTAAGGCAATTTCTCACCACTGGTATTTACCCTTATTACGGTTGGATGTCGGGCGACTCTTTGGTGGACTAGTAGGTGAATCCGAGTCACGCACTAGACAGATGATCCAATTAGCTGAAGCGCTCTCTCCCTGTGTTTTGTGGATTGATGAAATCGACAAAGCCTTCGCTGGGATAGAGGGGAAAGGAGATGCGGGCACATCGAGCCGTGTTTTTGGGACATTCATCACTTGGCTGACGGAGAAAACCTCACCTGTGTTTGTCGTTGCCACGGCGAATAACATCGAATCTCTACCAGCAGAAATGTTGCGCAAAGGACGATTTGATGAGATATTTTTTGTCGGATTACCCACGAGAGCAGAACGCAGCGCAATTTTTAATGTTCATCTCTCTAAACTTCGTCCCCATAATTTAGCGAATTATGATATCGATCGATTAGCCTATGAAACCCCTGATTTCTCAGGTGCTGAAATCGAACAAACCCTAATCGAAGCGATGCACATCGGCTTCAGTCAAAACCGCGATTTCACCACTGATGATATTCTAGAATCAGCAAGCCAAATGATCCCTCTGGCAGTCACTGCCCAAGCTCAAATTCAATTTCTCCAAGACTGGGCAAACTCCGGCAAAGCCCGTCTCGCCTCCAGACAAGGTAGGGTGTAGGGTAAAGGGTAAAGGGTAAAGGGGGTGTGGGAGTATTTCTTACCCCGTTACCCCGTCACTCCATCACTCCCCATCCCCTCGTCCCCCAGTCCCCCCGTCCCCTCGTCCCCCAGTCCCCCAACCCATGAACGGCGCAGTAAAATCTCTACAATTATTCCTTGGTATTCTGATTGGGCTAATTGGATTAGGTGCGATCGCGGGTGGATTTGGCTATTATTTCTTTATTACTCAGATGAGTACTCATCCGCCCAAACCTGTATTCGCCGAGGAGCGCGCAGCTAATAAAGCAATCGCGAAAGCTAAGACTAAGCCTAAAGTAAAACTGAGCAGCAAACCTACTCCACCCAGCCCATCACCAGTTGCCCAAGATCCAGATGATTCAAATGTGGTTAAACCACTCGCGCCTGATGCTTATGATGCCAAAGTAATCTGGAAGGATGGATTGTCGCTCAAACAAGAACCCGATCCTAACTCCGAAAAAGTTGGGGGAGTAGCTTTTAATGCCAAAGTGGCAATTATTGAAACCAGTGATGATAAACAATGGGTAAAAATCCAATCCGAAACAGATAATCTGCAAGGCTGGGTCAGGGCTGGTAATATCGATAAAGCCGCTGCTGCCATTAATAATGATGCGACTCCCGCTGAACCCAAACCACAACTTAAAGCAAAACCTAAACCACGAACTGAGGAGTAGGAAGTAGGGAGTAGCGATGCTGGTCTACGCTGTACCCTCTAATCAACTTGTTATCGCTCGAGTATTTCTAGGACTGACTTAGGTAAAAGTTTATCCTTGAACCAGATTACCTCACAGGGTAAATCTGTTGTTTTGATGCCTGCCTTTTCCAGATTCAAACGTTCAGAAATTGCCAGAATCAGATTAGTACAACCAGCTTTCCGAACTTGAGCAAATTTTTTCTGTAAATATTCAGGTCGCCAATAACCGACAATTTCTAAGATATAGTCCCGTCCATCGGGATGAACCAACCGAAAATCAGGAATCATCACACTACCTGGAATCGGCAATAAATTTACCTCTCGCTCCAATACCCACTGGGTTTTGAGCTTCTCCCATCGATCGGCAAAACTTGCTTCGAGCATACTATCATAGGATTTTCCCGGTGGATAGTGTGTTTCCAATCCACATTTATCCGTCAAACTATAACGTCCAACTTTGATATTTCCTGTGTAGAAATCTTTGGTTTGGAGAGTGGCACTGAGACTCCATTTCGTCACGTGCAAAATAGCCGGAATTAATTTAGCGATCGCCAGTCCATAGCGAGTACTAGCTTTAAATAAACTCGTCGGGCCATCAACTTTAATGGTAAATCCTTGATCGACATCTCCTTCGATATAGGTCATCAATTGAAACAATTTGAGATAACGAAATAGTAGTTTATATTGTCCAGGGACATTTCGATGAGCATTGATGGTTAATTCACTGGCGCGATAAAATACCCCCTGAACTTGGGATAGATTATAGCGATGAATTAGGGCGACGGGATCGGGTCGATTAAATTCAGTCAAAATCCGATTTTCTGGTAGGTCAGCATATAATCCTTGGGTAATCTGAGCAGGAATAATTTCTTGCTTCAATTCTTGGGAAAGATTACTCGCTAGAGTAGCCAGTGTTGCCTTGGTATGTTCGACACCGGGGCTGGCGGTAGCGGCGAGGGCATAGACTCGTTCTCGGAGTTCTGAAGGCTGGAGTGGGCTGACAATCTCAAAGTTACTGAAGCTTTGACTTTTGAGTAGATGGGCAAATCCGCGTTTGACACGGAAATCAGGACTATCGCCTTCCAATTGCAGCAGCATTTCATCAAGTTGTCCCTGTGTACCACCAACTAATGACACAAAACACTCGATCGCATCTGTCGCCATCTGGATATGATGAGCATCAATCTCGATCCGTTTTGGGACGATCGATTCTCCACTATACCGATAGATGAGTAGGTCTCCAGGGAGCATTATGGGGATTAGTGAATAGTGAGGGGTTAGGATCGTGATAACAACAATCCCGAACTTAGTTATAAGTTCGGGACCGGTTTGCAGTGGTAGCTGCAATTTAATTTGTGTTATCGGCAACGTCAGACTCGTTCCAATCTCCACTCAGCCAAAAGCTGAACTATACAAGTGGGCAGCGTCGGACTCGAACCGACACGCTTTCGCGGATGATTTTGAGTCAACTGCGTCTACCAATTCCGCCAGCCGCCCTTGTTTGTAGCTAGACCATCATAGCGCATAGTTGGGTTCTTTAGCAAGCACTGATAGTTATCAGTTTGCGACCAAAGATCGATCTCCTTCGCCCGCAATACTGGCACAGGATGCGTGAGTTGTTCGGTTTGGCTAGATTGGAGCATTTTGCCAAAATCACTGCTGCCAATCTCCTCGTAGGCCCGAGCCTGGGCGAGAAAAGCATCAACATTCAGGAGAGGAGCCAGACTTGGAGAGCCACCAGAAAGTTTCATCAAGACGGAGATGACTGTTTTGGGATCTTGACTGACGAGCAATGCGGCTCTGTCACAGCTAAACTCGGCACACCGTAACCAGCGGAGCATTTGACTCTGAAGACTTTGAGCGATCGCGGTTCCAATTCCTGGCACCAAGCCACCTGTCGCCATGACAATTAGGTTAGCGAGGGTGAGATAGACTCCATGTTCGCACTTGAGATGCCCCAATTCGTGGGCAATTACGGCTTGAAGTTCGGCTGGTGTAAGTAAATCCACCAGGGAAGTATGAACGACAATAAACGGATTTTTACCCCGAACGGCCATTGTATAGGCATTTGGCGCAGGGTTCTGTTTGAGATAGAGTTGGGGAACTTCCAAATCGAGAATCTGACAGGCTTCGACTAGTAATTTATGAATGTCGGGGAGTTGCTGTTCGCCCACCAGGACACTTGCGGCAATATTATTTAGATATAAAAACTCTTCAGTTACCCCACCCAATAAATTACGAACTAATAAATCCAACCCAGGTAATCGACGCAGACTGGTAGTTGCTTCTAGATCTAATGGGTGACGAAATCTGTCGGCTGTTAAACCGATTAACTGAGTTTTGATATTTAACATCTTCTTTTATTCAAAGATCCACTTCTCGATTCGTTTGAGGCTTTCCCATTCTGGTTTGCGGTTAAAACCATCTTGGAAATTGCCAACCACTTGTTCTTTAACTTCAGGCGCGGCATCAACCAATTGTTGAGCCATTTCCACATGTTGCCGCACGCCAGGTTGTTTGGCTTCGAGTAATGCTAGTGCCAGATTGATCCGGGTTTGGGCATCAAAGGGATCGATCCGCATCGATTTTTCAGCAGCTTTGATCGCCAGTTGGGGTTTATTCTCTAGTAGATATAACCAGGATAGACATGTCCACGCACTATCAAGTTTTGGTGATCGATTACAAATATCTACAAAAATCGGAATTAGTTTAGCCGGACTTTCACCTGCTTGATAATCTTTAATTGCATTATCGAATAGTTCGGCGACGGCTGTTGTTGTTTCTGTCATGGATTACGGGTTAGGGAAAAGGGTCAAGGGTCAAGGGTCAAGGGTCAAGGGTCAAGAATTCAGGAGGCTTGCTTTCTAAAGCCTAACCCCTAACCCCTAACCCCTAACCCCTAAACTGCAAAAGACTTGCCACAACCACAACTTTGGGCAGCATTGGGGTTGGTGAATTGGAATCCGCCACCGATCATGGCATCGCTGTAGTCGAGAACAAGCCCATAAACATATAACATACTCTTGCGATCGCAGACTAGTTTGAAACCACCATAGTCACAAACTTCATCATCTGCGCGAATTTGCTCAATCTCTTCAAAATCCATCACGTAGGACATCCCCGAACAGCCACCTTGTCTTACGCCGACGCGCAAGCAGAGATCTTTGTTCTGTTTTTCCCGCAAAGCTAAAACATGTTGTAGGGCACTATCAGTCATTTGGATACTGGCTTTAGCAGGATGAGTTACTTGAGTCATGGTTGAAATCAACTCCTAAATGAACGATCGAACGCAAAGTGGAAGATCCAAGTGGGATCTACGATCTAGATCTATCTTAACTCCACCAGCAAAGTCCGGCTACACCATCGGGTTCAGATCTATCAAAATTTAGAATATCAAGACAAATTAATAAAATATGGAGCCAGTGAAGGATCTACCAATTCTCGATTATGATGAAAAGAATCAGTTCCCAGTCGTGTAGCAGTTAATCTCGATCGAGAAATACCTATTGGCTTGATTTTCCGGTGCAATTTGACTATGACGGCGATTAATCTTTCAACTCAACGACGACTGAAACAACTCCCTCAAATCCCCAGTGTGTGGGAGGGAGACAGACGGCATGTAGACCGATTAGTGGAAGAGTTGGATTTAGATGCAGCCGACAACAGACAAGAATTAATCATTTGGGTCGATGGAGTCGAAGGTGTAGTGCGATCGATGGAAGTCGTCAATCCTTCGATGGGTACAGAAGCGATCGTCAGGGCATTGATCAAGGCGATGGAATATCCCCAATCACCCGCCCAGCCAGCCCGCCCGCAAAAAATTATCGTTCGAGATCGTCAGCTACAGTTTTACTTGCGCGGGGTAGTGCAAGATCTGGAAATTGTGGTCGATTATGTTCCTGAACTGCCGATTATTGATGAATTATTCGATCGATTTACGAATATGGCAGGTACGCGCGCACCCAAGCTACAGCGCAAGTATCTAGATTTGCTCAAGACAACAGCCAAAGAGATTTGGGATCTAGCCCCTTGGTCGATGTTAGCTGACTACGAGGCCATCTCGATCGAGTTAAATCAGTGGGATGTTGAGAAGTTTTATGTCTCGGTGATGGGCATGTTGGGCATGGAGTATGGAGTGCTACTCTATCGATCGGTAGAATCCCTCCAACGCTTTCGGGCAATGGCCCTCAGTGAAGATGAGATGCCGGATATGGAAGTCGCCTTCCTGGCGCAGGATTGTATTTTTGTGACTTTTGACGCGATCTCCTCAGATCCACCCAGCGATCTCGGCAAACTTCCCGCAACAGCCATTGAACCCAACTTTGGAAATATTCATCCAATGGAGGGAATGCGCCCCTTCTTGTACGAAGAAGAAGCGATCGCCGCACAGGTAGCATTAGTCGCGCTCAAAGAGTTTGTAGAGACATTTAAGCCGCAATTGCAGGCAGAAGATTTGCCAAGTTTGAGTCATTGCATCAGATCGATTGCCCCCGATACCCAAGAAATTTTGGAGATAACCGTAGAAACTCTACCAGAATTATCCGAAGAATTACTTCAAATGCACTTGGAAGTAAATGATGAGCATGAATTCGATCCATTAGAACTGCCAATTCGCGAAGATTTAATCCCAGATGACTCGTTTATTAGCTTGGGCATGATGCCTTGGGATCGAGTCGAGATAATTCGACAAATTGCCATTTACCATCAAACTAGTGCAGTCCAACCAATTGGTGAGGGATTGCCTATTATCCTCGTCCAAACGACCCGCCCCAGAGCAAAAGAAATGATCAAACGGATCAAGCAAGCCGGCGGATTACAGGGCATTTGTTTCAACCCTGGGGAAGATCCAGAAGCCGGGGCTAGTTTCGATCTCGGTATTCTTCAATTAGCTGATGGCGAAATGCAGCTATTTGGTGAATTCGATAATGATAGTGCTGTACATGTCGAAGCGCGGCAGAAATGGAACCAACGCAGTCAAAAAACCAAAGGTTATTGTGGTCTAGTAATCGCTCAAGGTTTGACAGGTAAAGCGCGCGGAAATCCCGGCAGTCGCGAAATGCTCGCCTTTCTGGAAACAAAATCTTTATCTGACAACGATCTCGGCCTTGGCATACTACAATCAATGCCGCACTTCGAGGGATAATATGAAAGATTGATTAAACGAAGCCAAAACCAACTACTCTATCTCTTAAACTCAGAATTCCCATCCGCCGAGTATCTCCCATAAGTGAATTTAAGTAGCAGGACTGGGAACTTTAGATATTAAGAGCGATGAAATTGACTTGGATGACACAAATTTGCGACTGGAACATGGCAAACTAGATCCGTTCGCGCAGCGTCAAAGAAAATCGTGATTAATTCCGTCTGGCGATAACGTTATTCATTCTACTGTCCCTGTTGTGCTATCCACGTATATGCTCACTTGCCCCCACTGTAAATCAGCAAATCCACAACACAACAATTTCTGTCAAGGTTGTGGTCGATCCTTAAATCACTATATTTGTCATAGTTGTGGCAGTGAGGTCGGGTTTGATGTCGAAAATTGTCCCGAGTGCCATGCGCCTAGCGGCACCTACTGGTGGGCGATTATCGAACCACTTCAGGTCGAGCGGCAAACTCCAGGGCTAACGAGCCGAGAATCAACACTTACCCAAACAGCCAATGCTGGTGTCGAACGGCAACTAGTGACAGCTAGTAATGAGCGCAGTCATTCCCCAATATCGACATATGGGCAGGCAGATGCGTTGGAACCGCTCGATCCCAGTAGCTTCTTCGGCAGGCAAAGTGGCGAATTCGAGGTGGACCAACAGGATTTATTGGCGATCGAGGATGTCTGGGAAACCCCACCGATCTCAATGGATTTCAGCGCAAATAGGGCTGAAATTCCCCAAATGGAGTTAGAACCCAATCCTTGGGATGATGAGCCAGCAGAGCCTCTCCCTGAGGCGGTTGGGATGAGCGTCGATCTCGCTCCGCCGACAAATCTGTCCGATCGCATTGATATCGGTGGAGACGACCATGAAACAGGGCAACCACCGACAACGACACTTTATCTAGATCCTCAATGTCGCTATCGATTGCTCGATCCAGTCGTCATTCAGCTATTGGCCCCGACTGATTCCTGCCGGGTCCGCGTCATAGATCGTCAACCCTTCTG
The DNA here is from genome assembly GCA_041738715.1 of Chamaesiphon sp. Classification (GTDB taxonomy): domain Bacteria; phylum Cyanobacteriota; class Cyanobacteriia; order Cyanobacteriales; family Chamaesiphonaceae; genus Chamaesiphon. Next base: position 22,047 of record JBGSPI010000108.1, read on the forward strand.
TAATTCCCCCTTGGAGATGTTGATGGAACAAGAACCAGTCACATTAGGTATTAATACTACCAATCGACTACCAGAAGAGTATCGCCAGTGGCCATTCTGGAATCAGTATGGAATTCCGAAAGTCGCCCAGGCATATATTGCCCTCCAAGTCAGTTTACCAGGGACAATTCCCGCAATTCGTGACGGGTGGAATGGGGATGGTCAAACCGTCACTGTACTCGAAGATCGCAGCAATTGGACTAGGCTAGTAGATCGATGGAGCGATCGGGATCTGCCTGTCTCTCAAATAATTTACTGGTTAGATTTTACCCTCAAGCTGTGGGTTGCACTCGAACCCTGGCAAATGCGCCAAAGCTTACTAGAAGTTGGTAACTTACTCCTAGATGAAGATGGAATCATTTGTCTCCAGCAACTCTATCCTGAAACACCTGCTGGCACTGTCCCGCCGACGGAGCATCATAAACTCAAGCTTACTAATTTAGCTACTCTGTGGCAGAGTCTTTTAGAGCGATCCGCGCAGCAATATCCGGCCCTAGAGAGTCTTCTTCAAGCGATGAAGACGGGAGAAGTAGAACGTGTTGAGGAAGTGCGATCTAGGCTTCAGCAAATCGCCTATGACTCAGAACCAAAACAACTCAGCGCACCACTCCAACCGAGTGAATCCGCAGAATTGAGTAGCCCTCATGATGCCCCAACCATTGCACTCGATCGCAAGTTAGTCAATCTAGAAGAAGCTGCGGCTACCCATGTTGGCAAAAAGCGCGACCATAATGAGGATTGCTTTGGCATTGTCTCGCAAATTTCGCGAGAATATAGTCCCAAAGGACAGACTATTTCGGCACGAGGCTTATATATCCTCTGTGATGGCATGGGCGGACACGATGGAGGAGAAATAGCCAGTGCAATGACAGTAGATTTGTTGCGCGATTATTTTGCCGTTCACTGGGGCGATGCACTGCCTGATGAGGAAATCATTCGCGCCGGGATTGTCTCGACAAATGAGGCAGTATTTGAAATCAATCAACAAAAATCAGCTTCTGGCAGTGGTCGGATGGGGACAACATTGGTGTTGGTGCTAGTCCAAGACCGAAATATTGCGATCGCTCATGTGGGAGACTCTCGTTGCTATGGAATTACACCCACTCAAGGTTTAATCCAACTAACCCTCGATCATGCTGTCGGACAGCAACAAATTTTACGGGGAGTCGATCCAGAGATTGCTTACGGTCGCCCTGATTCCTATCAACTGACCCAAGCGATCGGACCGCGCGATCGCCATTATATCGCCCCAGAGATTCGATTCTTTGAATTACAGGAAGATACGCTTCTGATATTGGCTTCTGATGGCTTAACGGATAATGACTTACTCGAAAATCATTGGATCACCAATGTTGCCCCGTTGCTTTCGTCTAGTTCTAATCTCCAGCATGGAGTCGATCGATTGATTGACTTTGCCAATGAATATAATGGTCATGATAATATCACAGCGATCTTGGTTCGATCTAAGTTGGGCGGATAGAGCCGATATCGCGCAGTCACCAAATATCATTCACTTGGCGTGACAATTCCATGCTAATTAAGACAAAAAACTAAGCATTTTAGCCCAAAATTAACTTTGATTGGCGATCGATTATCGATAAAATAAGGGGGTAGCCAAAATTCTGCCCGTTCGCTCATTTCGATCAAGCCTATTGAATTAATGACAACAGAATCAGTGTTTCAGGTCTTACCAAAATTGAGATCTCGATCAAATAGTCGATCAGTACTAAAAATCACAGATAAATTCAAAGGATGACTATTTACTGTAAAAGCTGAAACCATTTCAAAATATAGATTTTGTTTAATTAAATCGGGAATTTAAAAATGAGCGAACGGACAGAAAATTAGCTGATTGATGAAATTGTCAGCGGGAGAGTTGGATTGTGGATGAAATCAAAGTTAATGACTTAAATTCAACGGATTTACCCTTTTTTGCCCGATTTCTAGAGGGACAAATGGAAGATCTCTCTGATGCTGAAGCAGATGAAGTTGTCGGGGGACGCGTCCGCATTGGTAGACCAATCGGCAGTGTTTTTAGTAAAAAATATCCGTCTGATAGTGAAGATAGTCACGGATGTGGTTTGCCAGTCACCAAAAAATATCCATCCGATCGAGAAGACTTGCCTGGGGATATTGCTGTCACCCTAAAATATCCCTCTGATGGTGAAGATGGGCATGGTGGTGGGATCGTCACAACACTCAAATATCCTTCTGATAATGAGGAAACTCTGGCAAGTTCGCAATAAATCAATTTATAATTGTGCTGCCAAACCCGATCGATCCGCGATCGCGAACATTTTTCATGGTAAATCCAGTGGATCGAATTATTTTATTACTCACCCATAGTGAGGACTTTTTTACCATCGATCGGGTGTTTTCGGCCTTGTTAGCTCGTGGCGTTCAACCAATTCGGATCGATACCGATCTGTTCCCGGTCGAAATTGAATTAACTGCCGAATTTAGTAACGCGCTCGATCGATCGAAATATCGACTAAACTATGGCGAATATTTGATCAACACCGAAGATGTCCAAGCTGTCTGGTTGCGACGGTTATGGCAACCACGCTTGAGTCCTCAACTATCGCCGCAGTTTCAAGCAGCTTGTGCGCGGGAATCGAGTACTACGCTCAATAACTTCTGGGATAGCTTGCGCCATGCGCGCTGGGTCGATCCGATCGATCTGATTCAAGCTGCCGAGAATAAATTGCGTCAGTTACGAATTGCCACCGAAATCGGCTTACAAATCCCCCGGACAATCGTGACCAATAGTCCCGATCGAGTGCGAGAATTTTATACTAGCGTCGGCGGTGAGATGGTGGCTAAATTAATTACCACACTATCGACACAAATGCAAGGCTCAAGTTTCTTTCTTTACACAAGCCGAGTAAATCCCGAAGATTTATTAGCTGCTGATGCACTGCGGCACAGTCCAATGGTCTTTCAGCAACTCATCCCCAAACGGCGGGAATTTCGGGTGATTTGCGTTGGTGAGAGTGTCTTTGTCGGTGCTTTAGATGCGACCAAATATGCGGACAAAACTGTAGATTGGCGAACATCTACCGAAGCACAATGGGAAATAGGTACTTTACCCGATTTTGTGGTGAAACAACTACAAACAATGCTTGCTCACTTAGGCTTAACCTTTGGGGCTTTCGATCTGATCGAAACTCCCGATGGTGAGTATATTTTCCTAGAAATTAATCCAGTCGGTGAGTGGGGGATGTTAGAGCGGGATTTAGATTACCCGATCGCTGATACGATTGCCAAATTGTTAACAATAGTTCAAGTCTAACTACTTTCCGTAAAAAGATCGATCCCCATTGTAGTCAGTAATTAGTCATCAACCACTTGTGGAGGAATCGATCGTGAAAGACTCTTCAATTAAATTTTCGCTGAGTACGCTCACCTTACTAGGTTTAGGGGCTATAGCTGCTGCGCCGACATTAGCGACAACTAACATTAACAAACAACCTCATTCCCTACCGACTAAGGAAATCCCAGCGAATGAAAGCAGCAAAGAAGATCTACCCTTTTTCGCCCGGTTTTTAGAAGGGCAAAATGAAGAAATAGCCGACTCAAGCGTGGTGTTAACAGATCGGCTCATCGCCAATAAAACCCGCCCCGAAAGGGGAGAGCGCGTGCGTGAAACACGGAAATATCCCTCAGATCGTGAGGATAGTCATGGTGGTGGTTCAACTGTCACCAATAAATATCCATCGGATGGAGAAGATAATTCTGGCGGTAATTCATTAACGCGGAAATATCCCTCAGATCATGAGGATAATAGTGGGGGCGGACAAGTTTTCACGCAGAAGTTCCCCTCTGATGGGGAAGACAATACTGGGGGAAATCTACCCCTTCAACAGCGCAAATAACAGCTAAATAGATGGGGGCAAGTGACTGATGAGTGTCTTAATTATCACTCATACACAGGACAATGAAAGCATCGACATGGTGAGTCAAGAGATCGAGCGTCAGGGAGAAATCGCGATTCGCTTTGACACTGATCGCTTTCCTACCGAGATGCAGTTAGAGTTGCTCTATAGCGGGGATACCGAAAGACTAATTCTCACACAAGACGGTACAGAATTTGACTTAGCTCAAGTCAGCGGTGTTTGGTATCGTCGGTTAAATATTGGCGGTAAAATCCCCGCTCAAATGGATGGGCAATTTCGGAATGCGTCAATCCAAGAAGCGCGAGTAACTGTCTTTGGCTTGATCACCAGTCTCCGTGCCCTACATCTCGACTCGATCCCGGTGATCCGGAGGGTAGAAAATAAGCAATTGCAACTTCAGGTTGCACGGGAAATTGGTTTAGATACGCCGCGTACTCTAATTACCAATCAACCTGCTGCTGTGAGAGAATTTGCCGGCAGTTGTGAGACGGGGATCATCACTAAAATGATGGCTTCTTTCGCCATTTATGACGATCGAGGCCGAGAGCAGGTAGTATTTACTAATCCAGTTTCTGCCGCAGATCTAGACAATTTAGACGGTTTGCGATTTTGTCCGATGACATTTCAAGAACTTTTGCCCAAAGCAGTAGAATTGCGAATTACGATCGTTGGCAAACAAGTCTTTTGTGCTAGTGTCGATTCCCAGCAGTTAAGCAAGGCTCAATTTGATTGGCGGAAGGAGGGAATCGCGCTGCTAGATGCTTGGCAACCTTATCCATTACCTGCCGATATTGAAGCTAAATTGTTGCAGTTGATGGCGTATTTTGGATTGAATTATGGTGGGATCGATGTTATTGTGACACCATCGGGTCGGTACGTATTTTTAGAAGTTAATCCTGTCGGTGAATTCTTTTGGTTAGAAAAGTTTGCTGGTTTGCCAATTTCCGCTGCCATCGCTAGTTTTCTCATCGAGAGTCTTGCTGCTAATTAATTATTAATTTATTCATCAATATTAACTTGGGTTACTAGATCGCAGGTACTGTAAAATGAAACGCGCTCCCCCGGTCTTGCCCGGTAGACTCTGCCCAAATTTCACCACCCCAGCTAGTGACTATTTGCCGACAGATTGCCAATCCCAAACCTGTTCCACCCGCAGTGCGCCGGAGCGATCCTTCTGCTTGATAAAACCGTTCAAAAATCATTTGTAATAATTCGGGTGCAATCCCCCGGCCGGTGTCGGCGACAATTACTTCCAGCATTGATTTCTTCTTGCGGGCTTCAATACTAATCCGATCTTTGCCAGTAGTGAATTTACAAGCATTATCGAGCAGTTTAGTCAGGACTTCGACGAGCCATTCCCCATCAGCCCGGACAAAAGGTAAATTATTCGGGATATTAATTGTAATTTTGGGTAAATCTCGATCATATCGCCGAGTGTTTAAACCACTCAAGGCTAAGTCAATACATTCTTCTAAGGATAATGGTTCGGGATGCCATTGAATTCGCCCACTTTCAAGTTGAGAAAGAGTGAGAAAATCCTGAACTAGTTTCCGCATCCGCTCGGCATCCCCGAGAGCCGTGTTCAGCATAACTTGGCGTAGTTCCAACGACATGTCTGGTTCGGTAGCGAGGCTTTCTAGGCATACTTGGATTGTAGACAGTGGTGTCCGCAGTTCATGTCCGGTAATTGCGACTAAGTTGGCGCGGGTGCGATCGAGTGCTTCGAGTTGTTGGTTGAGATATTCTAAATTGGCATAGGATTCAGCTTGAATTAGCGTGCTGCCAATTTGGGTAGCGATCGCTTCTACTAGATCGAGCGTCTCATCCGACCAGGGTAAGGGCGAAGGTTCGCACTGATGTAACTCAATCATGCCCAAGATCCGATTTTGATGCAAAACTGGGACGATCGACCAGTCAGTGATGCCCAATTTCCCTAGTGTACGTTGCCAGGTTTTGGAGATCGTAATTTCCGCGAGGGAAGTAGATTCATGATTGGCGATGACAGCTTGAACGAGGGGATTATCAGCCAGATTCCAGGTTTGACCAACAATCGAGCTAATACTTTTATTGGCTAAATATTCGTGCCTAATCGTCGCAGTGCGATCGTCTTGACGATATTGATAGATCAGACACCGACTGACTCCGGTGGCTTTCCCTAGCTCCTGAACGGCAACCTGAAGAATATCAGCCGAATTGAGCGAACGCCGAATTGCCCCGGCGATCGAATTAACCAACCGTTCCCGTTCTTCCTTTTCCTCGATTGATCGATATGCTTTGAGTAATTTGTATTGTCTGGCTTGCAAATAAGTCACCAGTCGCTGCACGAAGGCATCTGCACTGGCTGAATGATCGTTGGGTAGGGTGGGAACGGCAATCAGATATTCCTGCTTCGTCTGGGCGATTTTAGCCGCCAGATCTGGTCGATAGTCCTGGATGCGATCGAGGAGGATATGTGCGGCGGCAATTGTCACTTGTCGATCGAATGTCCAGATTCCTTCAAACCGACGGGATGGATCGATTTCGGGCAGGACGGAGACTTCTGATGGGGTGACAATTTTTTCCCGACAGATTAAACAAGCTGCTGATTGGGCACCAATTGCCACCAAGTGCCACTCTTGACCTAGGGCATCGGTAGATTCAAATGGCACCAATTCGTATTCCTGAACAGACTCAGCAAATTCAGTTTCCGGTGCGGCCAGGACAAATACCCGATCGCTAATTTCACCCAGGCGGCGATACCGATGAGCTTCTTGGCGATAGAACTTTTCCTGCTGAAAACTGGCAATCAGCAATGGGCGATCTGTACCGGCTAACACCCGATCTTCCATTGCGTGAGATAGGGCCGTTAGGGAAGATTTAAAGTATAGGTGAGATCGCAGTTGAGGCATTTGCCGCAATAACTCGCTTAACACCGATTGTTGATTGCTCACTGGTATGCTCTATCCCTACTGTTGCGGCAGGCTGGGGGCTGAGATCCTCACTGTCTAATCTGCTGGTTGAGCGTGAGACAATGAGATCCTGAAAGTTATACTAATTATTATGTTACAGAAAAACGGTGACAAATGACGATTTGATCGCCTATCTTGGTTGATAGCTTCACGATTATTTACGATTAAAAATCGATTGCCAATCAACTGTCCACAACTATCATACCTCGATCTCGGACATATCCATCCCCAAATCTCCAAATTTAGAATTTTATCTGTTGGCAATTTAGAGGATCGAGAGTTTAGTTAACCAGATCGACATCGCTAAAGTTAAGACAAAAATCGCAAGTTAGCAAATTCATTCCAGAAAATGGGGAATCTTATAGATAGACTTTTAGGCTTAAGTGATTTTCAATCACGATCTTTGTTCAAAACACTGGTATGGGGAACCACCTAATCAGTTTCATAGTCGGATTGACGAGCGAAAGTGACTCAATATGACTGTGGCAAAAGTAAAATTGGTGACTAGGAAAATGCTGAATCTATTAGCTGTTAAATCATCCAGGTTGAGCCAAACAGACGTTTACGGCGACAAATTTTTCGCTTACTTTTAGAAGCAGATACCAGATTTGTGCTATCTTACCACAGAGTACCAAAGAGTTAATCTTTCGCAGCAAACAGAAACAATATGATAAATAAGTTCATCTAGACAAGTGAGTCCAGTGTTAAGGATCGAGATGTATGGTGAGATTTAAATTTTTACTCTTGAGTGTCTTCAGTTTGTGCCTGCTAGCTGCGCCTGCCCACGCGGGGGTACTAGCTTCGTGGAAATTTGATGCGAGTAGAAATAGGCTGGATTTTAAAACTGACGCGGGGGTTCAACCAAAAGCCCAGATGATTTTCAATCCCACTCGACTGATTATCGATCTGCCTGGGATTAGCTTTCCAAAGCCCACAGTCACCCAAAGATTGACAGGCAACTTTCGATCGTTACGAGTGGGACAATTTGACGGTGCGACGACTAGGTTGGTACTAGAGCTACAACCTGGATTTACCCTCAATCCCAAACAAGTGCAATTCACTGGTGAAAATCCGATCGATTGGTATGTGAATATTCCAGTCCCCCAACGTGGCGATACTATCCCCACTCTCTATCCCCGACCGAATTCACCAAGGTAATCCCCATGCAAGGAGTAAGTATTGTGAGATACAACTGGTTATTACCCAGTGTTTTCAGTTTCGTGATGATGTCCCTTCCCGCGACAGCAGCAGAAATTTTGTCCTGGCAATTTAATGCCACCGAGAATCGGATTGATTTTAGAACCAGTGGGTCTGTAAAACCAGAAGCCCAAATGCTGGCAAATCCCAGTCGGTTGATTGTCGATCTCCCAGACACGGTGCTCAAACAGCCCACCGCAAATCAAACTCTGAGCAACGGCATCAAATCTCTCCGTGTCGGTCAATTTGACGAAGATCGGACGAGAATGGTTGTAGAATTTGACCCTAACTATGCGATCGATCCCCAACAAGTCTTAATTCAAGCCAGCAACCCTCGCCAGTGGTCGATCCAGATGCCGATCCCGCAATCACTACAGTCTTTTCCGCGTGGAGCACCAGTCGGCCCAGTCTCAGTTTTTAATGAAAACGGTCAGGTGGTCGTTGCCCAAGCTCCGCGCACGAGAACAAGCCCGACCAACACTTCGGGCACGCTGGTTAATTATATTTCCCTCGATCCAGCTCGCACCGGCTTGTTGATTCAAGCAGATCGACAAGCCAAAACCCAACTTCGCTACACCACCGGATTGGATATTCAGTCCGGGGGTTATCGGATTACTGTGCCGAATGCAAGATTGGCGACTGGATATCAAATTCCCGCTGACTCGCAACGCTACTTGACAGTTACTACACAAGGCAACGATCTTTCCATTCTCGTGCGGCGGGCAGATGGGGTGAGAGTCGATCTTGTCCGTCAATACCTGGATAATCGCTGGGTGTATCTACAGCCTGTTACTGGAACTGGAAACATCGCCTCCCGCCCAGTGACAATTTCGGTGCCACGCCCAGCACCACGATCTGAACCCAAACAGGATACATCTACGCCAATTCGCACAAATAGCCGGGTCTTGGTGATGCTCGATCCTGGGCATGGTGGTAAAGATCCCGGGGCGATTGGCCCGAGTGGTTTAAAGGAGGTAGATGTAATTTTACCGATCGCTAAACGAGTAGCGGAAATCCTTTCCAGACAGGGAATTGCTGTCAAGATGACCCGAACTTCCGACTACTTTGTCGGCTTAGACCAGCGAGTCACGATGTCTCGGGAGGCTGGCGCGACACTATTCGTCAGTATTCACGCCAACTCGATCGATAATCGTCCCGATGTCAATGGCTTAGAAACATATCATTACAATCTCGGTCAATCCTTGGCGGCGACAGTTCACAACACTGTGGTGGACTATGTGAATAAGAACGGATTTTACCTAAACGATCGACGAGTAAGATCTGCGCGATTTCTTGTCTTGCGAAAATCATCCATCCCCGCTATTCTAGTCGAAACTGGTTATCTGACTAGCGAGGCTGAAGCAGCTCGTCTCCTGCGTGATGATTATCGGAAAGTGATGGCTGAAGCCATTGCCAAAGGAATCATCCAGTATGTCAAAGATCGTAACTGAGTTTTATCGACCACCGATATTTACCGGACTTTTCCCAAAATATGCAAGACCGAGTTCCACTCAAGCAGATCGAATCAGATGAAGTTGCGAGAATCGGCGTGTTTGACAGTGGGGTAGGCGGATTAACTGTCTTACAAGAAATCTATCGCCAACTACCCAACGAATCAGTTCTGTACTTTGGTGACACCGCCAGAGTACCCTATGGCACCCGCACACCAACAGAAATTGTTAAGTTTACTCGCGAGACCCTTGACTGGATGGTACAGAACCGAGTCAAGATGGCAATTATGGCGTGTAACACCAGTTCAGCATTAGCATTGGAAACAGTCCGAGATGAATACGACCTACCGATTTTGGGCGTGATTTTGCCCGGTGCGAGGTCTGCGGCGCGGCGGGGTCGAAAGATTGGCGTAATCGCCACGCCCGCGACTGTCAATAGTGATGCTTATCTCCATGCCATTATGGAAGCAAATCCCCAGGCTGAAGTGTGGCAAGTTGCTTGCCCTGAATTCGTCCCTTTAATTGAAAGCAATCGCGTAGATGACCCTTACACGCTAGCTATTGCGAAAGAATATCTTCAGCCTTTACTCGATCGCTCGATCGATACTCTGGTCTATGGTTGCACCCACTACCCTCACCTAGACCCAATTTTTCAAAAATTTGTTCCGCAGAATGTGAAGTTAATAAATCCGGCTGTCCACGTGATCACCGCCGCCGCTAGGGAATTGAGCATCCTCGGCATTCAGGATCAGGGCTTTGCTCTACCCACCAAATTTACCGTCAGTGGCGATCCTGAGCACTTTGCTCAACTTGCTGCTCGATGGCTCCCCGACCAAGCCGTCGTCGAGCAAGTTACGTTGCCAATGGCAACTGTTTAGGCTGGCACTAGAGTCGTCAGGATCTCTGTGGCGGTTGACTTTTGCGCCCTAATTCCTCATCCCTAATCCCTACTCCCTAATTATCTATTCCCACGCCCGATCGAAAATAGCTTAGAATGTATGTAAACTTTCGTAAACTCACCCTCTGAGCCGCCCGATCGATGACCTCAGTGAAATCCCTATTTGCGCCTGTTGAAGCTGACTTACAAGTTTTAACAGAGAACCTCAAAAACCTCGTCGGTGCTCGTCACCCCATTTTATACGCAGCAGCCGAACACTTATTTGGGGCTGGGGGGAAACGCCTGCGTCCAGCCATTGTTCTGTTGATTGCGCGGGCCACAATGCCGGGGGAAGATATCACCCCACGTCATCGCAGACTAGCAGAAATTACCGAAATGATTCACACAGCTAGTCTGGTTCATGACGACGTGGTAGACACAGCCGCAACTCGTCGCGGTGTGCCGACGGTTCATAGCCTGTTTGACAATCGAGTGGCGGTATTAGCTGGCGATTTCCTGTTTGCACAGTCTTCTTGGTATTTGGCTAACTTAGATAACCTAGAGGTAGTTAAACTACTCTCACAGGTGATTATGGACTTGGCTGAGGGGGAAATTCAGCAGGGGTTAAATGCCTTTGAAACAGACTTCTCGATCGAGGCATATTTAGAGAAGAGTTATTATAAAACTGCCTCCTTGCTAGCTAATAGTGCTAAAGCTGCGGGTAAACTGAGCGAAGTCTCTAATGATACCTGTGAAAAACTATATCTTTACGGACGGAATTTGGGATTGGCGTTCCAAATTGTCGATGATATTTTGGACTTTACCGCCTCAGATGAAGTTTTGGGTAAACCTGCTGGTTCGGATTTAGCTAGTGGAAATCTGACTGCGCCTACTCTTTATGCGTTGAAGGAGTATCCGCAACTAATTGAATTAATTGCCACCGAGTTCGAGGATGAGGCAGATTTAGACAAAGCATTGAGTTTAGTTCACAGCAGTGAAGGGATTGCCAAAGCTCGTGCTTTAGCCCAGCACCACGCCCAACTAGCCGTTGCTCAATTAACAGATTTACCTGACTCCACTTCGCTCCAGGCGTTGATGGAGATGACAGATTATGTGTTGAAGAGACTCTACTAATTAGGAGTGTAGGGGAAAGGGGAAAGGGAACAGTTGAAAGTTGAAAGTTGAAAGTTGACCCTTCTCTTCTCTTCGAGAGGCTACGCCAACGAGACGCTGTGCCTCCGGCAGGCTACCGCCAACGCGAACGAGACGCTATGCGTTGGCGCAGCCTGCGCTTTGCGCTTACGAGGAGCTTCAGGGCAATCAGTTAACAGTTGACAGTCCCACAGTCCCCTAGTCCCCCCGTCCCCCAGTCCCCTAGTCCCCCCGTCCCCCAGTCCCCCAATCCCCACTTCGACTACGCTCAGTGCAAGCCCGTCCCCCGTCCCCACAAGCTGATGAAGACAACTTTGGTTCTAGCAATGACAGCCGATGGCAAGATTTCAGACGTTCAGAAATCGCCTCCAACATTTGGCTCGAAGCGTGATTATGCTCATTTGGAAGAACAAATGGCTCTAGCGGATGCGATTTTGGTAGGGAGTGGGACTCTCAAAGATGGTGGCGATGCGGTAATAGTTACCCAGCCAGAGTTAGTGAAAGCGAGAATCGATCGCGGTCAAACAGCCCAGCCGATTCAAATTATCTGCTCTCGCACTGGTAAAATCGATCGGGAGTCAACTTTTTTTAGTCAACCGATATCGCGCTGGTTATTAACTACCCAAGTCGGATCGACCGATTGGTTAGATCTGAGTAAATTCGATCGAGTGCTAGTCTGTGAAACTAGCGAGGGTGATATCGACTGGGAATGCGTAACGACTCAGCTGACTGAATTGGGCATTGACAATATCTGTTTTCTCGGTGGTTCAACACTAGCGGCTAGTTTATTTGCCGCTAAGTTTATCGATGAATTGTGGTTGACTGTCTGTCCATTTATCTATGGCGGTAGCGCAGCACCGACTCCAGTGTCTGGATCTGGATTTACACCAGAACTAGCACCTAGATTAGAATTATTGAGCGTCGATCGAGTCGAGCAAGAGTTATTCTTGCATTATCGAGTCAAAAAGTGAACTCAAACTCGTCATGACCATTTTTACTCAGACGAGAGGGTAAAGCGTGATCCTGATCGTTTAGATGCCCTAGATTATCAATAACTATTGCTAAAAATTAGCTAAATTAACAGAGATTTAATTCAGTCAAATCATTGACTAGATTTAGTTACAGAGATTTGGTTATTGTTGCCAAATATTAAGTTAAATTTTTACTAGATCTCGTCTCAAAGCTGTTTTGTTTGCGACAATCAAAGTCAATGGTGATTCGCTCGCGATCGCGAGTGAGACAAAGGGCAACTGGACAGAACCTGAAAATATTAGGAAAAATCTTATGAAATTAGCTTATTGGATGTATGCAGGTCCCGCTCATATTGGGACTTTGCGCGTTGCGACTTCCTTTAAAAATGTTCATGCGATCATGCACGCACCGCTTGGTGATGATTATTTTAACGTCATGAGATCGATGCTCTCACGGGAACGGGACTTCACACCAGTCACTACTAGCGTAGTCGATCGACATGTCCTGTCGCGAGGTTCCCAAGAGAAGGTTGTTGATAATATTACGCGCAAGGATACTGAAGAACATCCTGATTTGATTGTCCTCACGCCCACTTGTACTTCCAGTATTCTCCAGGAAGATCTTGCCAACTTTGTCGAACGCGCATCTCTAGAAGCTCAAGCAGATGTGTTGCTTGCAGATGTCAATCATTATCGCTTCAATGAGATGCAGGCTGCCGATCGCACGCTCCAGCAGATCGTCCAATTTTACATCGATAAAGCCCGTAAAAAGGGCGATCTAGTCACCGAAAAGACAGCGGAGCCGTCGGTAAATATCATCGGGATTTCGACCCTCGCCTTCCACAATAACCATGACTGCACCGAACTCAAAAAGCTCATGGGCGAATTGGGCATTACAGTTAATGCGGTTATCCCCGAAGGTGCCTCGGTTGAAGAACTCAAATGTCTGCCCCAAGCCTGGTTTAACCTCGCGCCCTACCGCGAATTAGGCCCAATGACGGTGGAGTACCTCGAACGCGAATTTGGGATGCCTTACGTCGATACAACCCCAATGGGTGTAGTCGAGACAGCCAGATGTATTCGGAAAATCCAAGCTATCCTGAACGCTGGTGGTGCGGAGGTAAATTATGAAGACTTCATTAATGAACAAACGCTAAATGTTTCCCAAGCAGCTTGGTTTTCGCGATCGATCGATTGTCAAAACTTGACTGGTAAAAAAGCGGTGGTCTATGGCGATGCTACTCATGCAGCCGCGATTACCAAGATTCTCACGCGCGAGATGGGCATTCATGTTGTGTGGGCGGGGACTTTCTGCAAGCCTGATGAGGCATGGTTCCGCAAGGAAGTTGAGGGTTATTGTGATGAGGTGATTATCTCCGACGATCATGGTGCAATTGGCGATGCGATCGCCAAAAGTGAACCTGCGGCAATTTTTGGGACTCAAATGGAACGTCATGTGGGTAAACGGTTGAATATTCCCACAGGAGTAATTTCTGCACCAATTCACGTGCAGAATTTCCCAATTGGTTATAAACCATTTTTGGGTTATGAAGGAACTAATCAAGTGGTGGATCTGATCTATAATTCCTTTACTTTGGGTATGGAAGATCACTTATTAGAAATCTTTGGCGGACATGATACTAAAGAGGTAATTACTAAAGGAATCTCCGCAGATTCTGACTTGGGTTGGAACAAAGAAGCGCAAGCTGAACTCAATAAAGTGCCTGGTTTTGTGCGCGGTAAGGTTAAACGAAACACCGAAAAATTTGCCCGTGATCGTGGTCAGGCGGTAATCACATTGGAAGTAATGTATGCGGCAAAAGAAGCTGTTGGTGCTTAGATAATCGATCAAAATTAAGAATTTGGCCGAGCCATATTTCTGAGTTTTCTAAAAACTCAGAAATATTTACCCAGCTTAAAAATTTCGATCCTTTATATTCACTATGAATATTATTTTTTGATTAAATTTACTGGAAATTAAAGTATGTCACATAGAATAATATACTGGTCGAGCTTAATCAGTATTTTTATAACTAGCTCTCTAATGCCAATCGCGATCGCGACGACAATCACAGGGATGATTAGTAACACTACTCCACAAAACCATCAAAATTCGATCGTCAATATTGCCCAAAATAGTAAAGTAAGACCAGATAAATATCTAACTTTAGCAGTTCAAAAATATCGACAAAGAAACTATCCAGGCGCAGTCATTGAAATAGATCGAGCAATTAAACTCAAACCTGACTACGCGATCGCCTATGATTTTCGAGGACTGATTAAATACAAAAACCTTGGAGATTTTCCTGGCGCATTAGCTGACTTCGATCGCGCTCTTGCCATCAATCCAAGTATTGTTAGTTCTTATTATAATCGCGGTTTACTGAAGTATCTCAAACTTAACGATCAATCTGGTGGAATTGCCGATATGGAAGAAGCAGTTAAACTATTTGAACAAAAAGGAGATCGAGAATCAGCCCAAGATGCCCTAGATTTGGTCAACCAATGGAAAAAGTAATATTCATCCAAAATCTCTCGACCGATAACTTATGATTGAGGCCATCGATCGAGCAAGATAATTACTGCCTAAAATTCGATCGTCAATGGTGCGCGGGGGAAAGGAATGACATCCCGAATATTGGTCATTCCTGTCATAAATTGAACCAACCGTTCAAATCCCAATCCAAAACCAGCATGGGGGACAGTTCCATACCGACGGAGATCCAGATACCACCAGTAATCTGTCGGATTTAGCCCTTGGGCGGCGATCCGCTGCTCCAGCACATCGAGCCGTTCTTCCCGTTGAGAACCGCCAATAATTTCACCGATTTTCGGCGCGAGAATATCCATCGCTGCAACGGTTTTGCGATCGTCATTGAGGCGCATGTAGAAAGCTTTAATTTCTACTGGATAATCAGTCAGAATCACAGGCTTTTTAAACACCTCCTCAGCCAAATAGCGTTCGTGTTCCGATTGGAGATCTAGCCCCCAACTGACTGGATATTCAAACTTCCGATCCGACTTTTCTAACAATTCGATCGCGCTTGTATAAGTGAGCCGTTCAAATTGATTATTGATGATATTTTCCGCTGTGGCGAGGACAGATTTATCGATCCGCTCGTTAAAAAATTCCATGTCAGCTTGACAATGTTCCATTACGGACTTAAATACATACTGAAGAAACGTTTCTGCCAAATCCATATCCCCCAACAGATCGCAAAAGGCCATCTCTGGCTCAATCATCCAGAATTCAGCCAGGTGCCGGGAAGTATTAGAATTTTCCGCCCGAAAAGTCGGTCCAAACGTGTAAACATTGCTAAATGCCATTGCCATCACTTCGGCCTCCAATTGACCACTGACAGTCAAATATGCCGCCTTGCCGAAGAAATCTTGACTATAATCGATCTCTTTAGCTGAAGTTAGTGGCGGATTTTTTAAATCGAGAGTGGTGACATGAAACATTTCCCCTGCACCTTCACAGTCACTCGCACTGATAATCGGCGTGTGTACCCATAAGAAACCACGCTCTTGAAAAAACTGATGAATCGCCGTCGCACAGGCATTACGCACCCGAAATACCGCACTCAGAGTGTTAGTGCGCGATCGTAAGTGACCGATATCGCGCAAAAATTCAAAGGAGTGGCGTTTTTTTTGCAGGGGATAGGTTTCGGCATCTGCTTCGCCGTAAACCTTCACGAGACTAGCTTTCACTTCTACCCGTTGTCCTTTGGCCGGAGATTCGACCAATTCACCCTCAATCTCGATCGATGCACCTGTATTAATCTGCTTGAGAATGGTGGCGTAGTCGGGGATATCTTGATTGATGACTACCTGGATATTTGCCATGCAGGAACCATCATTGACATCCACAAAGGCAAATTCCTTGGCTTCCCGCTTACTCCGAATCCAGCCCCTCACGGTGACTGAATCGCCAGGGTTGCCGCCCCGAAGAATTGCATTAATATAGTTGGTAATCATATTCGATCGAGCTAGTAGATTATGTTATGGGTATCCGACCCTACTAGTTTGCCACAATTCAATTAGGCGGCGTTGCCAGCCCAGTGGCCAATGTTTCGAGCATTTCTGCGGTGGTAAATGGTTTTGTCAGCCATGCACTCACCCCACAGCCTTCGATTGTGCTGCGATGGGGGTTTTCCATCGAGGTGACTTCGCCAGCAAGACCACTCATGACAATAATTTTGACAGTGGAATCGATTTCTTGTAAAGCCTGAATAGTCGATCGAGTATCCAGATTGGGCATCATTAGATCCACCAGGACGATGGCGATATGATGATGGTTTTGGGCATAAAGATCGATCGCTTCGATCCCGTCACTAGCGAGCATCGTCCGGTAATTATAGGCTGCTAGTGACTCCTGAATAATTTCGCGGACAGCAACCTCATCATCTACGACTAGCACCAATTGACCCTTGCCATCAGGGGGAATCGCAGCGCCTGTATCGATTTCGGCTTCTCGACGATCGATTGCTGGTAGATAGATCTTAAAACAACTGCCACGACCGACTGTACTCTCAACCTCGATCGTCCCACCATGTGCCCTGACAATCCCCAAAACAGTCGATAGTCCCAACCCCGTTCCCCCTTCTTTAGTGGTGAAAAACGGATCGAAAATGCGATCGAGCAATTCTTGATTCATCCCAACCCCCGTATCAGTCACGGAAATTAGGATGTATGAGCCTGCCGGCGACTGGAGATGCAACTTGGCATAGTCGGCATCGACGATCACATTTTCCGCACTAGCCACGATTTCTCCCCCATTGGGCATGGCATCCCTTGCATTGACAAATAGATTCATCAATACTTGATGAATCTGAGTCGCATCAACATTGACTAACCAGAGATCCTCACGGGCTAGATTCAAAATAATCTCGATCGACTTGGGAAATGTTTGCCGCGCCACACTGATAATTTCCGCCAGAATATGCCGCACCTGTAGCACTGTGCGCTGACCATCCTGCCCACGGGCAAAGCTCAGAATTTGCTTGACCAAACCGCTACCGCGTTTGGAACTCTCTACCAGCATGTTCAACAGTCTTTGACTACGGGCATCTAAACTAGGCAAAGTCAGGGGTAAAAGCTGGGCAGCCCCAACAATCGGCGTGAGGACATTATTCAAATCATGGGCAATGCCACTCGCCAGACTGCCTAAACTTTCTAGCCGTTGAGCGCGGAGAAACTGCTGTTCTAGTAATTTTTGCTCGGTCACATCTGTATCGACGCTCAAAATTGATCGGGGCTGGCCAGATTCATCACGAACCAAAGTCCACCGACTTACTACCACTACTTTCTCACCTGATTTGGTAATCTTATGTAGTTCACCTTGCCACGATCCCCGATCTAAAACGGCGATCACCGCAGTTTCGACAGCTACTTCTGGTGTGATATTCGGATAAAACAGTTCGGTCGTAGTCTGACCGAGGGCTTCCGCTGCCGACCAGCCATAGATCCGCTCGGCTCCACTGTTCCAAAATTGAATCTGACTGTGTAAATCCCGAACGACGATCGCATCGGTGGCAATTTCTAGCAAAGCGGCTTGCTCTTGGATTTTTTGCTCTCCCGCCTTCCGCTCGGTAATATTCATCACTGTCCCAAGATAGCCAATGATGTGTTCAGCTTCATCATGGATCGCAATTGCATTACCAGAGACCCAGTTAATTCGCCCATCAGGGGTGATAAACCGATATTCCAAGGTAAACCCTCGATTTGTTTGAATCGCACTCTCCCACTCGGCAAATACCTGCGGGAGATCGTCAGGATGGATCGCTGCTCTCCATCCTTGTCCAGCAGCGTCAGCCCGCGATTGTCCAGTTAATTGTTGATACTGCTGATTGACAAATAGACAGTTGCCAGATCCATCAGTTTGGAAAATACCGACAGGGGCAGTTGTCAACAAGGCACGGTAGCGAGATTCACTCTCTTGGAGTGCTGATTCGATCCGCTTGCGCTCGGTAATATCCCGTCCTTCAGGAATCAGCATCACAACTTTGCCAGTTTCATCAAAGATCGGGCTAAGGGAAAAATCGACAATTACATAGGAACCATCGGCCAAAAAATGCTTGGCTTCAAATCTCACCAGTTGACCCTCTGCCGCTCGGGCGATCCCTTGCTGCAATTGGACTTGTAGATCCGGTGAGTGAGTCCACCATGGCGTTTGCCAAAATAACTGACCGATGACATCATCTGGTTGGGCAGCGATCGCTTCTAGCGCAGTCCGATTAGCTTCGAGGACGATTCCCGTAGTATCTAATAAACCGATAAACTGAAAGGTATTATCAAAAATTGCCCGAAACTTCCGTTCGCCCTGCCGCAGGGACTCTTCAGCCTGCTTACGATCGGTAATATCAAACCGAATTGCTAAGTACTGAAAAGGCTGACCATCATTGTTTAAAAAGGGTACGATCGTTGTCGATACCCAATAATAACTGCCATCCTTAGCTCGATTTTTAATCTCACCTCGCCAGATTTGCCCACGGGCAATCGTCACCCATAAATCCCGAAAAAATTCCGGTGGATGGTAGCCAGAGTTAATCAGACTATGTGTTTGCCCCAATAACTCATCGGCACTGTACTGCGAAATCTGACAAAACTGGTCGTTAACATTAATAATGATGCCCTGTCGATCGGTCATGGCGACGATCGCCGATCGATCCAAGGCGTATTTCTGAAACTGATGCTGGGAAATCTCAGCTTGGAGTTGTTGCGTGCGCAAGTTTAACTCCGCAGTTCTTTCTTGTACGCGCTGTTCTAACTCGTTTTCTACCTGTTGTCGTCTAATTACCTCTAACCGTAATTCTCGATTGCGCCGTTCTAGTTCTGCCGAGCGTTCAATCGTTTGCTGCTGCAAGTTTTCCAGCATATACAGCATTTCTAGAGGATCGAGTAACTCTAAGAGATTGGATTGAGTCAAGATTCCGGCTAACTCGCCTCGGTTGTTTGTGATTACCAATCGTCGAATATTTTTAGCTACCATAATTTGCTGGGCAGACCATAATGAATCTGATGGCTGTAAGCAAAACAAGGGGCTACTCATCACCGCTGCGGCGAATAATCGCTCTAGATCGAGTCCGAGTGTCTGAAACTGAACGATATCTTGTTCGGTGATTATGCCCACAGGCTGCAAAGATCCCGATTCTTCGGCAATGACGATCGAACTGATTTGAAGACCTGCCATAATTTTGGCAACTTGTAAGATCGTCGTGGTAGGAGTAACATAGACGACCGGACTCGTCATGCCTTCAGCTACAGAACGAAATTTCAACAGATTAACCGGCTGCAAAATTTGCCGAACATGTTCTGGTGTAACGATCCCGATTGGCTGCTGGCGATCGTTGAGAATCGGCAAATAGCGAATCTGATCCTGTTGAAAGATCGTTAACGCACTCATCACCGTATGCTGGTTAGTTAGCACCAAAGTTCGCAGTTTTTTGCTCATCACATCGCCGACTCTCAAGCCTTGCAAATCTCGTTGACTGGCTGTTAGCTTGACTAAATCACGTTCGGTAAAAATGCCAACTAACCGCTCGTCTACTGAGACTAATACCGCACTGTGTGGCGTGGCGACTGACCGATCGATCGATATTTCTGGATTGGGCAATAGACAGTTACGTCCTTTCGCTTGACTCATCAAGGAAATAACTTCTAAGACTGGCATGTCCGGATCTACTATCAATGGCTGACGATCGACTATCGATGCCAAGCTTGGTAAATTCTGCAACAAGTTAGCGGTAGACATGCACGCTTACAAATGAAAATTACATTCACCTCTATCCTAAGTGTAGATAAATGACTTTGCTAGTGATACTAATCCTAAATATCTCAGTGAATTAATAACGCGGATGGTTGTAGCAGTTAAAATCGCGACGTTGCTCGAACTGGGCGATGGTAAAACTTACCTGCATACGATCGTATCGGAAACCCCCGCTCGACCGATCCCATCTGAGTTGCTGCACTCTACACCATTTTTGTAAATTTTGATGGTAATTGGTTCTTGAGTAGAAATAGAACCATTTGCCGAAATGATCGCATTTTTACCAGTAGTAAACTTCACCGTCTGCGGTAGTTGACCAATCACCCGTTCTGTCGTGGTAGCCTGCAACTTATTTTGGGGCGTAATTGTATAGTTAGCCCACAATGTTTCTCCCGTCTTGCCTACATATTCAATCTTGTAAGACACACTATCGCTAAACGGATTGCCAAAACTACGGACTCCGACTAGACCTACACTAGTCACCAAAGACCACACAAGATACCCAATTTTCATGGCTTTGCCAACTTAAAGCTACACATCTTTAAATGTACCCAGTTATCAAACAGACAGCTACAATGGTTTGACCCAAACTTCCATACTTGTCAAAGTCAAGGGGCCAAACTGAGTACTGAGTGCTACATCTGCTGCATCGCGGCCGTAGGCGATTGCCACGCGATTGCCACGGGGGTGTACTTGAGTAGCATCAAATGTATACCACTGACCGTTCAAATAGGCTTCAAACCAAGCATGTAAGTCCATTGGCTCTAATTGGTAGAGATAGCCGACGACCATCCGCGCGGGAATATTCAGGGCGCGACATAAAGCGATGCCCAAATGGGCAAAATCTCGACAGACTCCGACCCGTTGGTGAGCAGTATCGACGGCAGAGGTAGAGGAGTTACTCGTGCCATACTGATACTCAATTCGATCGTGAACCCATGTCCGAATTGCTTCTGCCTGGTCGTATCCCGGTGCGTAATCCGTGCTAATTTCCGTAGCAAGATCGAATAGTTGGTCTGACTGACAGTAGCGACTAGGTGATAAAAACTGCAAGATCCAATCGGGCAAAAACTCTACCATCGTCATCGGTGCGCCAGGTGCTACCGCGATCTTGTCACTAGTTTCGACCCATGCTTCGGTGCGAATATTAAAAGCACCTACTGGAGTCATCAACCGCTGACAAAGGTTTCCATGAACATCGGTATATTCCCTGGCGGGCACAAAAGGGTCTAACAAATAGGTCTCTCGAAACACCCATTGACTATCTCCACTGCGAGGTCTCAGCATGAGTACGAGTGGCGTGGGTTCGACTGCCTCAAATTTGAGATGACATCCTACTTCTAGTTTCATTATTTTGGTGTGGACAAGATTGGAAAAAATCATCGCAAGTTAGCTGCTACGCTACTGGTGATGGTTTCAATTATACATTGAGGCAATTTGCGCTCGAAATCAGATGTTATTCCCAACCAGATTCTAAAGACTGTTCGCAATTAGTGAATAGTTCTCCCTTGCTTCAGGTGATAAGCAAGGGAGGCAAAATATCCAATTTTGCAAGTAGATTTTGTATAATATCCATAGCGCAATTCAATTAACAATCTATACTACCAAATTGGGTTAGTCGGCGGCACAAGTTCAGCCACCATTTACATCCACCCATGTCCCAAATCCCCACTGGAGTAGAAGTAGAACGACATCGAGCCGCGATGACGCGGGTAGAACTGTCTCGTCCAGCCAGGTTAGCCATCGAGTCTGGGATAATCACCACCGAAACTACAATTTTTGACTATGGTTGTGGACTTGGTGGTGATGTCCAGCGATTGCAATCAGCGGGTTATACCTGTGTTGGTTGGGACCCCTATTATTTTCCTGATGTCGAGTTGAGATCGGCAGATGTGGTGAATTTAAGCTATGTCATTAATGTGATCGAAGATCCGGCAGAACGAGATCGAGCATTAGTTCAAGCTTGGGACTTAACCAGACAGGTATTAATTGTTGCGGCGCAGATTTTGGTTAATGATTTGCGTGGGGTCTTAGCTTATGGTGATGGAATTTTAACTAAGCGGAATACCTTTCAAAAATATTATCAGCAAGCGGAATTAAAAGAGTATATCGATCGAGTTTTAGCTGTTGATTCAATCCCGCTCGGCTTGGGAATTTTTTTGATATTTCGAGATGAGTGTCGAGCCGAAAGTTTTCGGGCGGCACGATTTTATGCTCGCATGACTACGCCGCGAGTGCGGATTGAGAGTAAGCGATTTGAAGATTATCAAGTGCAACTGGCCCCACTGATGGAATTTGTCAGTCAGCGCGGACGGATTCCCGTTAAAGGAGAATTAGCTGAGGAAGTAGAATTAAATCAAGAATTTGGCAGTTTAAAACGCGCCTTTCAAATTATTTTAACTGCTACGGAGGAAGCAGATTGGGATGCGATTGCTTATCAGCGATCGCTAGATTTGCAAGTATATTTAGCTCTAGCCCAATTTGGTCAAGGAAGAAATATCCGTAAACTATCTGGAGGAATTCGAGCAGATATCAAAGCATTTTTTGGTAGTTATGAAGAAGCTTATGAAGTTGCCGACAGGCTATTGTTTAAGATCGGCGAACCTGGTGTAATTAAGCAAGCTTGTCAACAGAGTAAAATTGGTAAATTATTACCTACTGCCTTATATGTTCATATTTCCGCACTCAATCAGCTAGACCCAAAACTGCGACTATATGAAGGATGTGCTAGTCGTAATATCGGTGGAACTGAAGATGCGAATATCCTTAAATTTCATACCGATAAGCCCTGCATTTCCTATCTTTATTATCCCGGCTTCAATACCATTGCTCATCCTCCTTTACAGTGGGCGATGTTGATCGATTTACGGGATCTAAGCGTTAAGTTTAGAGACTACTCTGAACAGGAAAACTCTCCAATTCTGCATCGTAAAGAAACTTTCCTCAGCCAAAATCATCCTCTCTATCCTAAATTTGCCAAATTCACTAAATCTGAAGAGGCTGTCGGACTATTTAGCGAAACCAAAACTATCGGCAATCAACAGGGCTGGGCAACAAGACTCCAAGCCTGTGGGATTCAAATCAAAGGTCATCGTCTTTACCGTACCAAACCAGATTGATGCTGTCTAGTCCTAACTAAGTTAAGGCTGTATCAGTTTTCTCGACCCCGTTTCGGCTTAAGATTAAACAAGCAATTGTGGGAGAAAATTTTCCCCTAATTTATTTCTATTCGATCGACATATACTGTGAAATTATATACATACCATACTCCTGAACGCACACCCACAGATGAATTGCCCATTTGTGCGATCGCGATCGATGTCTTGCGCGCGACATCCACAATGGCAGCGGCACTTCAGGCTGGAGCCGAAGCTGTCCAAGTCTTTAGCGATATGGATACACTCATGCAAGTGAGCGATGGTTGGGCACCAGAACTCCGGTTACGCGCTGGTGAGCGGGGTGGCGCGAAGGTTTCTGGCTGTGACTTGGGTAATTCCCCGCTGGATTGCACTCCAGCAACGGTAAAAGGCAAACGGTTATTTATCAGTACCACCAATGGTACCCGCACCTTGCAGCGTGTACAGGATGCTAAGATAGTCCTGGCTGCTGCCATCACTAATCGGGAATCGATCGTCGATTACGTGTTATCCCAGCAGCCGGAAACTGTCTGGATGGTTGGATCAGGCTGGGAGGGTGATTACTCCCTAGAAGATACCGTTTGTGCAGGGGCAATCGCCGATCGCATTGTCACGAAATTAAATTTACCTCTAGTCGAATTAGCTGGTAATGATGAACTAGTAGCCTCGATCGCCCTGTATCGACAGTGGCAAGATCGGTTACTCGATTTATTCCACCTCGCCAGTCACGGTCAAAGGTTACTCCGCCTCGAATGTCATGCAGACCTGAAGTACTGTGCTACTCCCGATATCCTCGATATCGTTCCCATTCAAACTGCGCCAGGAGTGCTAACCGCAAAATAATCACTCGGCAAGAGTCGCACCAGACAGACAAAACGTTAATCACAATTATTGAGGCTAAAGAAGCAGACATGGGTACGGCTACATTCATTCAAGATGAAACTGAATTTGATTCACTACTCGCCACGGAATCTCTAGTGGTTGTTGATTGCACTGCGACCTGGTGCGGACCTTGTAAATTAGTTGGACCTCTAATTGATAGACTAGCAGATGAATATGGCGATCGAGCCAAAGTATTCAAGCTAGATATTGATGCGAATAAACCAATTACTAAACGATTTGGACTGAGAAGTATTCCGGCGGTGCTGTTCTTTAAAAAAGGTGAGTTAGTGGAAACACTAGTTGGCGTTAAACCTTATGAGGAATTTAGCAATGCGCTAGAACGATCTTTGTAGGATCTAGTTGCGTTGTTTGGCAGCCTGTTGTAGATGGTGGAGATATTGCAGTTTTTTAGCTAACTGCTTGACATCAATCTTTTCTTGACCATATCGCCAAGCTGTATAAATCAGGGAAATGTCCCGGACAACTTTAACGATTTTGGGTGGGTAGATGTTACTGGCACTATCGGCATATTCGAGTTGGGTTTGGGCTGGACGTTTAACTAATCCTTGCTTGCTCAAATTAGCCACCATCGCTCGATAAATCTGCTCGACAGGTGGTAGTTTGGCGATTTGCTGTTGTTCTCGGTGTTGGTACCAAAGATACCAGACAATTGCACCACAAATTGCGATCGCGGTGATGGCAATTCTCAAGATGACCGGATCTCCGAGCAATGGAGATCGATCTACTGGGCGGTTTGGCGGTGGCGATTTGAGCGGTGTGGTTTGAGGAATGGGGGATGGGTAATGCTGGTTCTGACTAGGGCTAGGCGGTGGTGAGTTGGCTGGGTAGGGTGCGGGAGATGGCGGAATCGATGGTGAGTTGGCTGGATAGGGCGTGGGAGATGGCGAAATCGGTGGTGCGGCGGCAGCGATTTGCTTGAGTTGGTCGAGTTGATGTGACGTGAGCGGGAATAAGGATCGATCGGGATCTGCGTCTACCCCAAACCAGCCCCAATTCGGAAAATAGACCTCTGTGTGGCTCTGAGACTGTTCCGGTGGTCTAGTATACAGTTGGGTTCGGGGATCGATTTCACCGAGCTTATCGTCTGTTTTAAGCCGTGCGGGGATGTCAATCGATCGTAGCATCGAGGTGTATAAGACCGGCAGATCTTGTTTATTCCCGACTAATTGACAACTTTTGGGTGTATTGGCACATTCGGTGAGAAACTGCTGGAATAATTTGCTATCTGTGGCTACTTGTTGCTGCGTTGGCTGATCGGTTGGGTAATGTTTTTTGAGATATTCGGCGATATATGTAGCTCGATCGAAATCTGATTTCAGTGGCTGGGGCGAAGTCCGCAGAATCTCCTGGGTGAACTGTTGTAATTTACTGGCAAGTTCCGGCGGTAGTTGGAGATTCTCCTGTTTAATGCTGTCGGGATAGTTTTGATTCTCCGGCTGTCCCAATGCTTGGGAGGCAATTTCGCGGATTGGGGGTTCTGGCGTAGGTGTGGCGACTGGTTGTAATGATCGGGATGGAGGCTCTGATTGAGGTGGACGATATTTCTGGGCGAGGGTGTTCCAGAGATCTAATCCAGGCGGTTGAAGTGATAGATTGGGCAGATGGAAACTGGGTAAAAATACCGCTAAAACTAGACCTAAACTTAGCGAGATTGCGGCTAATTGACTGAGATATTTCCAGGGTAAATGTTGATAGGGTAATTGATGGCGAGTCCGTAAAGGGACAATGCCAATGGGTGGCAGGGCTAGTTGAGAACGATAATCGAGCATCAATGTGGGAATAAGGATCGCGGTAAATCCACCAAGTAAAATCACAAAGCTGAGGTTTTGACTCAAACTAGCGGCTACACCCATCAGCAATCCACTAATCACCAGACCGTAGCCCAACAGCCGTCGGCTATAAAGATGGAAGCTCAATCCCATTTGGAGAGCCGTGCAGAGCATTCCTAATGCCAAGGCGATGGCTACTGACATTTTGGTTAAAGGTGCGGCGGCGGGAATTGGATAGTTCTCGATCGCCATCTGCATGTCCTTCGCTAAAATGGGCACGAGCCAAACCATCAAGATCCCTAAACTGCTTCCTGACATACCAATAGTCAGCCAATGTTTAGCATAGTGGCGACGATGCCAACTCCAGGCAGCACCTGCTGTTGCCCAAGGAATTCCTAACCAACTGTAGTGAGTTCCTGCGGCTAAATCCGTGGCCAGAATACCGATCACAAATAGTCCATGTCCGAGGCTGCGAAACAGCAGTGATTCTTCTGTTGGGGCAGGTGAGATCGAAAAATTGGCACAGATCTCCGACTGTTGATGCCATCTGGAGATGGTGGGTGGCAAAATCGGTAACAATCGCTCCGATAATTTTGGTGCTGGTGGGGCAATCTGAGTATCGACGACTGGCTTCAACGCCTGAATTTCTCGACTCGCCGATCGTAAATCATCCGTTATAACAACTCGCCGCCGCGAACTCGCTGCTGGTAAATCGTTTGATAACGATCGATAAAACTTATTCAACCAATAAACACTAGCGATCGTTGCAACCAGAAAGACAATTACGCCCATGATCTTAGCTGTAATAAATCTAACAATTTAACTTGAAAAAAGTCAGTCTACTTAGTATGCCCAAATTCGATCGGGTAAGTGAAGTATTTTAGGGTGGGTTTCGACTCCGCTCAACCCGCCCTTAGACTAGATATTTTCAGGATCAATGCCCAATTCGTACAACTTAGCTACTGATTTTTCTGCCTGTTGTTCGGCGGTATCGGCTCTTTGTTCGATCGATCTGATTCAATCAGAACTGATGAGTAAGTTCATACTCCAAAAAACTGCTCTACAGCAGCAAGAATCTGCGTTGAAGCACTACCATCACCAAAGGGATTAATGGCTGTTGCCATCGCTTGATAAGCTGAGACATCACTCAATAATTGACTAGCTACGGCGGTAATTGTCACTGGATCCGTACCGACTAACTTCGCCGTGCCGCCACTCACGGCTTCAGGCCGTTCGGTAGTATCACGCAATACCAAGACTGGTTTACCTAAGCTGGGAGCTTCTTCCTGTAAGCCACCAGAATCAGTTAGCAGGAGATAGCTCCGCTGGATTGCGCCCACTAGCTGAGTATAGTCTAGCGGTTCGGTGAGAAAAACGCGGGGATGATGACCCAAAGCTTGAGTCAGGGGTTCGCGCACAGTCGGATTGCGATGGAGCGGTAATAATAGTGCTGTATCGGGAAATTTGTCTAAAATTTCAAGCAATGCTGCGGCAATACTTTGTAATGGTTGGCCCCAATTTTCCCGTCGATGGACTGTTGCCAGTAGCGTCCGATATTTACTCCAGTCTAAGCCAGGAATATCACAGGCTGGCTGGGATTTTGCCACGGTTAACAGCGCGTCGATGACAGTATTTCCAGTCTCGTGAATTTGGCCGGTGACTCCAGATTTATGCAGATTCTCGACAGCTAGATAAGTAGGGGCAAAATGTAATTGAGCGATTTGGGAAATCAATCGCCGATTGGCTTCTTCTGGGTAGGGATTGAATAAATCATCTGTGCGTAATCCCGCTTCCACATGCCCGATGGGAATTTGTTGATAAAATGCCGAGAGTGCCGCCGCAAATGCTGTTGTCGTGTCACCTTGGACGATCACTAGTTGGGGCTGGATTTCTTGAAATAACTTTTCTAATCCTTGTAAACTGCGCTGGGTGATATCTGTTAGGGTTTGTTGATGCTGCATGATATCCAAATCTCGATCGGCGGTCAACCCAAAAATATCCATCACCTGTGCGACCATCTCGCGATGTTGGCCAGTTAGTACCACCTGTGTGGTAAATTTACTCGAAGATTGAAATGTCCGAATCACTGGGGCGAGTTTGATTGCTTCTGGGCGGGTTCCAAGGGTAAAACAGACACGAATCATGAGGATCGGGGATAGAGAACACTAACTTAGGTTGAACTCTCCACCCCTGTTTGGGGATAGGAGTTATTCACCCACTTAATTATGCCTGGAGAATCGACCGAGTGGCAGTAAAGTTGTCCGCTGTTCGCTCCGTGCAAACGCAAAAAAGCTCGGAGGATAACCGAGCTTTGAAGAGAACAGGTGAGATGAGATAAACGAATGAGGAAATCGAAATTTAGTCTAGGAATCAAGATCGCAAGTGAGGGGACATGCTGCATAAGTGGTCGTGCTAACAGGATCTGCATCACCATGTAACCAACTCAACCAACGCACTTCTTGGGGGTGAATCCCTTTGGCGGTGAGAATCCCCGCCCCAACTCCTACCGCCAGAACATTTAAGCCAATCAGACCACCTGCGACGAGTAACACCGCACTAACAGGTAAGATTGGGTGCAACGCAACTGACATCAAAGCTCCAACCGTAGCCATTAAAACAATCAATGGGAAGCCAACGACCAGCAGACTGACTGTCAAGGCAAAGCACCAGATTAAGAAGCTCTTAGCTGTAGCGATGTATCGGCTTTTAGAAATGGTACGAGTTTGAGTTAGTTGCATTTTGTTGGCTCCGGCTATCTAGATGGATACTGGCGAAAACTGATACGTTTTGGTCAATCCCATGTCGGGGATCAATTTAAGCTGATGTTATTAATATAGGTAATCCATTCAGACAAAAGCAAAAGCGGTAAGAAAACTTTACATCATTATTAATCTAGTCACTTATTAATATCGATTTAAATCTGGTAATAATTTTGGCTTGAACATTAAAAACGGCAGTTGCAAAGACAAATTTGCAACTGCCGCAAACAGGGGAAAGGATCATGTTGAACTCTTTCCCCAACTATATACTTTTGAGTCTAACTAGTTACCGGACTATCAATAAACTTAGTTTGGGGGTAAAATCACTCGATCGATCACGTGGATGACTCCATTGCTGGTTTTAATGTCAGCTTTGATTACCTTGGCTGTATTGACCATTACTCGTTTACCGTTGACCTTTAGAGTCACTTCGCTACCTTCGACTGTGGCAACTTTACCAGGTTTGATATCCTTAGAAAGAACTGAGCCAGATACCACATGGTAGGTGAGAATTTTGGTGAGTTTCTCTTTATTTTCTGGCTTGAGGAGATCTGTTAGAGTTGCCTTGGATAGTTTGGCAAAGGCTGCATCATTAGGTGCGAAAACAGTGAAAGGACCCTCGCCAGATAAGGTTTCAACTAAACCTGCGGCTTTAAGGGCGGTAACTAGTGTCTTAAAAGATCCATTCTTGACAGCAACATCCACGATGGTCATCTTCTTCGCTGACGTTGCTGGCTTTTTGGTCGGTTTGGACATCCCGCCACCTGGAGGAGTTGAGATGGTGGGCTTACTCACCGACCCACTGGGGTTTGTAGTAGGCATCATCGTTGGACTTGGACTGGGTGTAGTCATCGTCTCAGGTAGACCATTTTGTGCGTGACTAGAAATACCAGCTAAAGTACCTGTAGCAGCGATCGCAATACCTAAAGTTGCCACGATCGACTTTTGGAATACGTAGTTAGACATTAAGACTAAACCCAATTAAAAATATGAACAATTGTTAGGTTATATGACCTTAAATTAAGTTTTGTGTTCCCAGTCGATCGATTTATCTTTTCTGGCGATCGGATTTAGCAGTTTTGCAGTGTTTTAGTGAATAGGTGGATGCCTATCTGTTTGATGGTTGAAATGTTGAACGATCTAGACAACGCTCGATCGTTGCGACTACTGACTGTCCTAATGAATTAAAATCATAGCCACCTTCCAATCCAAACACAATTTTCCGGGTTAGCTGTAAACACAGATCTGTAAGTACCCCAAAATCTTGCGGTTTGAGCAAAATATTTGCCAAAGGGTCGTCGTAATTCGCATCATATCCGGCACTGACAATCAGTAAATCTGGTCGAAACTCGGTGAGGAAAGGTAATACTTTCGTCTCAAACAGCGGTTGATAGTCCGCCAGTGTACTTCCTGCCGCCATCGGTAAGTTCAACAGGTTGTGATAGGTGCCTGTTTCGGTCGATCGACCAGTGCCGGGATAATGGGGAAACTCATGGAGTGAACAATAGGCGATCTGTGGATTATTGGCGACTACCGATTGAGTGCCGTTACCATGATGCACATCCCAATCGAGAATCGCTACCCGTTCGGCACCATTGGCTAAGGCATAGATAGCAGCAATCGCCGCGTTACTAAAAATGCAAAACCCCATCCCCCCAGATGGTTCGGCATGGTGTCCTGGTGGACGCGCCAGCACAAATACTGGTTCGCCCGTAGACATGGCAAGATCTACACCATCAATCCAAGCATTGACGGCGAGTAGAGCAACATCATACGTCTGCGGCGAAACAGGTGTATCAGGATCGATCGATCCGCCACCACTTCGACTAATTTGCTCGACTCGACGAATATACTCACTATCATGAACTCGATCGATCCAAGCTAGCGGAGAGCGAAGTTCCACCGGAGTTGGAGATCGCCAGTCAAGCTGATGTGAACATTTTGCCTGAGCTAATGCTAACTTGATCGCGGTCAATCTTCCGGGGTTTTCTGGATGAAATGCCCCTGTCTGATGCAACAGAAAATCGGCTGAATAGACAATCGGCAACATAAACAAACTCCTAGTTTCCTATTCACTACTTACCATCCACTATCCACTATCCACTACACCTAACCCCTAATCCACTATTCACTATTCACTATTCACTACCCCAAACCCCCAACCTGTGCCACAATAATGTGGTCGATTGGCAAAAAGAGAGTTCCAAAAGCAGCATGACTAAGTTTGTATTCGTCACTGGTGGCGTAGTTTCGAGTATTGGCAAGGGGATTGTCGCGGCAAGTTTGGGGCGACTGCTCAAATCGCGAAATTACTCTGTCTCAATTCTCAAACTCGATCCTTATATTAATGTCGATCCCGGCACAATGAGTCCCTACCAACATGGGGAAGTATTTGTCACCAAAGACGGCGCGGAAACAGATCTAGACTTAGGACACTATGAGCGATTTACCGACACATCGATGTCCCGCCTCAATAGTGTTACAACCGGATCGATTTATCAAGCTGTAATTAATAAAGAGCGTCGTGGTGACTATCATGGTGGCACTGTCCAAGTTATCCCTCATATTACCAATGAGATCAAAGAACGGATCGATCGCGTAGCGAAAGATACCAATCCTGATGTTGTCATCACCGAAATCGGCGGAACTGTCGGCGATATCGAATCGCTCCCCTTTCTGGAAGCAATTCGCCAATTTCGCAAGCGGGTAGGCAGACGTAATGTTATTTACCTACATGTAACGCTAGTACCCTGGATTTCTACGGCTGGAGAGATGAAAACCAAGCCGACACAGCACTCTGTCAAAGAGTTGAGATCGATCGGCATTCAACCAGATATTCTCGTCTGTCGGAGTATCCAACCCCTCCCCCAGGGAATTAAAGAAAAGCTATCAGAATTTTGTGACGTGCCAGTTGAATCGGTGATCAATGCCCCCGATGCTAGCAGTATCTATGAAGTGCCGCTGATTATGGAGCGGGAAGGATTAGCCGCACAAGCGATCGCCTTACTCGAACTCGAACAGCGTACCCCAGATCTGACTCAGTGGCAAAATTTAGTTACACGGATGCAGACATCTACCCAGGAAGTCAAAATTGCCCTCGTCGGCAAGTATACCCAACTAGGGGATGCCTATCTATCCGTCGCCGAAGCCCTCCGACACGGCGCGATCGCTACTGGATCTAAACTGGAGATTGTCTGGGTTAACTCCGAAGATTTAGAGATCCACGGGGCGGCTAAATACCTCTGTGACGTGCAGGGAGTAGTTGTGCCTGGAGGTTTTGGCATTCGGGGCGTAGAAGGCAAAGTTGCCGCCATTGAATACGCTAGAGAGCAACGAATCCCCTTCCTCGGTTTGTGTCTGGGAATGCAAGCGGCAACGATCGAATGGGCGCAAAATATCGCTAAACTCGACAGGGCTAATAGTTCAGAATTCGATCCCGACACACCGAATCCAGTGATCGATCTCCTCCCCGAACAACAAGATGTCGTAGATCTGGGCGGCACAATGCGCTTGGGCTTATATGCTTGTCGGTTGGAAGAACACACCCTAGCCCACAAACTCTATCAGCAGGAAGTAATTTATGAGCGGCACCGCCATCGGTATGAGTTTAATAATGCCTACCGCAATCTGTTCCTAGAAAGTGGTTATGTAGTCAGCGGCACATCTCCAGATACGCGACTTGTCGAAATTATCGAACGCCCCGATCATCCCTTTTTCATCGCCACCCAATTTCACCCAGAATTTCAATCTACGCCAAGTCTGCCCCATCCATTATTTACCGGGTTCATGTCAGCGGCTTTGGGAATGATTGTGGCAGAAAAATCGATCGATCTCTAACCTCTTAATTGGTATAACTGTATAAACCAACTCATAAACCTCTGTGCTTCTGGATGTTGGGGGTCTAAGATTCTTTCTTTAATTGCCTGATGTAGCTGTCTACCTGGTGGTTTTTGCCAAGCTAGCCAGCTATATATTTGTGCTTTCTTTTTTTCACTGACTGTGCATAAACCCAAAATTCCGAACGTGTATCCCCTTACAAGCAAACATACACCATCGGAAACAGGGAATTATGAAACTTCTACGCTCGATCAAATCCGCTCAAGCTCTCGCTCTAACTGTTGCCAGTGCTGCCACTATGATGACCGCAAATGTTGCTCCATCGATGGCACAAGCAGC
>JBGSPI010000024.1:0-5607 GCA_041738715.1 Chamaesiphon sp.
AGCTGGAGCGAGTCGAAAGTCTTCATCAATCTCTCTAGCGAGACGATTAAGCAGTCACCGGAATATCAAGAAGATGTGCCGTTAACTCGCGATGATGAAACCCGCCTGCATGGACATTACCATCGCCCAGGCTACTGGGAAGCTGTAGCTAAAGAGCTGGCAAGTTGAATTAGGTAAGAGACAAGCAGATCACCCGCGCACTTGGACTTAGTTCGCACCAAAAACTTAAACCATGCAGACCAAACCAACCAACACCCTGACCCCAGCACTGCTCCACAAGATGGATGCTTACTGGCGTGCTGCCAACTATCTATCGGTGGGGCAGATGTATCTTTTCGACAATCCGCTGCTCCAACGCCCACTGGCACCGACGGACATCAAACACATGCTGCTGGGGCACTGGGGCACAACGCCGGGACAGAATTTTATCTACGTGCATTTGAATCGGGCAATCAAAAAATACGACCTCGACATGATCTATGTCTCTGGGCCGGGGCACGGCGGTCCGGCTCTGGTTGGCAACACCTACCTTGAGGGAACTTATAGCGAGATCTATCCCCACATCAGTCAGGATGAGGCTGGATTGCAAAAGCTTTTCAAACAGTTCTCTTTCCCAGGAGGCATCCCCAGCCACGTCTCACCGGAGTGCCCCGGCTCGATCCATGAGGGCGGTGAGTTGGGTTATTCCCTCAGCCATGCGTTTGGTGCGGTGTTTGATAATCCCGATCTCGTCGTGGCTTGCGTGATTGGCGATGGTGAGGCGGAAACCGGACCACTGGCTACGTCGTGGCAGTCCAACAAATTCCTCGATCCCGTCACCGACGGTGCAGTGCTGCCGATCCTGCATCTCAATGGCTACAAGATCGCCAGTCCGACCGTCCTCGCGCGGATCGAACCGGATGAGCTAGACCAGTTGCTGCGTGGTAACGGTTGGGCACCTTACTACGTCGAAGGGCATGAGCCAGCATTGATGCATGAAGCGATGGCGGCGACGCTTGATCAGGTGGTGGCAGAGATCCAACGCA
Organism: Chamaesiphon sp.; assembly: GCA_041738715.1. Classification (GTDB taxonomy): domain Bacteria; phylum Cyanobacteriota; class Cyanobacteriia; order Cyanobacteriales; family Chamaesiphonaceae; genus Chamaesiphon. The sequence goes on from JBGSPI010000024.1 coordinate 1,026, forward strand.
TCCAGCACGAAGCCCGCGTCAACAGTAATACCAAGCGTCCGCGCTGGCCAATGATTGTGCTCAAATCTCCAAAAGGCTGGACGGGACCAAAATGGGTGGATGGTCTCCAGATCGAGGGCACGTTCCGATCGCATCAAGTGCCGCTCTCCGATCCACGATCTCATCCCGAACATCTTCAACAACTTGAAGCATGGCTGCGTAGCTACCGACCGGAAGAACTCTTCGACGAACAAGGGCGGTTGCAACCGGAACTGACGGAACTTGCGCCCACAGGCGATCGCCGGATGGGTGCCAATCCCCATGCCAACGGGGGCTTGTTGCTGCGCGACCTGATCGTGCCAGACTTTCGGGACTACGCGGTGAAAGTGCCGTCCCCCGGTGCCGTGAACGCATCCGATGCCCATGAACTGGGCGTGTTCCTGCGCGATGTGGTCAAACTCAATCAGCCACAACGCAATTTCCGGATCTTTGGCCCCGACGAAACGCTTTCCAATCGCCTGAATGCGGTTTTCGAGCTGACCAACCGCCAATGGGATGCCCGCATCCAGGACAACGATGAATTCCTCGCCCTAGAGGGTCGCGTCATGGAAATGTTGAGTGAACACCAGTGTGAAGGTTGGCTGGAAGGCTATCTGCTCACAGGGCGGCATGGGCTGTTCAACAGCTATGAAGCTTTCATTCACATTGTGGATTCGATGTTCAACCAGCACGCCAAATGGCTGAAGGTAACGGCAGGGCTACCGTGGCGACGACCGATCGCCTCCTTAAACTACCTGCTGGCTTCCCATGTCTGGCAACAGATGCACAACGGTTTGACTCATCAGGACCCTGGTTTTATCGATCACGTTGTGAACAAGAAAGCCTCCGTCGTGCGAGTCTATCTGGCACCGGATGCCAACTGCCTGCTCTCGATCTGGGATCATTGTTTGCGTAGTCGCCATTATGTCAATGTGGTGATCGCGGGCAAGTATCAAGCCCCGCAATGGCTGACGATGGAGGAAGCTATAACACATTGCACCAAAGGCATCAGCATCTGGCAATGGGCCAGCAATGACCAGGAGGGGGAACCAGACGTGGTAATGGCCTGCTGCGGTGATACACCGACGCTGGAGATTTTGGCAGCCGTTTCCATCCTCCGCGAACATTTACCCGCTCTCAAAATCCGGGTCGTCAATGTCGTCGATCTGATGAAGTTGCAGTCAGCGAGTGAACATCCACATGGGCTGAGTGAAACAGACTATGATTCGCTGTTCACTACCGACAAGCACATCATTTTTGGCTTTCATGGCTACCCCTGGCTGATCCATCGGCTGACCTATCGCCGCACCAATAGCAATCTCCACGTTCGGGGCTATAAGGAAGAAGGTACCATCACTACGCCCTTTGACATGAGGATGCTGAACGACCTCGATCGCTTTCATCTGGTGCAAGATGTGGTCGATCGCGTACCGCATTTGGGTAGTGAGGGTGCCTATCTCAAACAGATGATGCAGGACAAGTTGATCGAGCACAAGCATTACATCGATATCCATGGCGAAGACTTGCCAGAAATCCGCAACTGGATGTGGGGACAGGAGGAGAATAACTCCTAATTGTTAAATCATTAGTAATTATTCGATCATTCTATCTTCCCATTCAGTCAATCATAATTAAAACTGGAGAACATCATGAACTTATTCACCTTAATGGGGCATGGAATTTGGATGTTCTCTAAAGACAAAATCAAAGAAATCTCAGAAGGAGAATTGAAACCATGAGTAGTTCCGAAACTATTGAAAAATTAGCAGCAGCGATCGCAGAAGAAGTTTATATAGACGTTGCTAAATGGCACCTTTACTTAAATGATGCCCACCTACATATACCCTTAGCAGAACAATTTTACTTGTTGATGAGCGATCGCACCCCTATTAACCAAAAAGTAGTCACAGATGTGTTAACTAGCATCAAGATTAAAGTTGGGGGTGGTCAACGTGAAATCCCTTTAAGCGATTTGATCCCCAAAATAGCTCAGTCAAGATTATTGGATATTCTTGAAGAATTTGTAACAAATCATTAGTAATTATTCGAGCATTCTATCTTCCCATTCAGTCAATCATAATCACAAGTAGAACTGGAGAACATCATGAACTTATTCACTATTGATGAATTAACCACTTTAACCACAGGATCAAACTCCACCTGCATCTCAATCTATGCGCCAATGGAGCGTTTAGGAATCGAAACCAAGCAAAATCCGATTCGGTTAAAGAATTTGGTTCGACAAGCTGAAGAAAAATTGCTGGCGTTGGGACTGAGTGAACAGGATGCCAAAGAATTGCTGAAACCCATTTATGAGCTAGATACCTATGACTTCTGGCAACATCAAAGCGATGGACTGGCAATTTTTCTATCTCCCAATCAGTTTCGCTACTACTGCTTACCGATCGCTTTCCCTGAATTAACGGTAGTTGGCGATCGCTTCCACCTGAAACCACTACTGCAACTAATGTCAGGGGATGGGATGTTTTCTGTTCTAGCCTTGAGCCAAAACCAAGTTCGGTTATTTCAAGGAACTCGTTATCACCTGAAAGAAGTTGAGTTAACAGATGTACCGACCAACATTACAGCAGCCTTGCAGCACGATACTCCCCAAAAAAGCCTCCAAGCACATACAGGCTCATCAACAGGCAATAGTGCGATTTTTCATGGACAAGGAGCCGGAAACGAAGATCGCAAAAATGATTTATTGAGTTACTTTCGCCAAGTTGACAACGGTTTAGAGTCTTTCTTGAAAAACCAGCAAGCACCGCTAATTTTGGCAGGAGTTGATTATCTATTGCCGATTTATCACGAGGCAAATACTTATGCCCACTTGCTCCCCGATGGCATCTCTGGCAATCCAGAAACTTTGACTTTGGAAGAACTGCATACCCAGGCTTGGCAGATTGCACAACCCTATTTCGATCTCGCCAAAGTATCAACAATTTCCCATTATGAGGAACTACTAGGTAGCGAAAAAACGGCTAATACGATTGAAAAAGTCTTACATGCCGCTTATTTCCAGCGTGTTGAAACCTTGTTTGTGCCTATTGATAAAACCGTTTGGGGAATATTCGATCCAGTAGGGAATTCCATTCAGATTCATCCTCAACAGGAAACAGGTGATGAAGATTTGCTCGATCTAGCGGCACTACATACATTGACAAATGGGGGGACGGTTTACGCCGTAGAACAGGGAGATGTACCCGAGCATCAAGCGATCGCTGCTATCCTGCGCTATTGAAAACCGCTTCGGTGACGAAATTAAATCTTTATTCTGGAGAATTGCTCATGTCCCCCTCATCACTATCGATCGAACCGGCTGTACTGGTTTTCATCATTGGTGAAACTGTTTTGCAAGGTCGCATTATCAGTCTGCTGAAAGACTTAGGCGTAACTGGTTATACTCTCTCCCAAGCCCAAGGCGCAGGTCGTCACGGCAGTCGTCGGGGAGATATGGTCAGCTATAAAACTAATATTGAGATCAAAACCGTTGTGTCCCAGGATGTCTCAGAACGGATCTTCGCCGGTCTGGTCGAGTATCAATCAGATCATGCCTTAATCGCCTTCCGACAAAATGTCGAAGCGTTGAGTGGGTTTGAGATAATTTGATTTCAGTTACGTTCAGATTCTAGTCATTACTTTGAATATAAAGCCAATAACAATTACAACAGGAGAACATTATGCAAATCCAAATTCATACCGGCCATAACATCGAAGGTCACGAAGCACTAGCCACTCAGGTTAGTGATGTAGTGGCAGAGAGCCTGAGCCGATTCCGCGATCGCATCACTCACGTTGATGTTCACTTGAGCGATGAGAATAGCGACAAGAAGGGCGGCGGTCACGATATGCGCTGCATGATCGAAGCCCGTCTCGCGGGATATCAACCTCTCGCGGTAACACATCAGGCCGCAACTTTAGACCAAGCTGTTGATGGGGCTGCGGAAAAAGTGACCAGCTTGATTGAGCACACGATTGGGCGACTAGAGCATCAAGCAAGTCATCGGACTGATCCACCTCTGTCTAGCTCAGTTAATAATCAATAAATTTTCCCAGGAGTCAGAGATGAATGCACAAGCTCTAATAGACACTGCAAGGACGCTGGTTGCCGACTACAAAGGTCTGTTGGCGATCGATGAAAGTAATCCAACCTGTAATAAACGATTCGCCAAGCTAGGTATCCCCCAGACTGAGGAAGCCCGACGCGCCTATCGGGAGTTAATTATCACCACGCCCGGTCTGGGTGAGTTCATCAGCGGTGTGATCCTTTACGATGAAACGATCCGCCAGCACAAGCAAGATGGCACGCCTTTTGTGCAAGTCATCACCGAGGCAGGAATCATACCTGGCATCAAAGTTGACACAGGTGCCAAGGAGCTGGCAGGTCATCCCGGCGAGAAAGTTACCGAAGGTCTGGACTGCTTGCGCGATCGCCTCCAGGAATACGCTCAAATGGGTGCTCGCTTTGCCAAGTGGCGGGCGGTGATTACGATCGGCACTGGCATTCCCAGCCGAGGTTGTATCGAAGCCAATGCCCAGGCGTTGGCGCGCTATGCCGCCT
>JBGSPI010000026.1:0-7277 GCA_041738715.1 Chamaesiphon sp.
TTCTGACAAATGGGCATGATACAATTCTGGTAACATTTTATTGTTTTTGGGTAAGAAGCTTTCTTACCCTATCTTTTTTTAGGCAACTTGCCTAGAATCATCTCCCTGTTTGGTTTTTAGGCTACCTGTCGCCCCGTCAGGTTCAGTTTTGCATTCAAATAGACCGAGTAGAAACTGCTCCGATGACGGGCAAAACAATCGGGTTAGATGTAGGCCTAAAAGAGTTTTACACCGACTCAAATGGCGAAGTTGCTCCCAATCCTAGATTTATGCGTAGAGGTGAAGCACGATTAAAACGTGCCCAGCGTCTTGTAAGTCGGAAGGTCAAAGGTGGTGTGAATCGCCGTAAAGCTAGAGTGATTTTAGGTAAGCGACACCTCAAAATAAGTAGACAGCGTAAAGACCATGCTATCAAGTTGGCAAGGTGCGTAATCACGTCAAACGACGTAGTGGTTTACGAAGATTTGAGAGTGTCCAATTTGATTAAAAATCACTGTTTAGCAAAATCGATTAGCGATGCTTCTTGGTATCAATTCAGAATGTTTTTAGAATATTTTGGAAAAGTGTTTGGTCGGATTACCATTGCCGTAAATCCTGCTTACACCAGTCAAGAATGCAGTAATTGCGGGGAAGTCGTTAAGAAGTCCCTATCCACTCGCACCCATGCTTGTAAGTGTGGATGTGAGATGGATCGAGATTGGAATGCCGCAGTTAACATCCTCAATCGCGGGATAGGTACCACAGGGCATGTGGGAACTTCGATTCTTGAGATCGTAAACGCTTAGGGAGATTGAACCGCTGAATTAGGTGTAGCAATGCTCTTAATTCAAGTTCGGTCTAGGATCTAAGAATCCTCGTTCAGCGCGAGGAGTGTCAATAGTGACTAGATTAAATACAGAAATTTCTGGACGGCAATTCAATCGGACATGAAGTGTAGACATGCCAACACCTCGACTAGTGTATTGAACCATATCGCCGACTTGATAGCGACCGCTTGGATATTTACGCCCATACAAGGGAAACTTCTTGTAAAACGGTAGCCTGATTTGCCCGCCGTGGGAATGTCCAGCTAGCTGTAGTCCAAATCTACTAACTGCGGCAGTTTCATCGGCAATATCTGGCTCATGAACGAGCATAATGGCTGCGCCAGTATCGGGTAATTGGGCGAGGACGCGATCGAGTTTATTTAGCCCCGCCCAGACATCGCCTAATCCAGCAATGTGCAGTGTCGCTCGATCGCGATGTAAGGTATAGACTTCATTCTCTAATAGTTTAACGCCAGCAGTCGTGAGCGACTGTGTGACGGCAGCAGCGTTGTCAAAGACATCATGATTACCGAAAACGGCAATAATCTGATCGCGCGCCTGTAATCCTGACAGCGCGGTGGTTAACAAGTCGATCTGCGGTTCTGGCGATCGAGTGACATAATCACCTGTCAGGACAATCGTATCTGGCTGGAGGGCATTAACAGTATCAACAATTCTATCCAACTGATCGCGTTCGATTCCTTCACCCACATGCAGATCTGTCAGTTGGACGATCCGATAACCCGAAAATGCCCGATCTAGGTTGGGTAAAGTGATGTCGATCTGATTAACTTCTAACCAGTTAGGTTCGATTTTATGGACGTAAATACTACCGAGAAACAGCAAGACACAGCTTATCAGGCAGATTTGGATCGCTCTTGGTAATCTGAGTTTGGAGAACATCACGGGATAGTAGATTTACTACTGATAATTTTATCGTTAGTGGCAATCATTCGCGGGTTCAAACCCCTTTCGCGTAGGCAATAGCACCCTAAACTTAGAACCAGCACCAACTTGACTGACTACTGAAATAGATCCGCCACAACGTAGGAGGATATTTTTGACGATCGTTAGACCTAAACCCGCACTATTATTATCTTCATCCGGTACATTGCGAACACGATAAAAACGATCGAAGATTTTGGGAATCTCGACTGGGGGAATTCCAATCCCTGTATCTCTAAATTCTAACTGGACATATTCACCCTGCACTGAAGCTTTCACAAAAACTTGTCCGCCTTCGTGGGTATATTTAATCCCGTTATGTAATAGTTCGATCGCGATTTGCCGCACCCACATTTCCACACAATAAATTGTGGGTAAATCATCTGGAACTTTATAACTTAACTTAATCCCTTTTTCTTCAGCTAAGGGTTGATAAGTACTTGCTAACCCGGGGATGATTTGAGCTAGCTGAATCGCCTCAATCCCGGCTTGTGTTGGTGCCCGTTCCAGTGCTAGTATTCTTGCTGCTCCGTTGATCAGCGAGTTTTGCCGATCGCATTCACCTCGAATCAGTTCTAAATATCTTTGCCGTTGTAAATGTTTCAGTACTGGAGATTCTAATAATTTCAGGGCTGTTTTAATATTAGTTAATGGCGTACATAACTCTTGCATCAAATGGGCGATTAATTCATCTTTAAAATCGCCCAAGTTTAGGTCTGGATCTGAAATATTTTCCATCAATGGGGATAGTGAATAGTGAATATCGCTGATAACTAAGACCCAAACTTATTTGTGAGTGCAATTCGTGCTTGTTCGCGATCGTCGAAATGGATTTTTTCAGTGCCTAGAATCTGATAATCTTCATGTCCTTTCCCCGCAATTAAGACACCATCGCCGGATTTAGCGATCGCAATAGCATGAGCGATGGCGGTGGCGCGATCGGCGATTACTTCGACGCCTGCTGTGCGGCTAATGCCAGCGACGACATCTTGGAGAATTTGGGCGGGATCTTCCGTGCGGGGATTGTCCGATGTTACCACCACTCGATCGGCTAAATCGGCAGCAATTTTACCCATTTGGGGGCGTTTTGTCCGATCTCGATCGCCACCACAGCCAAATACACAAATTACTTCTCCCGTAATAAATGGACGTGCAGCGGTGAGTAGGCTTTCTAGACTGTCGGGGGTATGGGCATAATCGACGATCGCGGTAATATCTTGTTGCGGTGAGATTTGGACTCGTTCCATCCGTCCCGGTACGCCAGGGAAACTAGCTACTGCGGTCACAATTGCTTCTAAGCTCATTCCCAGGTGTAAAGCAGTCCCCACCGCAGCGAGGAGATTTTCGAGGTTGTAGTCGCCAACGAGGGGGGAACTGAAGGCGATTTCCCCCTGGGGTGTATGGAGTTGACCTTTGACTCCCGTTTGCTGATATTCGAGATTGCTCGTCCACAGATCCGCCGTTGAGTCAGTAGTGCTATAGCTCCAAACTCGTTGGCGGAGCCTCTCTGCTGAGGCAGACGCTTCGCGAACGGAACGAGAATCGGCCGAAATTTGGCTAATTAATCGTTTACCATATTCATCATCGAGATTGACGATCGCTCGTCCAGTTAGATATTCAGGGCTGAATAATAACGCCTTCGCTTGGAAATAATTCTCCATCGTCTGGTGATAATCCAAGTGATCTTGCGTCAGATTGGTAAATACACCCACCTCAAAGGGACAACCCATTACCCGCCCTTGATCCAGTGCGTGAGAACTTACCTCCATCAGCGCGACTTGACTACCAGCCGCCAAAGCTTGGGCGAGTTGCTGTTGCAAATCGACGGCGAAGGGTGTCGTGTGGGTAGCCGTCTTTTGATAACCCTGCCAACGGGTGTACAGTGTGCCCAGCAAGGCTGTAGGGATATTTGCTTGGGCGAGAAGATATTCGATGATATGAGTGGTAGTAGTTTTGCCATTTGTCCCAGTCACACCCACCATTTTGAGTGTGCGAGCGGGATAGTTGTAGAAGGCTCCAGCGAGAGCGGCACATGTCGCAGTCATATCCGGTACTGTGATGACACAATTAGCGGTGGTGGGTGGATGTACTCCGGCTGCGGCGGGCGAAATTATCGCGCCAATCGCCCCTGCTGTCAAAGCACCCTGCCAAAATTCACCCCCATCAACTCGCGTCCCCGGCATCCCAATAAATAAATCTCCTGGGGTACATGTATGGGAGTTGGTTTTTAAGCCAGTTACTTCTAGATCTAGATTGGGATGGGTGCTGGAGTGATTAATTTGGCTGTGAGCTAGGAGTTCGCTTAGTTTCATGAGATATGGTAGATGTTGTCAGGCAAAGCTGTTGAGTTTATTTTTACCGATTTTCGATCACAAATTGCTGTAAATTTTGCTGCACATGGGAGACGCTAGCCCGAGGGGAAAATCGAGGAATCGGTTGTTCGACTCCATTAACTTGTAAACATAATACGGGAATTTCGTACTGATATCGATCGAACCACTCAGGATTGGTGGTAATTTCTCGAATCTCTAGCTGAATATCCAGTTCGGTGATTTGCTCTAGCTTTTCTTGTAAGCCTTCACACAGATGGCAGCCAATTTTACTATACAAAATTAAGTGCATGGGGATAGGGTGTGGGGGGTGGGGTATGGGGGAAAGGGGAAAGGGGAAAGGGGAAAGGTGTGGGGGTGTTGGGGTGTTGGGGTGTGAGAGTGTTTCTTACCCCGTTACCCCGTTACTCCCCGTCCCCTCGTCCCCCCGTCCCCCAGTCCCCCAGTCACAATCCATCTGATGTGCTGTGAGTTGGTAAAATGTGGGGGTGTCCGTTAATCATCCTTAAATTTTAGAGAACGCCGACTATGACTCAGACTATTGCCGAGCTTGACATTCCTGCTCTAGACATCGAACTTAGCCAACAAAGTCCTGCCAAGATTTTAGAACGTGCCTTGAGCCTATTCGATAATATTGCCATTTCTTTTAGTGGGGCTGAAGATGTTGTGTTGATTGATATGGCGCACAAAATTAATCCTCATGTCCAAGTTTTCAGTCTGGATACAGGTCGTCTTCATGCCGAGACTTATCAGTTTATCGATCGAGTTAGAAAACACTATGGTATCGCGATCGATGTCGTATATCCAGATGCGGCTCCAGTCGAAGCTCTAGTGAAGGCAAAGGGTTTATTTAGTTTCTATGAAGACGGACATCAGGAGTGTTGTGGCGTGCGAAAAGTTGCTCCCCTGCGGCGCAAATTAGGGACACTCGATGCTTGGATTACTGGGCAACGGAAGGACCAAAGTCCTTCGACGCGGGCAAATGTGCCAGCTATTCAGGCTGATGGAGCTTTTTCGACACCCGACCATTCGCTAGTTAAGTTTAACCCATTGGCAAACTGGTCATCTGAGGATGTATGGTCCTATATTCGGGCTTTTGAAGTGCCTTATAATGTTCTGCATGAGCGAGGTTTCATTAGCATCGGTTGTGAACCTTGTACGAAGGCAACTCTCCCTCGACAACATGAGCGGGAAGGACGCTGGTGGTGGGAAGAAGCTACCAAGAAAGAATGTGGTTTACATGCGCCTGGTGCCGAGTAAGCGGGTTACGTATTGGCATATTAACGACACTAATTTGTGAAATATTTGCTATTGGCAAATTAGTGTCGTTTTGATCCTGAAAGATAATCCAGTAAACGTAACACCATAATCTCCCATAATCTCCAATGTCAAAAATTTATACCCTCTACCACAACAACTGCCTCGATGGATTTGGCAGTGCCCTAGCTGCTTACTTAAAGTTTAGGGATAAATCCGAGTACATCGGGGTCAAACATCAGCAAGATCCACCAGAGATGGAGCCAGGATCTGAAGTTTATATTTTAGACTTTAGTTACCCGCGCCAGGTTATGGAAGCACTATGGCAACAACACAGCCAAGTCATCACGCTCGATCATCATAAAACCGCCCAAGAAGCCTTGTTGGGATTACGTGGTGCCCTATTTGATATGAATCGATCTGGTGCGATGATTAGCTGGGAATACTTTCATCCAGAGCGAGAAATACCCGATTTATTTAGATATATTCAAGATCGCGATCTTTGGCAGTGGAAATTAGCAGATACTGACAAAATTACAGCAGGATTGCAATTATTGCCCCAAAAATTCGACATCTGGATTAATTTACTGACACCTGAAGGTTTAGAGCAATTAAGGCAGGATGGTCAGACTATTCTTAAATATCAAACTAAAGAGATTAGTGGTTTATTAAAGCACGTCTATTTAGATAATCTTCCACCCTATCAAGCTGCAACTGGAGAATGGATAACTGGAGTTAAGATGCCATTAATTAATTGCTCCAATTATGATATAGTTTCTAACCTATGTCACCAAATGCTCGAAGAATATCCAGATTATCCCGTTGTGGCTAGTTGGTCTAGAGGGCTATCGAGTACTTCCTATTCGCTCCGCTCTCAACCCGATTTTGACTGTTCGGCAATCGCTAAACTATACGGGGGTGGCGGACACAAAAATAGTTCAGGGTTCAAAATTGCCATGTGATCGGTGTTACTGATGGAAAGTATAATATTGTTGAGGGACACTCTCACCGAGTAGAGATCGAAACATGGAGCATATTTTACCGTTGATGGCCGATCGATTAACAGATATTCGGCTAATTGCAACAGATATTGATGGGACACTAACTAGTCGAGATAAATTTACCCCCGAACTGTTAAATGCGATCGATTTAATCAATGCTAAAGGGATAAAGTTACTGCTAGTCACAGGTAGATCCGCCGGGTGGGTGAGTGCGATCAATAATTATCTGCCAGTAGCCGGAGCAATCGCTGAAAATGGAGGATTATTTTTTCAACCATCAGGTGAGTTTGATTTTCTCACCCCGATTACAAGCATTAGCGAACATCGGGAACGTTTGGCAAATGCTTTTTGGGAATTGCAAGAATGCTATCCCCAAATTGAGGAATCTGTGGATAATCAATTTCGGATTACTGATTGGACTTTTGATGTTGCAGGGATTAGTGCTGCTCAATTGTGGGAGATTGGTAGTCAGTGCGAACAATGGGGTTGGGGTTTTACTTATAGTACGGTGCAATGTCATATCAAGCCGATTAAACAAGATAAAGCACAGGGTATTTTACAAGTAATCAAGCAACATTTTCCCAAGATTAAACCCGCGCAGATACTAACAGTAGGCGATAGTCCAAATGATGCTAGTATGTTCAATCCTAAATTATTTCTGCACTCAGTTGGTGTCGCCAATATTCAACACTACCTGAATGAATTAGCTTATCAACCCCGCTATCTCACTCAACTGCCGGAAGTTGCTGGATTTTGTGAGTTAATAACTGGATTGGGTTGTCAGTGAGCAGTTCAGCACCTGGTTGACTGACAAAAGTCAGTGAAGATAGCAGAAAAAGCAGACCCAGAGTGGATTAGAGAGGAAAAGAGTGGGTAAACTGTTTTTAACCAAAAAACCAGTATGAATCGAAATGCTCGAAAACCCCTCTCACCTTCAT
>JBGSPI010000027.1:0-7561 GCA_041738715.1 Chamaesiphon sp.
ATGAAGGTGAGAGGGGTTTTCGAGCATTTCGATTCATACTGGTTTTTTGGTTAAAAACAGTTTACCCACTCTTTTCCTCTCTAATCCACTCTGGGTCTGCTTTTTCTGCTATCTTCACTGACTTTTGTCAGTCAACCAGGGATATTGGCTCTGTTCCAGCACCGCCCTCGATTGAAATCGTAGCTAATAGTGCAAAGTCCGCCTACGCGAACTGAGTTTCTTAGTCAGCGTAGGCGGACTTGGCATTATGAGCAGAGACTTCAGTCTCTAGTGCGATCGTTGATGTCAAAAAAGTTATTCCAGATGCTACTTTAATTGAGACAACACCAGATTTTTACTGAGAATCATCAAAAGGCTATCGCTGCAAGCTTTTAGACAATCGATCGATCACCACCGATAACAATTCTTTAACTCGATCGTTCGTCTGTCGATCGACTCTAGGCATTACCAAACATATCCTCGTCAGTTCTGCCGCAGACGTGTATCTGAGCTTGTCCAGATCTAGATCTGGTAACATCACCACCTTCCCTTTTTTACCCAGCGCATCAACGATCTCTGGGCTTAACTTAGCAATAATTCCCTTCCAAATCTCCCCATCAAACTCCCGACTCAGCAAAAAAGTAGATTCGAGACTTGGGTACTTCTCTGTGGCTGCTAGCACCGTTGGCACGATCGATTCCCACTGACGAACGGAAGGTGGTAAGATTTGCCACCAGTGGGCGGGGAGACGATCGATAAAGTCGCTGTAGGACTGAATAAAGGACTCTAACAGCGCAGTTTCACATCCCGTCAGAATCAGGTGCTCGGTGTCAAAGATCGCGTTTTCTAGCTCCCATGCCTGTAATGAGCCGATTTCGTGAACGCGCCAGTTAGCCCCGTAACAGGATAGAACGGATTGTAAGGCTCGCTCGATTAACTGTGCCCCCGCTCCAGTTGAGATAAAGTGAATCAAGCTAGAAATCCTGTCTGCTCGAACGAACGCCAGTTATCCGCCCGCCACTTCTCGATTTTCGTCTTGACAATCGGGTTGAGCGATCGTCCTTGCCAGCCAGTTGCTAAAATTTCATGTAGCGGCGTTCCCGCATCTACAGCTTCGAGAATGGCTGGATCTGAGAGCCAGGGCAAGATAGCAGCAGTTTTAACTGCGCCTTTATCGGCGATCGCTTTTAAGGCTGGCAATGGTGAAAATCGCTGCCAATTGGGGACGGCGGAAGTAATGCCCAAATTGAAGACGCAGACGTGATTGAGATGGGGATACTTGTGGATAAAGTCTACCAACATTTGTTGGGAGGTAGCACTACCAAAACTAATCCACCAGTTGACAATCTTGAAAGGGGGAGCCGGAGCCGCCATCAGCGCGTCGATACTATTGGTATCGAGCCAAAATTCCAGCCCATCATTGGCTGGTAATGACACCACTATATCCCGCTGGTAACGATCGATTAGTTCCAAGAATCTATCGCCCAAATAGCTGAGTTTGGTATCATATGAAAAGACAATTTGCTCGGCTAATAAATCTCGATTGTTCTCTAAGGATGAGTTAGTTTTGACACTGGCAGAACCCCCAAAAAAATCATTATCCTGCTGCGTCGAACTTTGATTGGGACGCGATTCCCACAGGGCAACTACGTCTTTTTGATAAGCCCTCGCCACATTATAATTAGTGTCTGAATCGATTGGAGTGTACGCTCGACCCAGTTTCAAATATCGTTCGCACAACAGCCGAGCGGCAGTACTTTTACCCGTTCCACCCAGCTTGCCATTACAAATATGGATAGTTGGGATCGACAGATTGGGAGTATTGTCAGTAGACAGATCGGGCAAATCCTGAGTGTCATTAGTAGGCATTTCGGTTGTCTTAGCATTGCCGATATCAGACATTTCATCAGTACCATTAATAGCCGTTTTGGTAGTCAGATCGGTAGCATTAATAGATGATTCTGTAGACTTAATGGTTTTTGCCATAGTTAATTAATTTCCAACATACAAACAACTTTTCCTTTCGACTTTTTCCCAGCCTTGCGGACGCATTCAGCTACGGATTTATTACCCGCAGCAAAAGAGCGGCGCATCAATCGCCCATCCGATGTACTCAACCATTCGAGCATCGCGCCATCCGACCCTCTCGCCGCGCTCAACTGGCGTGGAAAGATGATGAATAGTCCCATGATGGTAGCCAGTCCCAACCCGCCAATACAGCCACCTAAGCCCCAGCAGAGTGCTTGGAGTTTGAGGTAGCGACTATCTCCAGTTCGATCGATCGCTTTCTTGAACAATGCCTGAAGCTGGGTATGCTCATTGCCCAATTTGGCTAGGAATTTTTGATGGTCTTTTTCTAGCTGTGCCTGTCGCACTCGATCGCGCTCTAAGCCTGCCACATCATCCGCTTGACGTGCTTCCCGCTCTTCTTGCCAAACCTCCTGGAGAGCTTGGGGGACAGCCATAGATACGTTGTTGAGATGGTGCGCGACTCGATCGATATGGGCATAGGTACCCGTAATCTCAAAAATCTCATCGTCTGTAGATACATCTCGACGATCGACTAAATCTTGGAGAACTCTGACTGTCTCCTGGTTTGGCAAAAAGTCCGTGTGTCCGCTCAGAGGTGAGGAATTGTCAGTTTTTCTTACAGTTACCATAATCTATGAAGTGAGGGTAGATATCGGCGCGTATACATCGATTTCTCTGGGTGGAAGTACCGTTCTGCGACCAGAATTGGCCGGATCTGCCAATCCTTGAATTGAATTGCGGATTTGGAGAATTTGTTTATTATTGCGATTGAACATCGATTTGAATGCCTCAGCGGTTTCTAGGAGGTCGGTGGCGGTAACTTGGGCGTTAATGTCCCTGCGTTTCACCCGCGAGATCGTGTCGATTACGACTTGCTGGATTTCTGAACCTACAAACTCTGGGGTGACATCGACAATCCGCTGCCAATCGAAGAGGTTGAATACCAGATCGTCTCTAAACCTGGAATCGAAGTGTTTGAGGAACAGCACGAATAGCCGCAGCCGCGCTTCTTCATCGGGGGAGGGGACTTCCCAAACTCGATCGAATCGCCCTGCTCTGGTGGTTTCGACGGGCAAATCCTCGATTCGGTTCAAGGTGCCAATCACAAATACGGGAAAGTCTTTGTCTTGGAGCCAAGTCAACAGCAAAGACAGGAGCGGCTTATCTTCGCGACTGAATAGTTTCTCGATCTCATCTAGATAGAATACGCACGGACAGCAGAGTTTAGCTATTTCCAGCACCCTCGCCATCGCTGGTAAACCACCCACTTTGATTTTGTCGATTTCTAACGACAGCATTGGATAGCCCAACTGGGAGGCGATGACTTTGGCAGAGTGAGTTTTCCCAGTTCCAGGCACCCCAGCCAGCAGCCAACCTTTGGGGAAGGGTAATCCAATCGCTCTGGCTGTCTCACTAAAGCCAAATTTAAGATCTTCGATCGCGGACACTAGTAAATCCAGCCCACCGATTTCGTTGATGGTTGGTGGTGGGTCGTATTTTACGCCTAGTAAGGAGAGGCGACTATTGCGATATCGCTCCAGGTATCGATCGGGTTCTAGCTGGTGCTGAGACTGCTCTAGACCTATTCTCAAGTCCTCATGCGCTAGCCCTGCTGCCAGTCGCAGATTTCTCTGGCTTGGCTCTAAGCCATGCGCTACCAACATTCCAGTGATTTCAATAGTGGTGGGATACGGCCATCTGTACTCGTGGATAAAACGGGCTAATTCGATCGGGATTGGCACGTCGTCCGTTTGGAGTAGAATTAGCTGGTAGTGAGCCTGACAGAGCAAAAATAGGTCGCCAATTTGCTCATAAATAACCTGTCGATCCCACGGTGTGACAGTGGCGATCGCGGATAAGTAATTATCGAGGATGTGATTTCCCCCATCCATAACTGGCTCCATTGCCGCCAATAATGCCGTCAAAGGCATGGATTCGGGGGAATACTCTTGATTTAGCTTCCAGCGATGACAGTCGGGCAGAGCGGCGATTAGCTGGGAGACAATCCACTCTCTATCTAGGGGATTGCAACGAATCAGCAGGATTTGATGCTGTTTTAGGAGTTCGATTGGCATACTACCTCGTCCGTTGCTCTTGCGGCTGTGGCTGTTGACTACCTCCCACAGGTACTTTGACTGTTGGTTTAGATTGCGGCTGTTGAGTGCCGCCTGATACGGGTATTTTTACCGTCGATTCGGGCTGTGACTGTGGGTTGACACCTGGGGCATTAGCTTGGTTTAGGGGTGGAAATGGGCTGAATTTGGATTGCTCTTCTGTTTGTTGATTCTCCACAGAAGAGACTGTACCAACAGGTGTTGATTGGCTCTTGGTTTCCCGCTCGACTGCGGATGATTCATTTTGTTTGACAGGTTGAGGAGTTACTTTCGGTGCTGGCTGATTCTGTTTGACAGGTTGAAGATCTATTTCCTGCTTTTCTAAAATATTGGTGACTATTTTCTGGATATCTTTGCGATCCTCTAATCCTGGAGCGGCTGCAAATTTACCCTCTTTATTTACAACTCCCAATCGAATTCCCTTGCGTTCATTTTCTGGTGTGATATATAGCGAATAGCCACCATTTTTGAGCGGGTTACGATCGAATTTAACACCATCGATATCTACTCTAGTTTTGATAGATGGATCTTTGTAGACATCATTTAACACCTGTTGATTCAGAATATTGACAAGGTTTGGTGTAGTTAGTTTTATTGGTTCGCGTTCATTTAGAGCTTGAGCCGTTGGACTTTCAGATGTAATAACAGTACCGCTTTTGGCAGTTTGTTCGATCGCTGGAGTAGCCAGTGAATTAACTCTATTTACCGCAACACCCGCCGCCGGATCTCGACTAGCCATGCGCTTGGCATAGTCTGTGAGTTGTTTTAACCCCTTTTTATCCTGAAGTTTGATACTGCTTAGTAACTCTGGATTGCGATCGAATGCGCTATAAATAACTGTCCCCCGTTCATCTGTCTCGAATAACTTTTCATTACCATATTCAATTAGTAAGTTCGCGCCATTCGCAATCGTCGTTCCCTCTGTACCGTTCATCAGAGCTAGAATTGCGACTGCATCTTCTTGGCTCAGAGGCTTTTCGATAAACTTATTTTGGCGATCGAATCCATACAAGACTTCGTAATTATCTTCAGGCTTTTTCTTCATAGGTTGCAGCCCCAGTTTTGTTTCTAGCTCTGCTACGATTTCAGGTAAATCATTGACAATCTGAGTGCGATTGTTACCACTAATATCTAGTCTGCCACCTTTACTAAATATTTTACTGTCTTCAGATTTGATCGCAATTCTACCGCCTTTGTATTTAGATATTTTGTATTTATTAGTGCCTATATTAATCTCCTCTGTTTTTAACTCCTGTTTATTTGCTAGTAGACTGTTTAATGTCTCTAGTGAATTTCTGGCTTTTTCTTCTGGGCTAATCGCTGGTGATTCATTGGTTATTTTAAACATTGTTGCCGATTGACTTTCAGTTGATTGTGGATCTTGTCTGGTGACAGTAAGCGGTTTTTGGCGATCTCTAAATAGTAATTTCAGTAATTCGGCCCCCGCCTTGACTGCTTCCTGTGCAGTTCGATTAATGTCATCTGAATAGTTGTTTAGATAGCTGGTAAGATCTCTCATCGATCGGCTCCAGTAAATTAATGATAGAATTGGTTCGATATTAGCAAGATGCCAAGTTGCTAAGTTTAACTATATCTTCGATATTTCCTGGGGATAAATGAGCGTATCCATCTTGAATGTATTTTGGAGGGATGAAATATTTCTTGTCCAGATCGATCTGCATAAACTTAGACAAATCGCAATCTCCTCGTTCTAATAATTCGACTAGATGACTACCTGCGATCGATAGTGGTTCGGTAAGTTCGCGTCCATCTAATAATTCAGTCTGCCCCAGTAGATAAAAGAGGTAGTCTAGTGAAACATCATAATCGAGTGGATTGCTATTTTTTGCTTCCATATCCTTCATCAATTCTACATAAGAATTAACTACAGCCATCCCCATCGGATCGTTGACTAGTTCGCGGTTGGCAACGAGATCCTTGAAATAGATCAGCTTGCCATTTAAGACGATCGAGTGATAAGTTTCCTTGAATATTGGATCTTTATTGACGTGATATATTTGACCTGCGACGATCGCAGCTAAACACTGATAATCGTTTCTAATATAGATATAATCTTGCATAATGTTAGTTAAATATGATTAAAATGGTGCTCGATTAGATTCGATTAAGATTGCGACATTTTCGATAGAAAGATCGGCTTCTCCATGCTTAATCAGTGCTGGAGGGATGAAGTATTTCTTATTTGGGTCGATCTGTAATTCAGATAAATCAAAACCTGCTGATTGAAATGAATTAATTAACAGATCGCCTTTGATATGTTGTGGTTCACTAACTGCACCTACGTTCGGCGATTCGCTTCGACCAGATAGAGGTAAAAGTCGCTCCAAGATAGTGTTATATTCTGCTAATTTTTGACTGTAATCTGTAATAATAAGCTGCTGTTGATGCTCTATGATTACCTGGCTAATTTGGGCAAACTTTTGGGCATTACTAGCTTTAAAAGCATCAGCTTGAGTTTCACTGTAGGAGAATTGATGCCGATAAGGGACTCCAGCGTGTTGCTTATCTCCCACCGCCGGACACTCGATAATGCAGGCTCCTTGGGGAAACTGACAGATGACATGAGCCTCAATTAATGGCTTTTTATGTAGTTGGTTATTGACCGATCGACTGTTGCCACTATGTTGTCCTGAGTTAAAGGTTTTGGACTTAGATTCTAGTTCTAGTTCTTCATCGCCCAAGGATTGGGAAATATGGTGTGCGGTATCGTGTTCGCCTGGGTTGAACCAGATTTTGGTAGCACAACTAGCTTGAAAACCCTTCGCCCAATCTTGCCCATAACGGGCGATGAGTTGTCCGAGGTATTGTGCGCCAATAATTAAGGAACAGCCGTTGAATCGCTCTTGGTTGAGCCAATCTAGGACTACTTTAAGATTCAGGGTTGGGAATTCATCTAGGGCAATGACTAAGGGTTGCTCTCGATCGGGTCTGAGGTTATAGGAGATAATCTGGTGCATCGCAGTGGCGATCAGCGGCACCGTTGAAGCTCGATTATTTTTATCCACCCCAAACACAATTAATTGCTTCCCATCGACCTTGAGCGAGTCTTCAGGGTCGAAACAGGGGAAGGTACTTTTGCCGCAGAAAGATGGCAGGTAATTGGGCAAAACCATCGGCGCGAGAGTCTTAATCGCCGTTGCTAGAATCCCCGCCTCGGTGGGATTTTTGCCAT
Organism: Chamaesiphon sp.; assembly: GCA_041738715.1. Classification (GTDB taxonomy): domain Bacteria; phylum Cyanobacteriota; class Cyanobacteriia; order Cyanobacteriales; family Chamaesiphonaceae; genus Chamaesiphon. Next base: position 7,318 of record JBGSPI010000027.1, read on the forward strand.
CGGCACTACTACTGCCAGTTAAAACGCCAAAGGCAGTGTAAGCCCAAGGTTCGATCGTATCCCGCGAGGCAATCAGCCGCTTGGATAGATGGGGTAGATTGAGACAGCACTTGGCAAGTTACGAACAGAGAAAAATATGATTGAGGAGATCAAGCAGGCATCAGCACCTCCAAAACTTGCTCACAGCTACGGTTTTGGTCAAATAGACCTTGTACCAGATGCAACATTTGGAGGTAAGCTTCAC
>JBGSPI010000030.1:0-6173 GCA_041738715.1 Chamaesiphon sp.
TTTTGGATTTGACTTCCACCTTTTAATCTAGTTTTACCGTTTCTTGCGACTTGCTCACTCTGGCATTTTGGACACTTCATCTTCGACTATTAAAGCTCGGCCAGCTCATTCTATCACTCATTCTTCAAGCGACCAGTGCCAATCAACTACAGCCCAAAAGGGCGGAGGTAGCACATCACGGAACGAACAAGTGACGACAATCCCGCTCATGGAAGCCGCCGAATTCTCGAAAATGGGGGCTGGGAGAGCGGTGATGATTTCACCTGGATATATTAATCCGGCTAAAAAGGAAACTTATTTACCGATCTTACATGACATCAAGATTCCCGATCGAGATTTAATCGAATCTGAGAAATCAAAAGATGTTTGGCAAACGATGCTGGAAAGTTTTAAAGATAAGAAAATTGATGAAGCTGAAATCTCGCGGATGTTCGATCTGCGTTGTCAGTTAGTTGAAGAATTATTCCCGCTACCACCAGTTAGTAAATTAAGTTGTAATTTAAGCAAGCTGATTAATTGGCTGAAAAAATATGACTATACCGATGAAGATTTTGCCACTGAAAATCTCCTGATTAATTTAGATGTTAACATTAACCTGCCAAATGAGTGGAAAGATCCAAATTCTCCAGATGATGCCCCGAAAATTAATATGCCCAAAGATCCCAAGGGATTATCGATGCTGGCTACTCTCGTCGGGGCGACTGGCTATAAAATTGTCAGAGGGGTGCGCTTCGCGCAGGGTGTGGGGTGTGGGGTGTAGGGTGTAGGTAGGAAAGGGGAAAGGGGAAGAAGGGGGAAAGGGGAAGTATCCGACACCCGACACCCGACACCCCACACCCGACACCCGACACCCCTTTTTCCCTCTTTTCCAAGTTCATGCTATTCTAAAAAAAGATATTTGTGATTTTTTCACAAATAACCTATTTAAGAGGCAAAGCTGACATGCTTATTGAATTCAGCGTCGGTAACTACAGATCCTTTAAAGAAAAGGTCACTTTTAGCATGGTGGCGGCAAATTTGGTGTCTCAAGACAAGAATCTAGACATCAATAACGTTTTTGCTGTAGATGAGGAACTCAGCCTAGTCAAAAGTGCGGCTATTTATGGTGCAAATGCTAGTGGTAAGAGCAATCTGGCTAAAGCTCTCCAGTTTATGCAATGGTTCATGGTTAATTCTTCAAAAGAAACCCAAAGTACTGAAGCCATTGGGGTAGAAAAATTTAAGCTGAGTACCGAAACAGACAACCAGCCATCTTTCTTTGAAATTGTTTTTTTATTGGATGGGCAACAACATCGATATGGGTTTACAGCTAACCGAGAAAAGGTAGTATCTGAATGGTTATTCTATGTGCCAAAGACAAGAGAAACTCAGCTATTTTCTCGCCAGGATCGTAACTTCGATATTGCTAAAGTATACAAGGCTGATGGGATCGCCGCAAAAACTAGAACCAATGCTCTGTTTCTGTCTGTTTCAGCCCAATTTAATGTTGAAAAATCTGAGAAAATTCTCAACTGGCTAACTTATTGTTTTAATTTGATATCTGGACTAAATGATGAAAATCTATTAAACAATACAATCCGTTATCTATTCAGCCCAAATATTCATCATCAAGCAATTAAATTAATCAAAAAAATGGATTTGGATATTATGGGAGTTGAGATCGACAATCTCCATCGAAATATTCATGACATTTTCAAACCAGAAACGATCGAACATACACCTGCTGATATATTGCAAGATGCTCTAGAAAGTGCAAAAAGAGCAGTGGAGACTCATCCTACTCCTGGTCATATTCAGACAATGCATCGAAAATTCAATAGTAATGGCGAACAAGTTTCATTAGAAGCATTTAGTTTGTCAAAAGAAGAATCAGAGGGTACTCAAAAAGTATTTGCCTTGATTAGTTTAATTGTAGTTACTCTTAATAATGGGACAGTTTTAGTGGTTGATGAATTCGATGCGAGATTGCATCCACTGATGAGTCGGTCGATTGTAGAACTATTTAATTCTAACGAAACTAATCCTAATAATGCTCAACTGATTGTCATGACTCATGATACTAATCTTTTGAGCAATAAAATCTTTCGCCGCGATCAGATCTGGTTTACAGAAAAAGATCGGTATGGAGCTACTTCTTTATATTCATTGGCAGAATATAAAGTACGGAATGATGCTTCTTTTGAGAGTGATTATATCAAGGGTAAATATGGAGCAATTCCTTATATTCAAGTAGCAGAATCATTCATTGAAACTCATGCCTAAACGCAAAACTGATTCCCGCAGCTACTCACCCAGGAAATTAGATGTTAGAGAAGTTAAGCAGCGATTTCTAATTGTGTGTGAAGGAAAAAAGACAGAACCTTACTACTTCAAGAGTTTCCGCGTACCAAAGGCTGTTGTAGCAATTGAAGGTGCTGCGGGAGATCCGACTCGATTAGTTAATAGTGCCTATAAGCTGGCAAATGAAGACGAATACGACCAAGTTTGGTGTGTTTTCGACCGAGATGAGGGTGCGTGGACAGCCCAAAACTTTAATAATGCTTTGCAAAATGCCAAAACGTATGGATTCGATGTCGCATATTCTAATGAATGCTTTGAACTTTGGTACATTCTACATTTCGAGTTTCTCAATACTAGTTTACCTCGCAGTGATGCAGTGATTATGAAGATAAACTCAGCGAACTGCTAGGTACAAAATATCGAAAAAACGATTCGACAATTTATCAACAGCTATTAGCAAAGCAACAAATCGCAATTAAATATGCACGGAAGCTACTAGAAAGTTATAATTTGATCGATCCCGAACGAAATAATCCTTCGACGACTGTTCATTTGCTAGTGGAAGCATTAAATAAGTTTCTTTAATAAAGCACTGATGTCAATTGCTGGCAATTAAATTCTAATAGATCGATCGCAAATAATTTCTTCTCATGACTAATCCAGCCTTCAGGAATGCGCTCGAATAGTTCGATAATATCATTGTGGTTAACTTGGGCAATCCGCTCGATCCAAACTCTAGCTAGATCAGGCTTAATCGAGATAACTTCCACCAGCATTCCGTTCATACTTAAACTGCGACCTTTATTACCAGAGAAGGCAGAACTTTGATTTTGGACGTGACTTGCTGGAGCTAGATCTAGACACTCCTCATCAAACAATAAAAAGCCTAAACTTAAACCGTGATCGTAAGTGGGTAATAATTCTTTCCTGCCAGTAACTGAGTCAATTTGAATCCCCCAGTTCTCATAATGACGGTCGATATTGTCAATCCAATAGTCAAAAATGAGATATCCAATCAATAAGTCAGTGGCGGTTTTAACCTGTGGAGGTAGATTGTAACCACTAGGAACTTCTATCTCATTAACATCGATTATGGTGAAGACAGTATCAAGTGTATATGAATAATTACCTTGCCCAAAATATCCATCTAATAAGCTTTTTCCAGATCGTTCATCATGGTTGGGTATCAGGTAATTAGGACTGACAATCGCTCTACGCTCGTCAAATAATTCCGCAAATTCATAGGTAGCCGCAGGGATATCGATCAGTTTAGCTAATTCATAGGTGATTTTCTCTACCCACGCTCCATTTAAACTCTCATCATCGAGTTTGAGAATTACTGTGCCAAGATCGGGTAGGTTTACTCGATATTTTTCGGCTGCACCTCCCTCAATTTCCTCGACATTTTCAAAAGCTGCTGGTGAAATTTTTGCTACTGAAAATTCAGTCATACGATCGCTTTCTCAACAGCTAACTCAAAACATTGATGAGCATAAAGATCGATCTTGGTTGCAACTGTAACTAAAATTCTATTCCCTAAGTATGGATCGTCACTAACATTGACAAGCTCGATTCTGGTAATTCCATCCCCTAGTAGAGAGAAGTACGGAGGGAGTAGCCCTAATTCACTATTTGCTACTTTGACGACTATCCTCTTATTTGAAGCGATAGCACACTGGAGTTTAGAGTGAGTCTCAAGCGAAGATCTGACATCGGAGTCTACTTCCTGTAACAGACAGTAGAACTGGTAGTCACCATGACTAGTTGGTTCGACGATCGGACAAATATCATAGCTATCCCCAACAATATTACCCCCAGTCCTGGCGATAAAAGCGATCCGATCGATATTAGGGTAAGACAACCCTAAAAACTTACATCTACGCTCCGTATCAGGGCGTAGGCGGGGCATTCTGACGCTAAAGATGTCGGGGATCGTATGGGCGATTTCTGTGCCGTCAACGGTCGGTAATGACACCATCTCAGCCATACCTCGATACTTTTGGGCAAGCCGTTGATATGCACGAGTATGGCTGGCTTCATAACCGCGATCCGATTTGGTGAGTTTCATCAGCGGTTGCCATTGCCCATCTTCTGGCACTACCCAGCCCAGATATAAGCCACTGATTTTGGATTCTTCAATTCGATCGACATTGCCTTGTTTGTCTGGAGTAATCGTCATGTTTCGATCCTACCCATCTAGAGATTTTGAAGATTGAGATTCTCTAATCATAACCTCTCCAGATATCGATGCTTCAGCCATCGACTCCGACTGCAATTTCTCACAGATCGACACTAACTTTTAGCGATTAAATTCTACTAAATTAATCACAAACTCTCGCGATGCTGACGTGATTCATTCCCTGGGTAATCGTTTTTGAATTAACTTTGGCGACTTCGATGTCAATGCTCTAAGTTATTTTTGGACGAGTTTGGAATATCTATCTTGTTGCGTTTATTGCGAATAATCCGTTATAATTCAACCGATCAACCAAAATATTGCATGGTAGACGTTTGACCTATGGGTAGTCTAAATTATCCTGCCTACATTCCCAGCGAAGATGACACCAAACTCTCCCAAGAGAGTAGCCGCATCCTGACTACCTATCTCAGTCCCAACGTCCACCAGATCGAGATTGTTGAAGCAGATGGCAATAAACATTCAGCCACCATCCCAGCAGCAGCCTACCGCTTACTTGTCGATGCTTTAACCCAAATGGCTCAAGGGAATGCTGTCAGCCTCATCCCCATTCATGCTGAACTTACCACGCAAGAAGCTGCTGATTTACTGAATGTCTCCAGACCATTTCTGATTAAACAAATTGAGTTGGGTAAAATTCCTCATCATAAAGTAGGCAAACATCGCCGGATTCAGTTCAATGATTTGATGGTTTACAAAGATCAGATCGATCTCGCTACATCTCAAGCTTTGGATGAAATGGTCGCAATTTCCCAAGAGCTAGGACTTTACGATTGATGACTGGCAATATTGCGGTAGTTTACGATGCCTGCGTTTTATATCCAGCCCCCTTGCGCGATTTATTAGTTCAACTGGCAACAACTCGGATTTTTCGGGCTAAATGGACGGATCTAATTCATGATGAATGGACGCGAAATCTTTTAATCAAACGTCCAGATTTGAACGCTGAAAAACTTGCACGTCTCAGAATCTTGATGAATGATAATGTGCCGGATTCTCTTGTTACAGATTTTGAGCATTTGATTCCATCTCTGGAGCTACCCGACCTCGATGATCGTCATGTCCTAGCTGCTGCAATTACCGCAAACGCTAAGATTATCGTCACTTTTAACCTGAAGGATTTTCCAAATTCAATTCTTACCAGATATGGAATAGTCGCCCAACACCCAGATTTACAGCGGTTTGCGGGTTTATGAGGTACAGTAAATGAAATAGTATCATCAACGCAAATGGTGAAGCCATACTCGATGGATTTAAGAAAAAGGATTGTCACCGCAGTTGAAGAGGGCGGCTCGATCAGAAAAGTAGCACAACGCTTTGCCGTCGGCAAAAATTGATGACCCAGATGCGGACAAAAGGGCATGTAATGCCTGGTAAACAGGGCGGTACCGCTGTTAGTCCAGTCCTAGAATATCAAGACCAGTTACTAACGATATTTGAGAATAAGACTGATCCAACTTTGAAAGAATATTGTGAGTTGTTAGCCGATAAAACTGGGCTGTGGGTCAGTGAAGCCACAATGTGCAGAACTTTCCAGAAGCTGAATTTACCAATCAAAAAAAAACGCTCCGGAGTAGCCAAGCTAAGAGCGAACGAGTCCAACTCTTGAGGCAGGAATATTGGGAACAAGTGCAGGATGTAGAACTCAAAAATTTAGTGTTTCTGGATGAAATGGGTGTTCTACTGGGTTTGTCCA
>JBGSPI010000079.1:0-3295 GCA_041738715.1 Chamaesiphon sp.
GATTTTGTCTCTTTTGTTACTAATACTGACCCTGACCCTGCCAAAGCTTCTCTTCAACAATATGAGCGTAAAACTTATCGCATCGAGTTTAAAGCTACCACTCAAATCTGGGCTTCTTAGACTTTTGTCAGTCAATCAGGCCAATATCCTTAACCCGAACTGACGTTAACCAAGTTCTTAATCAAGAGTATTTTATTCTACGCTACCCTCATTCATGTTATTAAACATAAACGCAAATTTGCTTTTCGGTAAAATGAGCGTAGGCAAATAAAGTGGATGCTCCCAATTATTTAAATTTTCACCTTTCTGATACATAACAACAAGAGTTGGACGATCTGAATATAGTTCTCTAGGTTTACTAATCCATTTGCTAAAGGCATATCCTGAGCCTTTCCAAGGTCTAGATGTCTGATTATTCAAGTTTAATCCATCATCATTATTGCCACGACGAATATTAAGTATTCCTTGATTCATACTTTGATTTCGCATGGCTTTCAATACTTCTTGAATTCTTGTGTCATCCCACTGGTACCCAGGACAGTAGCGACTTGGCATGTGCATTAGAACTTTCAATAAAAATTCGATATCAACATTATGATATGTATCATCTCCTCTATGCTCACATAGAAGTTTGTCTAAAGCTTCAGTGTGTTGCTTTACATCTGAAGTCTTCCATAATGGATCGCGAGGAAAAATAGCTGCTCCTGGTGTGAAAACGCCAATTGTGGCTGGATTTAAAACATTAGAGCGAGTTGCCCGAAGTTTCCGACCAATCCAAACTGGCTTAATTTTGATTTGACTAAGATCGTCTCCAATAGCTTGACGCATTCCTTCATCAGCTTCATGAATTGCCCGAAAATCTTCCAAAATTTCTTGAGGCAAGAATAAACGAGTAACATCTTTTAGTCCTTGTCGATAGCCAAACATCCGAGCATGTTGATGAACTGTATCCATCGTTTTTTGTCTAGCATCTCGTCCATAGTAAGTCACCATTAGACCTTCAATAGTAACACCACGAGCGAGTCTATTACCTCCGATTAGGATGTTTATTCCTGGATTATATTTCAATTCTTTGTCAACATTATCAGCATTTACAACTTGTGGAATTGCGTTTCTTAACTTATATTTTAATTTCTGTGTTAAATCATCTAATGGTGGTAGATTAGACGATGTTTTTTTCAACTCTTTGTAAGCTTGCTCTAATAATTTATTGGCTTCTTGCTTCTTGACTGTCTCCGAATTATCTCTTAGAGCTTTATCTAGTTGCAAAACAAATTCACTAATAATTTTCCCTAAATTACTATGGTTAACTCTTTTGTGACATATATGCGCCAAAAAAGAATACTTAACCTCATTATCTTGATTGGATTCCATCTTATAGACAGCACCTAAAAAGAAGCAACACAAAGCTAGCTTTAGACCACTAGGAATATTCCATGTATCCCCAGGATTAATGGAGCCATTCTGAGTTTTAAGTTCTTCTATCTCTTCACCTCTAACGATCGAGCAATAGGGGCTTTCCTCTTCAAAGAATAAATCTCCGCCCATATAACTATCTCCTGGTTGTGGAAGTGCAGCACAAAAAGCTGGTTTACAGGGATGATCGAGATTTTGTAATAGTAAACTTTGAGGCGTTGCTGTGATTTGTAAATATATGTGATTAATTACTTCTTTTCGAATATTACCTATTTTTTCAAAAATAGTACTATCTGAAATATTTTGATTTTCTTGCCTCGATTTTCTTGCTTCGTTTGTGTTTAGACTAGCATTGTCAGCTTCATCATCAAAAATAATAGTCGGTACATTTTTGGCTCCAGAATTTTTGAGAACAGTTAGTAAATTATCTAGATGGTGAACATTCTTAGTTGATATGAGAACGACTCCATCATCTTTAATATATGGCATTACTCTGCTGTGTGCGAAAGATACTGGATCTTTCTTCCACTCTTCCCAGTGACAGACAATCGGGCCACCATCAAGCTGACTCTTAAAACGTTCGGCTGTTTGCTTTCCAAGTGATGTATTGTCGGAAGTTAGAACAATAAAACAACGAAATTTGTTAGCTTCAGCTAGTGCTAATGTTGCGACTGTAATATTAGTTTTACCACTTTGAACTTTGCCATAGATTAAGCCAGTAGTGCCATTGGGTATTTCTTTGCCTCTGTAATGGTTCGTGACGATACCTTTAGCATTAGTACCAACATCATCATCTCCAAATGTGGTTGAGTATATATCAACACAATTTTGAACAATTTCACAAGCAGTATTTTTTAACTTTTCTGCCTCTAAATCACCAATTTTAGCTTTGATATTATCAGTGAAGTGATCGATGCAATATCCGTCAGTTTTAATATAAAATTGGCTCATGACTATTATCTTCATTTTGTAAAACTATATAAGGCCAGTCATTCTGAGGTATTGACCGATTCATTTGTTGTCTACCTGGCCCACTGACATGATAACTACCATGTATCTTACGAGATACTGATATATGCTGTGCGCTAACATCCTCACTTAGATCTAGGAGATCGTAAAGTCGATCCTTAGAGATACAGCAAATGCCGTCTTTATGACAAATGAGAGAGAAAAATATTTTCGTATGTAAATATTTTTCAGATACAGTTGCTATTGCTAACTGCTCCTGATTACTCAATGTAAAAGACCATGCAGATTTTGGCTTCTTAGAGAGCTTGAAAAGAATAGCTGATTTACTGCTATTTGTTTCAACTAGATAAATTGCTGGATGTACCTCTGATAAATGAGTAAGTGAAATTTGACCGCCATAGTGAACTAAACGAGAAAATGCAGCCCCGTAGAGAAATTCTTGATCGCTAATCATTACTGAGTCTAGTTTGGCTATAGCTCCAATAACTATTTACACTTATTTGTGCTACCCATCAGGAAATAAACTTGACTATTTACACATTCGAGCGAAGGTATATTCGGCACTCATCAGTCTCTACCCAGGCAATCCCATACTGAAAAGAAGGATCTGGTCGAGAGTCAAAATCAAGCCGCCATCAGCAATTCTGACATCTTAGTTTTTAGCTCAGACGACGTAACCAGCGGCTTGTAAACCTCACCCTCATAAGGCTTCCAAAAATAACCCGTAGCAAAACTGCGGGGTGCTGACGCAGATCCTAACAATTGGCAAATACAGCGGTTTGCGGGTTTATGAGGTACAGTAAATGAAATAGTATCATCAACGCAAATGGTGAAGCCATACTCGATGGATTTAAGAAAAAGGATTGTCACCGCAGTTGAAGAGGGCGGCTCGATCAGAAAAGTAGCACAA
>JBGSPI010000081.1:0-8092 GCA_041738715.1 Chamaesiphon sp.
CAGAGATTATGCCATCCTGCGGTTGCTTTGGGATAATGCCTTACGTCGGAATGAGATTTGTAGCCTGGATGTGGGCGATTTCGACAAATCGGGGCGATTATCGATTTTGGGTAAGGGCAAGATTCAAAAAAGCCAGATCGATTTATCGCCAGCAACGACAATCGCGATCTCACAATGGTTGACAGCTAGAAACGAATATCAACCAAGCGATCCTCTATTTACTAGTTTAGACCGCCGGAGTAAGGGGCATCGGCTCGATGGCAGCACTATTTATCGCTTGGTGCGAGAGTTTAGTACAGCAGCCGGAATCGATAAAGTAGTTTCTCCGCATCGGATCAGACATAGTGCCATCACCGCTTACCTTGATGCCAGCGATGGTAATATTCGAGCGGCTCAAGGCTTGAGTCGTCATGCGAATCTTAATACCCTTAATCGCTACGATGACAATCGGCATAAATATCAGGCGATCGCTACTAATACCCTAGCCGATTTAGTCTAAATTTCTTAAAAATCCCCAAAAGCTAGCGATCGATTAGAACCTAATCCCAGTAATGACTATAACTTCAAGATGTTCCGCTAAAGTGAGTTAGCGGCCCGTTGTTTTTGGGGGTATGTGAAGTACGATCGTATTGCTAAAGTTGATAATGTGGGCAGACTCCTCATCCGAGCGCACCTAAATTTGTTAACAAACGTCAAGTGGATTCGAGTAGAATTTTACTATTGCGATCGGTTACGAGTGCCCCATTGAATGACCTTAATTCGACATCTACCACCTCAGTTTCAAACATCCCATCGGCAACCCCCTTTAATCTCAATGCCGATGAATTAATTGCCGCGTTTACTAACTTTCTTACCTTCGATGTTGGTGCGGGTGGTGCTAGTGCCGAAACGATCCGCACTTATTGGTGTGAAGTTCGCTACTATCTACTTTGGTGCGAGACAAATCAGCTTCAACCCCTAACTGTCACCAGGGATCAGATTAAGATCTACCGCCACCATCTCGTCTCTAAAAAATATAAACCCACCACCATTTCGCTCAAACTGGTCGCCATCAGTCGGATGTACGATGCGGCGATGGAATATGGATTGCTTATTGCTAACCCCGTCTGGGGCGTTAAGCCGCCCAAACAGCGCAGCGATCCCGCCGAACGGATTACTTATTTAACTGCTGATGAAGCGCAAGCTTTTCTCCAGGCTCCTTTAGCCAAACCTGCATCGCTCAAGACTTTGCGCGACCAACTCTTGCTAGGGATTATGACTTTAGAGGGCGCGCGAACGATGGAAGTGCATCGAGCTAACGTCAACGATATCGTGCGTGGGGTGATGGGCGTAGGGATTACGGTTACTAGCAAACAACAACAACGGATCGTGCCGTTAATTCCTGAATTGGTGGAGTTACTCGATCGATATTTACTCGCTAGAAAAAAGGCGGGGTATAGTATTGCTGGGATGACACCGCTATTTATCAATCTCTATTACCGTCCCCGCAATTTAAAAGCGAGCGAGCAAGATTTTCGGCTCTCGCGGCGGGGGGTGAGAAAGATCGTCGATGGTTATCTCAAAGATCTCGATCTCAAGTATGGCGAGGGTCGGACTTTATCGGCTCACTCACTGCGGCATACAGCGGGTACCTTGGCGATTCAAAGTGGTGCATCTTTGCGGCAGGTGCAAGATTTACTGGGTCATGCCGACCCTCGGACTACAGCGATTTATACACATGTGGGTGACAGGTGGCTGAATAATCCAGCTTTGAATTTAGGGATTAAACTTACTCCCGATTAGAAGGCGCACTCCAAGCTGAAGTTAGCCGACCGAGCGCGATTGTAACTATTCGAGCGGAGGATTTATCGCCATTTTACGGGGGTAATTACGCTGTAGGTTGCCAATGTTTGGGACGATCTCCAAGGAAAAGATTGGTGTAGAATAGCGTCACTTATCAATTTCATCGGATTAGCCTCTAGTCAAGAAAATTGAGAAAATCCCGAATTATTGGGTAAGTTTACCAACACCCCGCTCCTTTGTATAGTCTTTACATTTACACTACCCGATCCATATTATGTCAGAGCGTTCGCATAGCTTTCCTTTTAGGAAATCGTCAAAACGAGATCGGAATGTTATTACCCCAGATCGCTATATTGCCATCGGCAATCGACAATCTCAAGCTGGGAACGATCAGGGTGCTTTAGCTGCTTACGATCGCGCCTTAAGCCTCGCCCCTAACTATGCTAAAGCCTATAACTATCGCGGTTCATTTAAGTTTGCCCGATTGGGAGATATTCAAGGCGCGATTACCGATTTCGACTCAGCCGTTAGGCATGACCCCGATTATGCCATTGCTTATGCTAATCGGGGCTTACTTAGATATCAGCAGTTAGGTGACATTCCTGGAGCCTTAGCCGACCTCAATTTGGCGATCGCTCTCGACCCTAATGATGCCTCAGTGCATACCACTCGTGGATTGATTAAATACTGTGAGCTGGGGGATATCGAATATGCTCTAGCTGATTATGAACGAGCGATCGAGTTAGATCCGACTTTCGCGCCTGCCTACAACTGTCGGGGATTGCTTAAGAATGTCAAACTGCTGGATCTAGATGGTGCCCTCGCCGATTACGATCGGGCGATCGAGCTAGATCCTAGTTTATCCGAGGCTTTTTACAATCGCGGTACGCTCAAGCACAAGGAACTGGGCGATTCGGTGGGTGCTTTGGCGGATTACGATCGGGCGATCGAGATCGACTCGAATCTGGCTGCTGCTTATCTGGTGCGGAGTCTGCTCAAACGAGATCTCCTTGATGATGCGTTAGGGGCAGCTAGGGACTACAAGCGGGCAATTGCGATCGATCCCCAGATTATAGGAATTTAAGATACTACTATCACTTCGGTTTAACAGCATCCGCACTGAGATTTCCCAATTTTGAACTCCACCACTGCCCCTCCTTGCCCCGAAAATAAGCAACATCCTTATGTTTGGGCTTACTGCGAGCAATCGCATCCGAACACCGCAACATCGATTTTGCTTGTCCATCCTTCGTGTAACTATATTCTTCGAGCGGCTTTTGGCAGACTGGACAAAGATGTTCGGTTAGATTCACTGGTGATGACTGCTCGGTTTTAGGCTGTGGAATCTGCCACTGATTGGATCGCTCCGACCAGAACATCACCAACCCTTTGCCCTCAGTATCTTTACATCCATCCTCACACTTGAGAAAATACCCCTTTTTCACCTTCTTGCTGGGTACTTTGGACATTGGCTTGGTGCAAGTCGGACATTTCAATCGCGATTTCTCCAGCGGCTTACCCTGGAACGAGCTATTGTCCTGCTCTGGCAGATTCTTAGTAGCCCTACTTAAAGCTGGTACGAAATAACTTTGATTCCACTCAATCAGGTAACTTTGCCACTCTTGTTTCCCCTTGGAGATTGCATCGAGTTGAGTCTCCATCTGGGCGGTAAATTCCGATTGAATCAATTCTGGCAAAGCTTGCATGAGAAAGTCATCCACTTGTAAACCAACAATCGTCGGCTGTACCTTACTCTTAACCAGATCCACATAATTGCGCTGCTTGAGCGTGGCAATTGTTGGCGCGTAAGTAGAAGGACGACCGATACCGCGACGTTCCATCAATTGGACGAGTTTAGGTTCGGAGTAACGTGGTGGCGGTTGGGTTTGTTTCTGCTCGTGATTGACGTTAGCTACGGTGAGTAGTTGCTGGGGCTGCAAGCTGGGCAGGACTGCATCACCACTAATATCCTTCCAATACTTGGCATAGCCAGCGAATTCGAGCATTTGTCCTCTAGCTTGCCACTGGATCTCGCCAGATTGAGTAACGATCGCGGTTTTGCGAATCTGTGCGGGTTTGCACTGAGACGCGATCGATCGCATCCAAATCATCAGGTACAACGCGAATTCATCCTCTGAAAGCTGTTGTTTGAGTTCGCTTGAGGCTTTAGTTAGATCCGTTGGTCTGACCGCTTCGTGAGCTTCCTGAGCGTCTTTGGAACTACGCTGTTTGGAGACTTTAGTGGGCACATTGTCTGGATCGTGGGACAATAACCATTCCCGTGCGGCTGTACAAAAATCCTGACTGAGTTCGACCGAATCAGTCCGCATATAGGTAATCAGTCCAGCTTCATAGAGTTTCTGCGCGACTGACATCGTATGTTCGGGACTGAACTTCAAGCGCGCTCCTGCGGCTTGTTGAAGTGAGGAAGTGATAAATGGAGCGGGTGGCTTTTTGGGGGCGAGTTTACCTTCGATTGTTTGGACTTGATGGGGATTAGCTTTACCGATCTCCACTAATCTTTCGGCTTCAGCTTGACTCAATACGCGCGTCGATTCGGCGACTTTTTCTGTCGCGCCCGCATCATCGCTAGTTTCCTCCTCTGCTGCTGGCGAAATAGCTTGGGCAGTGCCATTATAGAAAGCTCTGAAACCTTCGGCATAGTCTACAAATACCGACCAATAATCTTGGGGTATGAAGGCTTGAATTTCCCGCTCTCGCTGACAGACTAAGTGGAGAGTTGCAGACTGTACTCGTCCGACGCTTTTGGCACCGTTATTCAGTCGCCAGATTAGCGGCGATCCTTTGTAGCCTACTAGTTTATCCAGACAATCACGACACCTACCTGCCTCTACTAGAGCCATATCAAGCGAGCGAGGACTAGCAATCGCTTTTTTGACTGCGGATTCAGTAATCTCCTGGTAGACAATGCGCTGGGGCTGTTTGAGTTTCAAGACTTGGGCGATGTGCCAACCAATTACTTCACCTTCCCGATCTGGATCTGAGGCGATGAAGACTCGATCTGCTTGTTTGGCTGCGGCAATTAGTCCGGCGATTGTTTGTTTGGCTCTTTCATCGCGAGGGATATAGCGACAATCGATCGTCTCTGCACCCAATTCAAAGCCTAATGAACCTTCCCCATCATTGGCGAGTTGACGAATATGCCCGATCGAGGCTTTAACATCCCAGTCAGAGCCGAGGATGCTTTTGAGCTTTTTGATTTTGCCAGCAGATTCAACGATCAACAGATTTCGCATGGAAAATCTCAAGGAAAGACTAAGGGGAACGCCTCCAGCGACTTCTCGCCGCGCGGCGATCGGCTGTTGACAAGTTTGAAGCTATCTGGCGAGCAGTCACTTCTAGCGTTCTTGTGTACTAGAGTAGCCCTTTAGAACTAATTATCGCACCGATTCGTTTTTTTGCTAAGCTGATGTTATAACTGTTAGTAATAACTCAAGCTCGATCGTGACTAATCCAACCTATCCACTTGCCCCTGCTAAAATCGGCAATGCGTCTGGTTTTCGCTTACCTGCTAGTTTCTACCGCGATCATCCGCAGTTTGTGAATGCGACGGGATGGGTGGAGGTATTGAACGATAATACTGTGCTAGTTAAGTTAGAACCACAGCCAGTCGAACCAGATTCAGATTCAGACGATCTGATGCTGAGTCTATTTTTAGACTTAGTTACTAAAGATGCTCTGACTAATCCCGAACATCTGGAAGCCTATACCGAGGAGATGGCGGATGAAGATGATGAACTGTTAGCTGGAGTGGTTGTCGATTAATGGGCGTACTCATCCGTAATGGTTGGGAAATTTACTTTCACAGCCAGTTATTTGGCGAACAACGACGACAACTGCGGGAACGGGTGAAGCTGTTGAAGGCTGAGTTACCGGAAGCAGATTACCTCGGACATCCTGATGTAAAGCTGTTAGCTGCTGTGATGCTGGGGATTAAGGAGAAGATCGCATTAGATCCGCTGGCGACTCAGTTTGCTTTGACTGGACCGTTGCGAAGATATGGACGGATGAAGGGGATGGGGCTACCGCATCGGTATCGATTGTTTTTTAGGGCTTTTAGCAGTGAGGAGCGACAAGTTCTGATTGTGTTATGGTTAGGTTATCCGCGCAAGGCTGGGGATAAACGAGATTGTTATGAGGTGTTTACCAAGATGGTTGGGAATGGTGATTTTCCAGATAATTTGCAAGAGTTATTAATAGCCACTGATGCCTGGGAGCTAGTTTAATGACGATCGATAATGGGATCAAATCTCAAATTCAGTCATGCAGCTATCGGCGATAGTTCACAGCGAATTGCTTCTTCGATCGATAGCCTGTCGCAATCATAATCTATGGCTAAGTCATCGATCGAATCTCCGGCTGAGTAGCGTTCTTTGAGGATGCTGGTAGCGATACCTGTACCATCGATCGTCAGGCGACCAAAGGCAATGCGGGGATCGACAACTACAATGCGGGGATTATTTTCTTCATGGGAACGAGTGAAGGGATATAGTTTAATCGCCAATCCCTGGTCGTCGGCTTCGATTCTTTGGATGTGGGTATGAATTGCTAGTTCTAATTGGTTGCGCTCGGCTTGGCTAGCTTGGATTAAGGCTCCATAGTGTTCGACAAATAGATCGATGCCATCGGTGCTAAAT
Organism: Chamaesiphon sp.; assembly: GCA_041738715.1. Taxonomy (GTDB): domain Bacteria; phylum Cyanobacteriota; class Cyanobacteriia; order Cyanobacteriales; family Chamaesiphonaceae; genus Chamaesiphon. The sequence goes on from JBGSPI010000081.1 coordinate 6,441, forward strand.
TTTTGAGTGGCAAGGGGATGAGCTACTTTCAATTCTGCATTAATGAAATCTAGGGCAGTTCTCACTTTATGTAGTTGAATCTTGTGATGCTGGCGAATAGCCCGCAGGACATGGATTTCAACGAGGTTGGTGAAAGATAGTAGGTAGGGTTTGGCTGGGGAGATTTCGATGAGCGGCGCGAAGAAGTTGGAGCCACTTTTGACAGAGTAGCGATGTCCAATTGTCCACGAGCGAATGGTACTAGCTGGAATTCGTAAATACCTTGCAGTATCTTGGATCGAGTAGATCGGGATCTGTCTGGAATCGATTTTGCTGTAAAGGGTACTCATTTTGTTATCTGCTGCTCGAAGCTTGCGCGTCGTCTCACGACGATCGACAATGTTACGCTCTTTTACTCGTTCTTGGTTCTATTTTAACTGCAATGTTTGCTTACTCGGAGAATCGATTAGGCTTCGCCTACGCTACGCGAACGAGTGTTGATGATATACCATACTAGTTGAGATCGATCGAGATATTTGGCAATTATTAGGCTCTCAGCCCACGACGCACGTTATCATAGATAACTGAGACATCAATCTCAGAAATCAAGGCAACTAACCATGCAAGTAGTTATCAGTCCCCAGTCCCTCCTCGAAACGGGTATCAGAGTCGAAAAAGTCGATGACTTGCGGCTGTTCAAATTTACGGACGATCTTCAAGATAAACTGGAAGAACTGATCGCCAAAAATCAGTCGGCAACACTCACGCATACTGAACAGGAAGAACTAAATAGTATTAGCGAACTCGATCGCATATTTACTTACCTCAATTCGCTATTGGTTGCCCAAAAATGAGTGTAAGTGAATTTACTAAAAAATATGTTCGTAATCGGGCAGATTATTTATGTGAGTATTGCCACTCATCCGAAAAAATCAGTGCTTCTCGCTTTACAATCGACCATTTGCAGCCGCGTTCTCTAGGTGGTTCGGATACCGAAGAAAATCTCGCACTTGCATGTAATCGGTGCAATCAAAACCGCTATAATTTTGTGGTCGGACGCGATCTGGAAACTTCTACTATTTTACCGTTGTTTAATCCACGAAATCAGTTGTGGCAAGAGCATTTTATATGGTCGCTAGATGCGACGAAAGTTATTGGGACTACTGCGATTGGGCGGGCAACTTGTGACAGGTTGGATATGAATGATGAAAAATACAAGGGAGAAAGATCGATTCGAGAAGCTCGTGCATTATGGCTTGAAGCAGGTTGGCATCCACCAGTAAAAGATCCTCGGCAATTGGAGATTTAAACTCGATCTCTTCGCTATAGAATTGTCGGGGTGGAGGTTGATGGGTTTAGAACCTACAGCGAATTGATTGACGATCGACAGTAGCTAGTCTACCTGGAATTGTGGTCGATCGAGATACAGCGGTTTGCGGGTTTATGAGGGACAATAGCAACAGTGTGCAAACCAATTACGAAGGTGAACAGGATTGATTAAATCTATCGCTATTGCAATCAAAGCATCCAGCATCATAGAGTTGGTAGGTGAAAACTGTCGGAGGAAGGCTTTTAACTGAGACCACCAATGCTCAATTGGATTGAATTCTGGGGAATAAGGAGACAGGTACAAGACCCTGGCACCGACAGCTTCAATCAGAGGTGCAATAACA